>NZ_JASKLY010000020.1:0-169796 GCF_030125545.1 Arthrobacter sp. zg-Y1219
CCCCCCCCCCACCACCAGGGAACCCGGAATCAGCGACAGCGCGTGCCCGGTGGCGGTGACCAGAAGGTCCGAGTGGCTGCGCAGCTTCACGCCCACCACTGCATTCTTGATGTGCGGACCCTTGGTGATGGACAGCCAGAGCACCTCGAAGCTGGCGTGGACCAGCTTGTAGAAGAACCGGACCGCGAAGCCCAGGGCGTAGATCGGATTGAACCGGCCGCTGAGCTCCACCGGCGGCAGGTAGAAGATGTTGGCCACGACGAAGGCAATCGCGGCGCCGAAGATCAGGTTGCCGGCACTGAAGTCCTGCCAGAGGGCGCCCCAGAGGAACACCAGCCAGATCAGCAGCGGGATTTCCTTGAGCAGCGGCACGCGCGGCCGGTTGCGCATTTGGGCCCTGCGGGTCACTGGCCTGCCCCCTCTCCCAGAACGGCTTCAATGTACGGTGTGCGGTCCAGCAGATCCTGCGCCGCGTCGTCGCTGAGCGAGAACAGCGGACCGGCCAGGACGGTCAGTGAGACGCCGAGCGCCACCAGGCCCACGGTGGGATACACCATGGTGCGCGGCAGCAGGTCGACGGCGCCGCGGCCGGAGAACTTGCCCGTTGACTTCTCGGTGACCTCGCCGGAGTGGCGCACTGCGGACCCGTCGTCGCCGGTCGCCAGCAGGATCGGGTCCGGATGAACGGCGTCTTCAGGTGTCCGCCAGAACGCACGGTTCCAGACCCGGGCCATCACCAGCAGCGTCAGCAGGCTGGTCAGCACGCTGGCCCCCACCAGGGTGTACGCCAGCGGAGTGCCCAGGTCGACGCCGGCCTCCAGGAGTCCGAGCTTGCCGAGGAAGCCCGAGAACGGCGGAATCCCGCCCAGGTTGATGGCCGGAATGAAGTACAGCACGGCCAGCAGCGGTGAGAGCTTCGCCAAACCGCCGAGCCGGTCCATGTTGGCGGTGCCGCCGCGGCGCTCGATCAGGCCGGTGACCAGGAACAGGGAGGTCTGGATCGTAATGTGGTGGACCACGTAGAACACCGCGGAGCCGATGCCGATCACCGATCCCACGGCCAGGCCGAACACCATGTAGCCGATGTGGCTGACCAATGTGAAGGAGAGCATTCGCTTGATGTCGGTCTGTGCCAGGGCACCCAGGATGCCGACCACCATGGTCAGTCCCGCCACCACCATCAGCAGGGTGTTGATGCGGTCGCCGGGGAAGAGCAGCGTCTCGGTGCGGACCATGGCGTAGACGCCCACCTTGGTCAGCAGCCCGGCGAACACCGCGGTGACCGGCGCCGGAGCCGTCGGATAGGAGTCCGGCAGCCAGAAGGACAGCGGAAAGACTGCGGCCTTGATTCCGAACGCGACCAGCAGCATCAGGTGCAGCATCAGCTGCGTGCCGGGGTCCAGGTCCTGCAGCTTCACCGCCAGGTCCGCCATGTTCACGGTGCCGGTGGCCGCGTAAATCATGGCGATGGTGATCAGGAACAGCAGCGAGGAGACCACGCTGACCACCACGTAGGTGATGCCGGCGCGGATGCGTGCAGTGGTTCCGCCCAGGGTCATCAGCACGTAGCTCGCGGTGAGCAGGATTTCGAAGCCCACGTACAGGTTGAAGAGGTCCCCGGCCAGGAAGGCGTTGGACACTCCGGCAACCAGGATGAGGTAGGTCGGATGGAAGATCGAGATCGGACCGTCTTCGTCACCGTCGGTCATGCCCTGCCCCGCTGCGTAGATCAGCACCGCCAGGCTGACGGCAGAGGAGACGACCAGCATCAGGGCGGAGAACTGGTCCACCACCATAGTGATGCCGACCGGCGGCAGCCAGCCGCCCAGGTTCACGGCCTGGGCTCCCGTCTCCCAGATGGAGAACAGCAGGATGACTTCCAGGAGCAGCGTCACGGACAGGATGGTGACGCTGATGATGCGCTGGGCGCGGGTGTGGCGGATCAGGATGAAGGCAAGGGCCGCGCCGAAGAACGGCAGGACCACGGCCAGCGGAGCCAGACTTACGGTGTTCATTCCTTGGCCTCCGGGCTGGTGCTCTGACCGGAGGCGCGCAGGGATCCGGGCGCCTCTTCAGCCTCTTCGGGCGGGGTGAATTCGGTGGTGTCCTCGGGGACGTCGGCGTCGTCCTCCGCGTCGAAGCTGCTCTGGCTTGCCACGCGGCGGTCCTCGAGGTCGTCCTGGACCTCGTCCTGGCGGCTCAGCACCCAGGACCGGTAGATGATGCCGAGCATGAACGCGGTCACGGAGAAGGAGATCACGATGGACGTCAGGATGAAGGCCTGCGGCAGCGGATCGTTGTAGTCTTCCGCTGCAATGTCGGCGCTGAACAGCGGAGCCAGGCCCTGGAAGCCGCCGGTGGAGAGCAGCAGGATGTTGGTGGCGTTGGTGAGCATGGTCAGTCCCAGCACCACGCGGGTCAGGCTGCGTTCCAGGAGCAGGTAGATCCCGCAGGCATACAGCGCTCCCATAATTACCATGAAGGTGATGTTCACGCTCATCGGGCCACCTCCTCCTCTTCTCGGCTGGGTATTTCGGGTTCGGGCTCGATCGTCTCCTCGTCGTCGGAGGAGCCGCCTTCGCTGCGTTCATCGATTTCGGAGCCCAGGCTGCGCAGGACATCCAGCACCAGCCCGACCACCACCAGGTACACGCCGATATCGAAGATCGTGGAGGTCACGAACTTGACCTCGCCGAAAATGGGCCAGGTGAACTTGATGATGGCGCTCTGCAGGACCTGTCCGCCGAAGACCAGCGGCGCGGCGGCCGACAGTCCGGCCAGGCCCAGCCCGCCGCCGAGCAGCAGGCCGGCGCTGACCGGGCTTGCTTCGGCCAGTTCGAACCGGCCGCCGGCCAGGTAGCGGATGGTCAGGGCGAGTCCGGCCATGAGTCCCCCGGCGAAGCCGCCGCCGGGCATGTTGTGCCCGGCCACCAGGAGATAGATGGAGAACAGGATCACCGAGTGGAACAGCAGGCGGGTAATTACCTCGAAGATGATGGAACGCCGTTCCGGAGCGAGGGTCCGCCCGGCGACGAGCCAGGCGTCGCGGCTGACGCTGGAGAACTTCCGTGCCATCGCGAGGGTGGCCTCCTGGCGGCCGGAGGACGCGAAGTGTTCGCGGCCGCGGTCCACGGATCCGGTGGCGACGCCCTCTGCCCGGCGGCGCTTGTCGCCGCGGCCGCGCACGAAGATCAGCGACGCAACGCCGGTGGCGGCCATGGCCAGCACCGAGATCTCCCCGAAGGTGTCCCAGGCGCGGATGTCGACGAGCGTGACGTTGACGATGTTGGCGCCGCCGCCCACCTCGTAGGCGAGGTCGGGGAAGGCCAGGGAAATGGGCTCCGCCACGCGGGACGCCATTGCCGTCATGGCCAGGACCACCATGGTCCCGCCGAAGGCAATGCCGAGCAGGGCGCGCAGCATGCGGTGTCCGGCCGGTTCGCGCTTCCAGAGCCGGGCCGGCAGGGAACGCAGCGCCAGGACAAAGGCAACCAGGACGATGGTTTCCACCAGCATCTGGGTCAGGGCCAGGTCCGGCGCGCCCTGCAGGGCGAAGATCAGGGCGATTCCGTAGCCGGTGACGCTGACCATGAGCACGGCCAGGAACCGCTTGTTGGCGCGGGCAGCGGCGAGGCCCCCCAGGATGATGCCGACGCCGATCACTGCCTGCAGCGGCGAATCAAACCAGTGGAACTGGTCCGGCAGCGGCGCGTCGCGGACAATGAGCGCGAAAAGCGGAGTCACGACCGCCACCGACAGGATGACGAAGAGGTAGAACATCAGCGAACCGCGCTGGGTGCGTCCGGTGACCCAGACCGCGACGTCGTCGAGCACGCCGATAATCCCGCGGTAGGAGCGTTCGGCGTCCAGCGGGGCGGTGAAGCGTCCCTGCAGCCGTTCCACCCGGATCCGCTGCCAGAACAGCAGCAGCCCGGCTCCGATGGTGATGACGGTCAGCAGCAGTGCGGTGGTGAAGCCGTGCCACAGGGCCAGATGAGTGGGGCTGCCGTCGGCCGGGTACAGGTCCGCGTAGGAGGCGATGGCTGCGTCCAGCGGTGCCGGCCACAGGCCGAAGACCACGGTTACGACGGTCAGGATGCCGGGCGCGGCGAGGAAGGTCCACGGCACCGGCTTGAAGGCGGTGGGCTTGGCGTTGGGCTTGGTGGCGAAACCGCCCCAGACGAAGCGGGCGCTGTAGGCAAAAGTCAGGATGGAGCCGATGACGACGCCGGCCAGCAGCACTGCCGCCCCGGCGGTTCCCTGCTTCTCGGCATAGTGGACGAAGGTCTCGTAGACCGATTCCTTGGCCACGAAGCCGAGCAGGGGCGCCACTCCGGCCATGGACGCGGCGCCGATGAGGGCCACGATGAACAGCTGCGGAGAGGAGCGGTGGATGCCGGAGAGCTTGCGGATGTCCCGGGTCCCCGACTGGTGGTCAACGATGCCCACCACCAGGAACAGGGTCGCTTTGAAGAAGCCGTGGGCCAGCAGCAGGCCGAGCCCGGCCACGGCGGCTTCCCGGTTGCCCAGTCCCACCACCAGGGTCAGGAAGCCGAGCTGGCTGACGGTTCCGTACGCGAGGATCAGCTTCAGGTCGTACTGGCGCAGTGCGCGCCAGCCGCCCAGCAACATGGTCGAGAGGCCCAGGACGAGCACGACGGCGTGCCAATAGGTGGATTCCGAGAATCCGGGAGCGAGCCGGGCCACCAGGTAGATGCCGGCCTTCACCATGGCCGCTGCGTGCAGGTAGGCGCTGACCGGCGTGGGGGCGGCCATCGCGGCAGGGAGCCAGAAGTGGAACGGGAGCAGCGCGGATTTGGACACCGCGCCGATGAGCATCAGCACAATGGCCACGTCCACGACGGCGCCGCGTTCGAGCAGCTGCGGGGCCATGGCGAGGATCTCGGAGATCCGCAGGGTGCCTGCGGCGTTGCCAATCAGCACCATGCCCACCAGCATCGCCAGGCCGCCGAAGGTGGTCACGATCAGCGCCTGCAGCGCCGCCCGGCGTGCGGACAGGCGGTGCGCGGAGTAGCCGATCAGCAGGTAGGACAAGACCGTGGTCAGTTCCCAGAAAACGAACAGCAGGATCAGGTCATCGGCTGTGACCAGGCCGAACATTGCCGCGGCAAAGGCCAGCAGCTGGGAGCCGAAGGCGCCCATCTGCGCGTCGCCCGGGCGGAAATAGCGGGCGCAGTAGAAGAGGACCAGCGAGCCGACGCCCAGGATGAGGATGGAAAGGACCGCGGCCAGGGTGTCCATCCGGAAGGCCAGCTCCACGCGGAGATCGGGAATCCAGGGGATGACGAGCGACGGCGGGGCGTTGGGAGCGCCCGAGGCCAGCGTCTGGTCGGCACCTGTGTACCGGGGAAACGTGACCAGCAGCCAGACAAAGGCTGCGGCGGGGACGGCGGCCAGGACATAGAACGCCGAACGGCCGATCCTGCGGAACATTAAGGGCGCCACCAATGCCACCGTAAACAAAACGGTGAGCACAACTAGCACAAGATCTCCCGAGCTTTTTTGACAGTCTTCCAGCCGCAGCTACAGCTGTAGTTATCAAGATGGTGGTCAGAGGGCGTATATCTATTCTACCCATGGCATACACCTAAGTTGCATTTGGGGTACCCGGCGCTACCCGGCGCGGGACATGCCGGTGCTTCGTTTGTGGCCCGGCGGAACCGCGGGCACCGATAGCATCTGGCTATGGTCTCCAACACACAAGCACCCAGCACCTCCTCCGCCGGCGCGCCGGCGGTGGTCCGGAAACGGCAGATCCTCGCCTGGGCGGCCTGGGACTGGGGATCAGCGGCGTTCAACGCGGTGATGACCACCTTCGTCTTCACCGTGTATCTGACCTCGGAGAGCTTCGGCGGAGAGGCTCACGCTTCCTCGGTCCTCGGCTACGGCGTCGCTCTGGCCGGGCTTGCAGTGGCCGTGCTGGCGCCCGTCGTCGGGCAGCGCTCGGATGCCGGCGGCCGGCGCAAGACCTGGCTGGGCGTGAACACGGCGCTGGTGTGCCTGGTGACCGCGCTGTGCTTCTTCGTCTATCCGCGCCCGGAATTCCTGCTGCTGGGCGTGGCGCTCATCGCCCTGGGCAACGTCTTCAACGAGTTCGCGAGCGTGAATTACAACGCGATGCTGTCGCAGATCTCCACCCCGGCCAATGTGGGCAGGGTCAGCGGCTTCGGCTGGGGCATGGGATACGTTGGCGGGATCGCCGCCCTGGCCGCAGTGCTTGTGGGCTTCATCAACCCCGACGTCGGATGGTTTGGCGTCACGACCGAGGACGGGCTGAACATCCGCGCCGTGGCCGTCTTCGCCGCCGTATGGCTGGCAGTGTTTGCGCTGCCCGTGCTGTTTGCGGTGCCGGAGGTTCCCCGGCGGGAACGGGCTGCCGGAATTGGTTTCTTTGCGTCCTACGGCCTGCTGTTCCGCCGCATCAAGGCCATTTTCAAGACCAGCCCGCACACCGTCTGGTTCCTGCTGGCCAGCGCGGTGTTCCGCGACGGCCTGGCCGCGGTCTTCACCTTCGGCGGCGTGATTGCCTCCGGGACCTTCGGCTGGGAGCTGTCCCAGGTGATCATCTTTGCGATCTTCGGCAACGTCGTGGCCGCGGTGGGCGCCATAGCCGGCGGCTTCCTGGACGACCGCGCCGGACCGAAGAACGTCATTGTCTTCTCCCTGGTCGGCCTGCTCATCTCCGGCGGAGTGATTGGCCTGTTCGGGGCCGAAGATGTGAGCCTGCTGGGACTGCAGTGGTCCGGCGACACCACGTTCTGGATCTTCGGCCTGCTGCTCTGCCTGTTCGTGGGTCCGGCGCAGTCAGCGTCCCGCGCGTTCCTGGCCCGGCTGGCCCCGGAGGGCGAGGAAGCCGAACTGTTTGGGCTCTATGCCACGACCGGCCGGGCCGTGAGCTTCCTGGCACCGGCCCTGTTCGCGGCGTTCATCAGCATCTTCGGCGCCCAGCGGTACGGCATCCTGGGCATCCTGCTGGTGCTGCTCCTGGGCCTGCTGGTCCTGCTGCCGGTCCGCTCCCCCGGCAAGACACCGCGTGCGGTGGTTCCGGAGGTCTAGCGGGCCGACCGGGGGCCGGGACCGCCCGGTGGGCCGGTCGAAGGAACCGGGCCTAGACCGTAGTGCGGTGGAAGTTCAGGTGGCTGAGCGACGCCGTCGGACCGCGCTGTCCCTGGTAGCGGTTGCCGTACTGGCCGGAGCCGTAGGCGAATTCCGCCGGCGAGGTCAGCCGGAAGAAGCACAGCTGGCCGATCTTGGATCCGGGCCAGAGCTTGATCGGCAGCGTCGCCATGTTCGACAGCTCCAAGGTGACATGGCCGGAGAAGCCGGGGTCGATGAAACCCGCGGTGGAGTGCGTGAGCAGGCCGAGCCGGCCCAGCGAGGACTTGCCCTCAAGCCGCGCGGCGATGTCGTCGGGGAGCGTGACGGTCTCGTAGGTGGAGCCGAGCACGAACTCTCCCGGATGCAGGATGAACGGCTCGTCCGGGTCAACCTCCACCAGGCGGGTCAGGTCCGGCTGGTCCAGGGAGGGGTCGATGTGCGCGTACTTGTGGTTGTCGAAGAGCCGGAAGAACCGGTCAATGCGCACGTCCACACTGGACGGCTGGACCATTCCGGGTTCGTAGGGATCGAGAACAATCCGCTTGTCGGCAATTTCGGTTCGGATGTCGCGGTCAGAAATCAGCACCTTCTAAAAATAGCGCATCGGCGCCGGCACTCCCGCCGGAGTCCCGCCGGGCCGGCTACCGGCCGATCTCCGTCCGGACGGCGTACAGCTCGGGGAAGAACGTCAGTTCCAGTGCCCGCTGCAGGAAGGAAGCACCGGAGGAACCACCGGTTCCCCGCTTGAATCCGATGGTGCGCTCCACCGTCTTCAGGTGCCGGAAGCGCCACAGCTGGAAGTTGTCTTCCAGATCCACCAGCTCCTCGCAGGCTTCATAAACGTCCCAGTGCTCCGCGGCGTTCTCGTAAACGTGTTGGTAAACACGCATCAGGGCCTCGTTGGCCACGTGCGCCTGGCTGAAGTCGCGGGTCAGCAGTTCTTCCGGAACGTCGTAGCCGCGGCGGTGCAGGAAGAAGATGAACTCGTCGTAGATGCTGGTCTTGTCCAGCAGCCCGGTGAGCAGCTCAACGGCCGCCGGGTCCGACGCAAAGACGTTCACCATGGCCGCGTTCTTGTTGCCGAGCAGGAATTCCACCGCCCGGTACTGATGGGACTGGAAACCGCTCGAGGCTCCCAGGTCCCCGCGGAATTCCGCGTACTCCGACGGCGTCAGCGTGGCCAGCACCGACCATTGTTCCGTCAGCGAGCGCTGGATGTGCTTGATGCGGGCGATGCCCTTCATTGCCCCGCGCAGATCGTCGCCTGCCAGCTTGGAACGCACCGACCGCAGCTCGTGCAGGACCAGCTTCAGCCACAGCTCGGAGGTCTGGTGCTGGATGATGAAGAGCATTTCGTCGTGGTGCTCCGGGCTGCTGACCGGATGCTGGGCCCCCAGCAGCTGATCAAGGGCCAAGTAGCTTCCGTAACTCATCTTGTCGGTGAAGTCCCGTTCGATGCCCGGTTCCAGGCTGCGGGTATTCCTGCTGACACTCATCGGTGCTCCGTTTTTCGCTGATCGGTCCGGACAGCTCCCACGGTAGCTTCACGGTCCGCGGCCCGCTCCCCCGCCGCGCTCGAAGCCTGCCCCCGCTTGAAACACCCCCCTGCTGCTGTGCCAAACTTGCCGCTGAGCATTCTGGTTTTAACAACTTCTGAGGAGAGACCCATGGCGGAGAACACTGACAACACCGACGGCGCCGGACAGGACACTTCCGTGCCGGGCCAGGCACAGTATTCCGATCCCGAGGGCGCGGCCGCCCTTGAGGAAGCGATTGTTGCCGGGAAGGAGGGGCGGATCAGCAGCCAGGAACTGGTGGCGCGCATCTGCGAGTCGGAGCTGCTCAGCGTCGGCCGGCTTCAGGACGACCAGGATCCCTCCTCCTTCCAGGCCCTCGTCCTGAAGTCTCCGGAAGGTGACTCGGCCGTGGCTGCCACCTTCACCACAGCCGGGCGCGTGCCCGAGCAGATCCGCGAACAGGCCCCGGTCATGGTCAAGGCCGGCGGCGAAGCCACGCTGCGCAGCATCGCGCAGGGTTACGGCCTGGCCATCAACCCCGGCAGCGACATGGGCCTTGAACTGGGTCCGGAGGGCGTGGCGGCCATTGTTGCCGCTTACGACCAGGCGGCAGCCAACCGGGCACCCGGCTCCGCCCCCGACGGAGCAGAAGGAAACCCGCAGGCACAGTAGGACGGTCGGCCTCCCGGCCTTGCCATGTCGGAGGGGGCCTCTAGGCTGAGGCTCCGGGCGCAGTTCCTGCTCCCGGCTCGAGACCGATTCTTGGAGGACTCCCATGATCTGTTCGATCGTTCCCCCTTACCTTCTGGCCCGCATCGCCGAGCAGCAGGACGGCAGCTTCAGCCGGGCCGCGGAGGCGGCGCGGCGGGCGCTGGCCGAGCTGCCTCCCGTGCAGCAGGCCCGCGCGCAGGCCCGGCAGGTTCCGGCGCCGCACCCGGGCACCGCCGTCGTTCCATCGCTGCGGCGGGAGGTGTCCGACGCCGGCGGCACGGAAACCCTGCCCGGCGCCCTGGTCCGGGCGGAGGGCAGCGGGCCCTCCGGTGACGGCTCGGTCGACGAAGCGTACGAGGGACTCGGAGCCACCCACGCCCTCTTCAGCGACGTGTACGGCAGGTCCTCGGTCGACGGCGCCGGCGGGGTGCTGGCCGCCACCGTCCATTACGGCCGCGACTACGACAATGCGTTCTGGGACGGCGAGCGGATGGTCTGCGGGGACGGCGACGGCGAGGTCTTTGAACGATTCACCAAGTCGCTGACGGTGATCGGCCACGAGCTGGCGCACGGCCTCATCCAGTACACCTCCCGCTTCGAATACCAGGACCAGGCCGGGGCGCTGAACGAGTCGGTCTCCGATGTGTTCGGCGTTCTCGTCGAACAAAAGCTCCTCCGCCAGGAAGCGGGGGACGCCGCCTGGCTGGTGGGCGCCGGCTTGTTCACGGCGCAGGTCTCGGGCGCCGCCCTGCGTTCCCTGAAGGCTCCCGGCACGGCCTACGACGACGACGTCCTGGGCCGGGACCCGCAGCCCGCCACCATGGCCGGTTATGTTTCCACGACAGCGGACAACGGCGGCGTTCACATCAACTCGGGGATCCCCAACCATGCCTTCTATTTGGCCGCCGTCGCCATGGGCAGCTATGCCTGGGAACGCGCCGGGCAGATCTGGTACGACACAATCACCGAGCAGACCCTTCCCGTGGACTGCACCTTCTCCCTCTTCGCGGCCGGGACGCTGCTTGCCACCGAGAAGCGCTACGGAACGTCCGGGCCTGAATACGGCGCCGTCGCCGACGCCTGGGAAGCCGTGGGAGTGCGGCCGTGAAGATAGTTGTGGTCCGCACCGGCGGTTTCGCGGGCCTCACCCGGGTCTGGAGCATTCAGGTCAGCGCCGAGGAAGCGGAGCAGGAGTGGCTGCCGCTGTTGCAGAATCCGCCGCCGGGACAGCCCGCCGGCCCGGACCGGTTCGTTTATGACATCCAAGTGGGCCATTTCACGGCCACCCTGCCCGAGAGCTGTGTGCAGGGAAGGTGGCGGGATCTGGTGGAGCGCGCACGCCAAGGCGCCCGGAATGCCGGAGCCGACGGGCTGGATGACGGGCCGGCCGACGCACCCTAACGCCCAAATTCCGTGAGGCCGCGGTTACATGTAAAGTGGTTGCCTGTGCCGGAGTACTCCGGCTCTGCGGGCGTAGCTCAATGGTAGAGCGCTAGCTTCCCAAGCTTGATACGCGGGTTCGATTCCCGTCGCCCGCTCCACCTGACGGCCCCCGGAATCCTCGAGATTCCGGGGGCCGTCGTGTTTCTGCGTGCTCCGCTGCCACCCGTATACTGGGCCGCGATGAGCCGCTTAGTTACCCACTCCATGATGTTTCCGTCCGAGATCCGCCGGGTCTCCGCCACCATCCCCGTTTCGTAGTTCCCGGTGCTGGGGGTACTCACCGGGTTTACGGTTGTCTGGATCATCATCCTGGCCGGTTATGTGATTGGCAGGCTGGGCGTGCTGGGCGGCAACGCCCAAACCGTGCTGAGCCGGCTGACGTTTTTTGTGGCTTCGCCTGCGCTGCTGCTGGTGACGCTGAGCGACGCCGACCTGCACACCGTTTTCTCCCTGCCGCTCCTGGTCGCAGCGGTCAGCGCCCTCCTGACAGCGCTCCTCTTCCTGCTGTGCACCCGCTGGTGGCTGCGCCGGCCGTTCCCGGAGGCCCTCATATCGGCGATGTCCTCGTCGGTGGTCAATGCCGCGAACCTCGGCCTGCCGATCGCCGTGTACGTGCTCGGAGACGCCGCCTACATCGCGCCGGTCCTCATCTTCCAGCTGGCATTTTTCACACCGGTGTTCCTGATGCTCATGGATTCAAGCACCAGCGGCCGGCGGACCTCGGTGCTGTCATTCCTGGCCCAGATTGGCCGCAACCCCATCATCATCGGCACCCTGATCGGGTTGATCCTGGCTGCCACCGGACTTCAACTGCCCGTGATCATCCTGGAACCGGTCACGCTGATCGGCGGAGCAGCGGTACCGGCGATGCTGCTGGCGTTCGGCATCTCCCTGGTCGGTTCCCGGCCGCTGCACCGCGACGGCGGCCGGCGGATCGACGTCGTACTGGCGTCGGCCTTCAAACTGGTGCTGCAACCGGCCCTGGCCTACCTGCTGGCCCGGTTCGTCCTCGGGATGGAGGGGCACCTGCTGTTCGCCGTCGTCGTCACCGCAGCCCTGCCCACCGCACAGAACGTATTTGTTGCTGCAACCCGGTACGAGGAGGGCGTGCTCGTTGCCAAGGACACCGTACTGTTGACCACCATCATCTCCCTGCCGGTCCTCGTGGCGATCGCTGCACTCCTGACCTGAGCAAACCACCTTCCCGCGCCGATGGGACAGTGGCGAAAAACACGGTCAGGGCATAGTGTCTTTCGAAAGGCTGCTTAGGGTGGCAGCCGCCGCGGAGTTTTCGGACTCTGCGCCTACGACGAGGTGGAGGCACAACACCGATGCCAACGGATGCAAGATACTACGGCCCATCCCGTATGAGGAAACATGCAGCTGCGGGGTTTGCCCTCGCCGTTGGAGCAACGTTGCTGAGTGGCTGCAGCTCCAGCGAAGGTGCTCCCACCCTTACCTGGTACATCAACCCGGACGACGGCGGCCAGGCCGAACTGGCATCCCGGTGCAGCGACGCTTCCGGCGGCGCCTACACCATCGAAACATCGTTGCTTCCCAATGACGCCGCCTCCCAGCGTGAACAGCTGGCCCGGCGCCTGGCTGCCGGCGACAAGACCATGGACATCATGAGCCTGGACCCGCCGAACGTCCCCGAGTACGCCGAACCCGGTTATCTGGCCCCGGTTCCGGAGGACGTCGTCGAGCGCACCACCCAGAATGTCGTGGAGGGCGCGCTGGCCGGTGCCACGTGGAAGGACGAAATCGTCGCGGTGCCGTTCTGGGCCAACACGCAGATCCTCTGGTACCGGAAGTCCGTCGCCGCGGCTGCCGGACTCGACATGAGCCAGCCGGTCACCTGGGACCAAATCATGCAGGCGGCGCAGGACCAGGGAAAGTTCCTGGGCGTCCAGGGAGCCCGGGCCGAGTCAATGACGGTGTGGGTGAACGCGCTCATTGAATCGGCAGGCGGACAGATCGTGGAGAACCCCGATGCGCCGGCGGACGAGCTGCAGCTCGGCGTCGATACCGACGCCGGCAAAGCCGCCGCGGAGATCGTGTCCACCATCGGCAAGGACGGATTGGGCGGACCCGGTCTTCCCACCCAGACCGAAAACACCTCAATGATCCAGTTCCAAGGCGACGAGGGCTCCTTCATGGTGAACTATCCCTTCGTCTGGCCGGCCACAAACGCTGCCGTCGAGGCCGGAACCCTGCCCCAATCGCTCATTGATGACATTGGGTGGGCCCTGTACCCGCAGGTCAACGCCGGGGAGGACACAGCGCCCCCGCTGGGCGGCATCAACCTGGGAGTGGGCTCAAAGAGCGAGAATCCGGATTTGGCCTACCAAGCAATCGAGTGCATCGTCAGCCCGGAAAACCAGGCCTACTACTTCGCCACCAACGGCAACCCGCCGTCGAACACCGAGGCGTACAACGATCCGGAAGCCGTCTCGACCTTCCCCATGGCCGGAACCATCCGGGAATCGCTGGAGTTGTCCAAGCCTCGGCCGCAGACGCCGTACTACAACGAGATTTCCACCGGAATCCAGCAGACGTGGACCCCTCCGAGCGATGTCGACCCGGACACCACGCCGGCCACCAGCCAGGAATTCATAGTTGACGTCCTAAGAGGGGAGAAACTGCTGTGAGCACCTCCGTAGAAGCAGCCGTTCCGGGTGCCGCGGCGCGGGCCAAGGCACCGGCCAAGGCCAGGCTCAGCGACCGCGCCCGGGCCGAGCGCCGCCTTGGCTTCCTGCTGGCCGGACCGGCGTTCATCATCATGCTGGCCGTCACCGCCTATCCGATCCTGCTGGCGCTCTGGGAATCCTTGTTCAGTTACCGGCTGACCGCGCCCGCCGACCGGGAATTCATCGGACTCGGCAATTACGGCGTCATCCTGACCGACGGACTGTTCTGGCGCGATCTGGGGGTCACGCTGCTCATCACCGTGGTCACCGTCGTGGTGGAGCTGATCCTCGGTTTCGCCCTGGCCCTGGTCATGAACAGCGCCCTGAAAACCGTCCGCGGCTGGCTGCGCACGGCAATCCTGGTTCCGTACGGCATCATCACCGTGGTGTCGGCTTTCGCCTGGTTCTACGCCTTCGACATCAACTCCGGCTACATCAATCACTGGTTCAGCTGGGTGCCGGGAATCAGCACCGACCTGAACTGGTTCGCCGACACCTGGACAGCACTGTTCGTCATCATGGCGTCGGAGATCTGGAAAACGACGCCGTTCATCTCCCTCCTGCTCCTGGCCGGGTTGGCCCAGGTTCCCGGCGAGCTTACCGAGGCCGCCGAAGTGGACGGTGCCACCTGGTGGCAGCGGATGCAGCGCGTGATCATCCCCAACATGAAAGCCGCCATCATGGTGGCCGTCCTGTTCCGCGCCCTGGATGCCTTCCGAATCTTCGACAACGTCTACATCATGACCGGCGGCGCGTACGGAACCGAGGTGCTGTCGCTGCTGGCCTACCGGACCTCGATCACACGGCTGGAGATTGGCATGGGCTCGGCCGTTTCGGTTCTGCTGTTCGTGTGCGTGATTATCATCTGCTTCATCGCCATCAAACTATTCAAGGTGGACCTCACCGGTGCACGAGGGGGTAACTAATGAAAGCCTCACCCGCCAGGCGCAGAATCGTCTGGACCGTCATCTCGGTCTTCGTCATCGTCTACGCCCTGTTTCCGGTGGCCTCGATTTTCGCCACGTCCTTCAAGATTCCCAGCGATCTGACCTCAGGCACCTTCCTCCCCAACACCTGGTCGTTCACGAACTACGAGCAGATCCTGGTCGGTGACGCGCAGACGCTGTTCCTCTCCGCACTGCGCAACTCGATCGGCATCTCGCTGATCGCCACCTTCATCGCGGTGGTCCTGGCAACGCTGTGCGCCTACGGCATCGCCAGGCTGGATTTCCCGGGGAAGCGGCTGGTGCTGACCACGGCCCTCGGAGTTTCGATTTTCCCGGTGATTTCCATCGTGACCCCGCTGTTCAACCTGTGGCGCAACATCGGCCTGTACGACACCTGGGCAGGCCTCATCATCCCCTACCTGTCGCTGACGCTGCCGATCTCGATCTGGACCCTGGCCGCCTTCTTCCGGCAGATTCCGTGGGAGCTGGAACAGGCCGCACAGGTCGACGGCGCCACAACCTGGCAGGCGTTCCGAAAGGCCATCGTGCCGCTGGCCGCCCCTGGCGTGTTCACCACGGCGATCATTGCCTTCTTCATCGCCTGGAACGACTTCGTCTACGGCATCTCACTCACCTCCACCGACGCGGCCCGGCCGGTGCCGGCAGCCCTGGCGTTCTTCACCGGCGCCTCCCAGTTCGAAGAACCGACGGGCGCCATCTCGGCGGCCGCAATCATTGTCACCATTCCCGTTGTAGTGCTGGTGCTGGCGTTCCAGCGCCAGATCGTCTCGGGTCTAACCCAGGGCGCCGTCAAGGGCTAGTCCCCGCACGTCCGGTCGAAGAAAAGGATTTGTTCTCATGGCATCGATCACCCTCAAGAACCTCGTCAAGAAGTACGGAGACGGTTTTCCGGCCGTCAACGATGTCAGCCTGGACATTGCCGACGGCGAGTTCATCATCCTCGTGGGCCCGTCGGGCTGCGGAAAGTCCACCCTGCTGCGCATGATCGTGGGATTGGAGGACATCACTTCCGGTGACCTCCTGATCAACGGTGAGCGCGTCAACGACAAGGCACCCCGCGACCGGAACCTGGCGATGGTGTTCCAGAACTACGCCCTGTATCCGCACCTGACCGTGTTCGAGAACATTGCGTTCCCGCTGCGCCTGAACAAGGGCAAGTACACCGACGAGCAGGTGCGCAAGCTCGTCACGGACGCCGCTTCCACCCTGGAACTGACCGATCACCTGGACCGCAAGCCGGCCAACCTCTCGGGCGGCCAGCGCCAGCGGGTGGCCATGGGCCGGGCCATCGTGCGGCAGGCCGATGCCTTCCTCTTCGACGAACCGCTCTCCAACCTGGACGCCAAGCTGCGCGGCCAGATGCGTTCGGAGATCGCACAGATGCAGCGCCGGCTCGGCACCACCAGCGTTTACGTCACCCACGACCAGACGGAGGCCATGACCCTCGGCGACCGGGTGGCGGTCCTGAAGAAGGGCATCCTGCAGCAGGTGGCCTCGCCCCGCGAACTCTATGAGCAGCCCATCAACCTCTTCGTGGCCGGCTTCATTGGCTCACCGTCCATGAATTTCCTGCCGGCAACGGTGGAGGGAAACGTCCTGCGGACGGCTGTCGGCGATCTGACGATTCCGCAGGACAAGGCGGACAAGGCAGCGGGGAAGAACATCGTTCTCGTGGGGCTGCGGCCGGAATTCTTCGAGGACGCCAAATTCGTCGATGAGGCCAAACGCCCGCACGGCTCCGTGTTCACCGCGCCGATCAGCCACACCGAATGGCTGGGCAACGAGCAGTACGGCTACATTCCCTTCCATCCGGACCCCGAGGTCAAGGAGCTGCTGGACAACCTGGCCCGCGACATGGACGCCGACGAACTGCGCCCGCAGATCGTGGTCACCCTGGACGCTGCGTCCCGGATCCGTGGCGGACGGGACGCCGAGCTGTGGCTGGACACCCGCAAGGTGCACCTCTTCGATCCGGAGACCGGCGACAACCTCACCCGCGACGCGGCTGCGGGTGCCGAACTCACCGAGGAAGCCAACGCCGCCCGGGCCGAGGAAATCGCCGCAGCACATGAAAACGACACCGTTGGCAGCGGCGTCGAGCCCTAGGACCCGCGCCGCGGAAGCCCGGCCGTCGAACTGCCGGTCCGGGCTTCCAGGGATCCAGCCGGTATCGTTTGAGCAGTGCAGGGAACAACATCGGTCATCAAAGCAGTAGCCACCTGGCTGCTCGCGCTCATGCTCACCGTCGCCGCCGCGGTGGTGGTGATCTATTTCGTCAACACCAAAGCCTACGGACCCGAACACCAGGTCAACAGCTACTTCACCGCCCTG
This sequence comes from Arthrobacter sp. zg-Y1219, assembly GCF_030125545.1. Taxonomy (NCBI): domain Bacteria; kingdom Bacillati; phylum Actinomycetota; class Actinomycetes; order Micrococcales; family Micrococcaceae; genus Arthrobacter; species Arthrobacter sp. zg-Y1219. The sequence continues at coordinate 16,780 of NZ_JASKLY010000020.1, forward strand.
CAGGAGGGCGACGGCGAACGCGCCCTGGGCCTCCTCGCCGCCAGGGTGCCGGACGCGAACGCGGCACTGCTGGACGGCGACGCCCTGAAGGCCTCCACCGCCGACCTTGAGGTGCTGGACATCGCCGAACCGCGGAACGCCGGAGAAGACCGGGTGGACCTTGAGGTTCGGTATTCCCTCGGCGGGGAAGAGGGCACGAGCACGTACCGCCTCGAGCGGACGGACAGGGCGTGGCTGTTCTTCGACCGCTGGTCTTTCGCCCCCGCGGCGCTGCCGACCTTGACGGTGACGGCAGCCAGCCAGCAGAGCGCTTCCGTGAACGGCGTGCAGGTTGCCCTGCCGGAGGACACCACCACCTTCGCGGCGTTTTATCCCGTCCGGGTGGAGGTCTCATACACCTCGAAGTACTTTGCCGCGCCGGCGGAATCCGGGCTCCTCGCCTCGCCGCGGGACACCTTGGACCTGGTGCTGACCACCGAGGCCACCCAAACCCTGAAAGACGAAGTCGATGCGGACGTCCGTGCCTTCCTGGCCGGCTGCACCGCTGCCCAGGACCGCCTCGCTCCCCCGGGCTGCCCGTTCTTCCACTTCACTGACCGCGTGGAGCTGCCGATCGTCTGGAAGATCACCGAGTACCCCGAGGTGAAGATCCGTTCCGTCTCCGGCAACTGGGTGCTCTCCCCGCTCAACGGCAAGGCCCGACTCAGCACCACGCAGACCGACCTGTTCAGCGGCGCCCAGAGTCCGCTCGAAGTGGAGAAGGACTTCAGCTTTGCCGCGAAGCTAGCGATCGGCAGCGACGAAGTTTCCGTCACGCCCCTCATCGACTGACGCCGCTCCCCTCCCCCGCGAGGTAACCGCGGCTAGTCCAGGCCGCGCAGGTCCAGTGTCAGCGCGGTGTCGCCGCCGGCGTCGATCGTCACCGGAATGCCCCAGTCCTGCTGGTACAGGTGGCAGGCAGCGTGGTCCGGGATCTCGCCGCCGGGTTCGCCGTCGCAGGCAGCCGCGCGGGCGGTGATGTGCAGGACGCCGCCGCCGACGGAGTCCGACAGCACCAGCTTCCGGGTCAGGCCGGTGGAGGTGCCCCCGCCGGAGACCAGCAGCTCCTCCGGGGAGGATGAGATCTTCAACTGGGTCGGGTCACCCCAGCGGTCGTCGAGCTTCTGCCCCTTGGGTGCGGCGAACCGCACGGACAGGCCCACCGGGCCCGCGGCCATCGGGCTGGCCGGGCGCTGCGTCTGCCGGGCGCCTTCATCCACCGACTGCGCCTCCTTGGGGATGGGCAGCCGGATCAGTTCGTGCTTGTTGGCCTCCACAACGATCAGCAGCGGCTCACCGGCGGTGGTGGTGTCGACCAGGACGTCGGAGGGCTCGGAGAGTCCGCGGGCCAGGGTGGACACCGTGTTGGTGACCGGATCGTAGCGGCGGACCGCCCCGTTGTACGTATCGGCGACCGCCACGGAGCCGTCCGGCAGCACCGCCACGCCCAGCGGGTGCTGCAGCCGCGCCTCGCCGGCCGCGCCGTCCCGGAAACCGAAGTCGAACAGCCCGGCGCCGACGGCGGTGTCCACCGACACCGCCGTCCCGCCGTCGTCCGCGGTGAAGGAGAGCCGGCGCAGTGCCGAGGTCTCCGAATCGGCTACCCAGATGCTGCCGGCGGCGTCCTCGGCCAGCCCGGAGGACTGCGCAAACCAGGCGCGGTCGCCGGGGCCGTCCAGCAGGCCTTCCAGTCCGGTGCCGGCCAGGATGTCCACCGCACCGGTGAGCGGGTCGAAGGTGAAGATCTGGTGGGTGCCGGCCATGGCCACCACGAGGCGTCCCAGGGTTCGGGACCAGGTGAGGTCCCACGGCGAGGAGAGCGAGACGTTCAGGGGATCGGTGCCGAGGCTGGCTTCCGTCAGGGAGGGCCCGAAGCCGCTGGCGTCCGCTGTGCGGGATTCCGAGGGGTGGTCCTCCCCGGGAACCCGCTTGGTCTGGTTTCCGGCGTCCAGGAGCCGCTGAACACCGTTTCCGGCAACCGTGGTCACGGTTCCGGAGGCCAGGGCCACTCCGCGCAGGCGGTGGTTGACGGTGTCCGCCACGACGACGTCGTACCCCGCCGCTTCGGCGACCGCGGCGGGAAGCACTGCCACGCCCTGCGGTTCGTTGAAGCGGGCGGTGCCGGCGCTGCCGTCCCGCCAGCCCTTGCTGCCCTCGCCGATGACGCGGCGCACAGTGGCGAGGTCGGCCTCGAGCTCCACCAGGCGGTGGTGCCCGGTATCGGCGACCAGGAAGGTGCCCTCGGGCAGCGCAACGGCCTTGCCCGGGAAGCGCAGGTTGCCGGCGGTGGGCTCGGCCGGAACATACGGGCCGTCGCCGCGGTGCAGCGTGCCCTTGGCTTCGTGCTCGGCCACGAGTTCGCTGATCAGCGAGTCCAGGCCGGCGGCATGGCCTTCGCCGGAGAGGTTGGCCACGATGTAGCCCTCGGGGTCCAGGACCACCAGGGTCGGCCAGGCGCGGGCGGCGTAGGCCTGCCAGGTGGTCAGTTCCGGGTCATCCAGGACGGGATGGTGAATTTCGTAGCGCTCCACGGCCGCGGCCAGGGCCACGGGATCCGCCTCATGCTCAAACTTGGGCGAATGCACGCCCACCGTGACCAGCACGTCGGAGTATTTCTCTTCCAGCGGGCGCAGCTCATCCAGGACATGCAGGCAGTTGATGCAGCAGAAGGTCCAGAAATCCAGGAGCACAATCTTGCCGCGCAGGTCTTCGAGGCCCAGCTGGCGGCCGCCGGTGTTGAGCCAGTTGCGGCCCTCCAGTTCGGAGGCCCGCACCCGGTACCCGGCGCGCACGGTTTCAGTCATTAACGATCTCCTTCAGGGCTGCTGGCATCCCGCTTGGCCAGATTGGCGAACATGTTGTTGTAAGCGGCCAGCTCGGCCTCATTATTCCGCTCGGCGGCCCGGTCCTTGCGCCGTGTTTCGCGGGCGTCGGTCCGTGACCACTGCAGCGCCACGCCAATGGCCACCATTACGGTGGGAATTTCGCCGACCCCCCACATGATGGATCCGCCCAGCTGCTGGTCGGCGAGGGCGGAGAGCCCCCACTCCCGGCCCATGTTTCCGAAGTAGGACGCCTGGATCAGCGAGGTGCCGCCCATCACTGCCACCCCGAAGAATGCGTGGAACGCCATGGTGGCGAGCAGGATCACCAGGCGCAGCGGATACGGTGCCCGGTACGGCAGCGGGTCGATGCCGATCATCGTCAGGACGAAGATGTAGCCGGTCAGCAGGAAGTGCACGATCATCAGCTCGTGGCCCACGTGCTGGCGCAGGGCAAAGCCGAACAGTTCCGAGTAGTAGAACACCACGATGGATCCGGCGAAGTTGACCGCGGCGAAGATCGGGTGGGTGACCAGCTTCGAGAACCACGAGTGCACGCCCACCAGGATCCATTCCCGGATGCCGCGGGTGCCGTCGCCGCGCGGCGTCAGGGCCTTCAGCGCCAGCGTCACCGGTGCGCCGAGGACCAGGAACAGGGGAACCACCATGGTCAGGGTCATGTGGCCGAGCATGTGGGTGCTGAAGAGGACCATGCCGTACACCGCAGGTGCGCCCGAGGTGACGTAGGTCAGCAGGGCCAGTCCCGCCAGCCAGCACAGGGTCCGGACCAGTGACCATTTGTCTCCGCGGCGGCGGACCTTGACCACGCCGCGGAGGTAGGTGATGGCGAGGACGGCCACGATGGCCACCCAGAGCCAGTCGAACCGCCATTCCGTGAGGTAGCGCTCGAGGGTCAGCTCCGGCGGCAGGTCGTAGCCCGTCAGGATGCGCGCGGGCGAGGCGTCGGGCGGCAGCTCCTCGGGCCGGGGGGTGGCGGTGCGGCCCAGCGCCACGGCCACGCCGGAGACGGCGCCCATGATCAGCAGTTCGACGGCGATGAGCTGCCAGAGGATGCGGTTGGCGCTCTTCTGCCGGGGACCGCCCTGCTCGCTGGAGCCGGCCGCCGAGCCCGGCACCTTGGCCGGCAGCTGCGGAATGATCCAGCGGCGGTGCAGGAAACCGATGACGCCGAGGAGCAGGGTCGCGGACGCCTTGAAGATCACCAGCGTGCCCCAGTCGGAGTTCAGCTGGGCGAAGGAGGTGATCCGCAGGGAAGCGTTGACGACGCCGGACAGGAACACCAGTGCGAAGGCGAAGCCGGCCAGTGCGGAATAGCGCCGCAGCACCAGGCCCGTGATGGGGCCCAGCTGGCGGGACACCACGGCCAGGACGATGAGTCCGCCGATCCACAGGCAGACGCCCGCCAGGTGCAGGCCGATCGAGTTGACGGCGGCACTGTGGTCGTCGCCGCCGGCGGAGTGGCCCACCAGGGCGATGGGGACAATGGCTCCGGCGGCCAGCACAGTGGTCGCGGCCAGGGTGTTCAGGGAGCGGATTCCGAAGGCCAGGGTGGTCACCACTGCGGCGATAATGCTCACGGCCAGCCAGGCGCGTCCGGCGGAGAAATCGGTGACGAAGGCGCCCAGCCCCTGCGTGTAGCTCGGATCTGAGCTCAGCGGCAGCCCGGACACATCCGAGTAGGTGAAGAGCAGCACGGCGACGGCGGACAGGGTCCAGACCGCTGATGCCGCGCCGGCGAGGGCAAGGGCCCGGGAGAAGGCCGGATGTTCGGGTTCACCGGCCTCGACCCTGCGGCCCCGCTTCAGCTTCAGGGATTTGGGGAGGATGGCCACCGAGAAGACGAGGGACCCGATTACCGCGGCCATGGCTCCGTTGTGGAGGGCCTTTGCAACGGGCAGCGCCCACCGGGTAAGGGCGCCGGGGTCGGAAAGCTGCTGGGCGGCGGCGGCACCGGAGAAGATCAGGGCTCCGGTGAGGGCCGTGAGCATGACGGCGACGGCGGCGATCAGCCAGCCGTTCCGGAGGGCCGGGTCAGCCGGTGATCCGCCGGGGACGGGGCGGGAGTCGCTTCCCGTCCGGCCGGCGTCGGTAGCGGTGTTGGCAGTTTTAGGCACGGTACCTATTCTCTACCCACGGTAGAAATTTGGGCTAATTGCACAAAAAAGACCGGCGCCTTTCGGCGCCGGCCCTTGCCTCGTTCGAGGAGATTACTTCTTGGTGGAGACGGCAGCCTTCAGCTTGGAGCCCGCGGTCAGCTTGACGCTGTGGCCTGCGGGGATCTGAATGGTTTCGCCGGTCTGCGGGTTGCGGCCGGTGCGGGCGGCACGGTCGGTGCGCTCAACGGCAAGCCAGCCCGGGATGGTGATCTTTTCACCGTTGGCAACAGAGGTTGCGAAGATGTCGAAGACAGCGTCAAGAACGCCGTTCACTGCGGTCTGGCTGTTGCCGGACTTCTCTGCGACTGCTGCAACAAGCTCACTGCGGTTCATAGCCAATTTATGTCCTCCTGGACTAGGGGTTAGCTCGAGCGGATCACGGATGCGAAACCGCCACTGTTGGAAAACTTACCAGCCCGACACCGAAAATCAGGCAAAATCCGCTGTTTTTAGCGGTTTTTTCCGCTCTCAGCCCAGAAAACGGTGCCATTTCCGCCTTCGGACCTCTTAGGCTTAATCCCCGCAACGGCGCGGATTCCCGCCCGCGCATCCTCCCCGCCGGATCCCCCGCCGGATCCCCCGCCGCCGCACCCCGGACCGCCGCCGTCGTCGGAGCCGCACTGGTTCCCAACCCGTGGTGCCTCCCGGGGCAAACGGGGTCCCGGGAGGCAACAGGTGCCCCAGAGAGTGGGAACCGGTGTCCGCCGTCCCCGGACCCAGCAGCCAGCGGAGCCGCGTCCCGAACAGGCGGTTGCCGGGCAGCAAAAAGGGCGGCAACCCGAAGGTTGCCGCCCTTTTCACAGCTCAGTTAAGCGATGCTTACCAGCTGGACTTCTTGACGCCCGGCAGTTCGCCTGCGTGGGCCATGTTGCGGAAACGGACGCGCGAGATACCGAACTTCTGGAGGGTACCGCGGGGGCGGCCGTCGATCTGGTCGCGGTTGCGAAGGCGGACCGGCGAGGCGTTGCGCGGAAGCTTCTGCAGGCCGAGGCGTGCAGCTTCGCGGGCTTCGTCGGTGGCGTTCGGATCCACCAGGGTCTTCTTCAGTTCGAGGCGCTTTGCAGCGTAGCGCTCAACAATGACCTTACGCTGCTCATTGCGGGCAATCTTTGACTTCTTTGCCATGTTTAGCGCTCCTCACGGAATTCGACGTGCTGGCGGATCTTCGGGTCGTACTTCTTCAGAACCATGCGGTCCGGGTCGTTACGACGGTTCTTGCGGGTCACATACGTGTACCCGGTGCCGGCGGTCGACTTCAGCTTGATGATCGGACGTACGTCCTTGTCCTTAGCCACTAGAGCTTCACACCCTTCGAGATAAGGTCAGTGACGACGGCGTCGATACCGCGCACGTCGATCGTCTTGATCCCGCGGGCCGAAACCTGCAGCGTCACGTTGCGGCGCAGGGACGGAACCCAGTAGCGCTTCTTCTGAATATTCGGGTCGAACCGGCGCTTGTTGCGGCGGTGCGAGTGCGAAATGCTGTGACCAAAGCCGGGAATGGCTCCGGTTACCTGGCAGTATGCTGCCATGATCTCTCTCCTCCAGTTGTAGTAAATATGACGGTCCTCAAAAAACAGACACAGGGCGTTTGCCTAAGCACCTGCCATAAAGAGCGTCCCGCCACCAGTTTTGACACCGTTATTACTGCGACTTTCCGGAGGTGAACCTGGCGGGGTGAGATCCAGCCGAAGTGCCTCGCCGCGGGGAAGACGGTGAAGTTCAGGAAGCCAAGCAGTATCTGCCGGGACAGCCTTCAATTCTAGGTTTATACGGGTGGCCGCGCAAATGTCCGTCCGACCGCATGGAAGCGGGACCGGTGGACACAGGCGCAACTTAACGCCTCTCTATCCTAGGGGCAACCCGGCTTTCATTCAAACCAGCGGGACACCCTATCCGGTTAACGTGCCTGAGCTCACTGGCGGTCAGGACGACGGCGGCGCGTCGACGGCGCCGTCTGCGCCCACGACCACCACACCGGCGTCCGGATCCAGCTGTGCCCCGTCCAGTTCCGTGCCGCCGCCAATCACCGCGTCTGCATCCACGATGGCGTTCCGGAGCCGGGCTCCGGAGCTGATCCGCACATCGCCGAGGATCACGCAGGAATCAACCTCGGCACCCGCTTCGATGACGGTGCCCGGCCCGATCACGCTGCGGTGCACGGCGCCTTCCACGCGCGAGCCCGGGGCGAGCAGGCTGGCGGAAACGCGGGCCCCCTCCCCGACGTAGCCGGGCAGCAGCCGGGGAGCTGCGCTGAGGATGGGCCACTGCGGGTCATCAAAGGCCAGGCCGCGGCCGTCTATGAGGTCCATGTGGCCCTGGTGGTAGCTGCGCGGAGTTCCCATGTCCCGCCAGTAGCCCTCGAGCCGGTGCTCGGCAACCTTTTCGGTCTGCACCAGGTACGGGATCAACTGGTCGCCGTAGTCGTCGAGCCGGCCTTCCTTTTCCACCAGCTCATCCATGGCAGTGAGCAGGACGTCGGCGTCGTAGAGGAAAATTTCAGCGGCCACTCGGTCCGTCTTCGGCCGCTTCGGCTTGTACTCGAAGCCGGTCACCGCGCCGCCCTCGGCTTCGACCACGCCGTGGTCCGAGGGATTGTTCCGGATCTTCGTGGTCACCACCGTGAGCGCGGCGTTGGCCGCCTGATGCGTGGCCACTACGTCGCGGTAGTCCAGCCGGTACAGGTGGTCGGCGCTGAGCACCATTACCAGGTCGGGATCGTATTCGCGGATGTAGTCGGCCTGCTTGTACAGGGCGTCTGCGTTGCCTTCAGCGAAGCCCTCGCCCTCGCCGCCCTGGTAGGGCGGAAGCACCCGCAGGCCGCCGTTGGTTCGGTCCAGGTCCCAGGGACGCCCGCTGACGAGATGGTCATTGAGGGACTTGGGCTTGTACTGCTCCACGATCCAGACATCCGAGAAACCGCTGTTGTGGAGGTTGGACAGCGGCACGTCGATGAGCCGGTAGGATCCCGCCACCGGCATGGCCGGCTTGGCCCGGTGCTCGGTGAGCGCGCCGAGCCTGCCGCCCGCTCCGCCGGCAAGAATAATTGTCAAAATCCGTGATGCCTGCATGGAAAAGTGCCTCTCGCTTGGGACGAAAGTGGGTTTTCAAGTGTTTCCTACGCTGGCAGGAATCCCCACGTCATGTCTGGTCGTTTTCCAGAATGCTGTTGCCCGGCTCGATCCGGGCCAGAATTTTGCGCCCCACCCGTTCCAGGTCCTCGACGTCGCGGGCATCAAGCCCGTCGAACACCAGGTCCCGCACGGATCGGACGTGATCCGGAGCCAGCCCTTCGAGGGCGGCCAGTCCTTCGTCGGTGAGCGCCGCGGTGGTCACGCGGGCGTCATCCGGAGACGGGGAGCGTTCCATCCAGCCCCGGTTCTCCAGCTTTTTTACCACATGGGACAGCCGGGAGAGGGAGGCGTTGGACCGTGCCGCCAGTTCGCTCATCGGCAGTGCGCGGCCGGGAGCCTCGGAAGCCATCGCCAGCACGTGATAGTCAAAGAGGGTTATCCGCGCCCTGCGAAACAGGTCGGCATCCAGAGTGGGGGTAAGCCGCGTGGCAACGGCATACAGGGCCAGCCAGGCCCGCCGTTCATCGGGACTCAGCCACCGGGGGGCTGGTGCAGCAAGTTCACTCATGCGTCCATTCTCCCATGGTTGGTTGAGCCTTCAATGATCGGCGGGCCGGCTGTCGACTGCTTGCTGCTTACTGCTTGGTGCTGCCGTCTGCTTCAGCCGTCTCCGTGGCGAAGGGCAGGGAGTCGACGTCGAGCCGGGGGTTCTCGTCCTGGGTGGCCACCAGTTCGTGGGCTTCCTCGGCGGTGTCGACGCTGGGCATGGAGCCCGGCATGGGCCGGTTGGCCGATTCCTTCATGATGAACACGGCCACGGCGCCGACGACGGAGGTCGCCATCAGCCAGAAGGCCGGCATCATGTCGTTGTCAGTGAGGTTGATCAGACCCTGCATGATCAACGGCGCGGTGCCGCCGAAGATGGCCACGGCAAAGTTGTACGAAATGCCCATGGCCCCGTAGCGGCTGGCCGTGGTGAACAGGGCCGGAAGCGCGGAGGCCAGGTTGGACACGTACAGCGTGACGGGCAGGGCGAGCAGGATCAGGCCCAGCAGCGTGGACCAGACCGGACCCATGCCGATCAGCAGGAACGCCGGAACGGCCAGGACGATGGTGAAACCGGCGCCCATCAGCAGGACCGGGCGGCGGCCGATGCGGTCCGAGAGCTTTCCGGCCAGCGGGATGCACAGTGCCATCAGCACCAGGACCGGAATGGTCAGCAGCGTGCCGTGCAGGGCGTCATAGCCCATGGAATCCGTCAGGTACGACGGCATGTAGGACGTCAGCGTGTATCCGACGGTGTTTGCTGCGGCCACCAGGACCATGGCGACGAGGATCGGACGCCAGTAGAGGCCGATCATGGCCAGGGTGCCGGGAGGCGTGGCGGACTCGTCGGGGTGGTCTGACGCGGCGTTTTCCTCCTGGGCATCCAGGGTGGCCTGGAACGCCGGTGATTCTTCGATCTTCAAGCGGAAGTAGATCGCGATCATGCCGAGCGGACCGGCGATCAGGAACGGAATGCGCCAGCCCCAGTCCAGCATGGTTTCGGCGCTCAGCGTCAGCTGCATGATGGAGACCACGCCTGCACCAAGGGCGAAGCCCATGTAGCTGCCCAGATCCAGGATGCTGGAGAGGAAGCCGCGGCGCTTGTCCGAGGCGTACTCGGTCACAAAGGTGGTGGCACCGGCATACTCGCCGCCGGTGGAGAACCCCTGGATGAGTTTCATCAGCACCAGGAGGACCGGAGCCCACATGCCGATGGTGTCGTAGCCGGGCAGCAGCCCGATGACGAAGGTCGAGGCGGCCATCAGGATCAGCGTGGTGGCCAGGGTCTTCTGGCGGCCCATGCGGTCGCCGATGCGGCCGAAGACGATGCCGCCCAAGGGGCGGGCAAGGAAGGTTGCAGCGAAGACACCCAGGCTGAAGATCAGCTGAGCGGAGGCGTCGGCCTCTGAGAGGAATACAGCACCCATGGTGACGGCCAGATAGCCGTAGACACCGATGTCAAACCATTCCATGGTGTTGCCGACGACGGTTCCGCCGACGGCCTTTTTCATCATTGATTTGTCGACGACGTTCACGTCATCGACACGAAGGCGCCGGCGCCTCAGGGCGGGGCGGCGCAAAAGCGGTGCATCTTTAGGCATGTTGGCTTATCTTTCCTAGAAGTCAGCTGCGTGTATCGGAAGCAACCGGCCAGACGCCGCAATAGGCGCCGGGCAGAGCATCAAGTTTAGGAAAAACACCCCCGCTTGCCGAATTGCGGGGCAGCCTGGCTCCGTTTCAGGGGCACCGCGCGCGGCTGAATCCGCGCCACCATAAGAACTACAGCGGCGATTGTGAAACATCTCACGGGAACGCCTTTTTGGCCGTATTTTCCGCCGGAAAGCCTCGGTACAGGTGGTTTCCGGGCATCAGATCCCGGCAGGAGCCTCGATGCGCACCGGGACCGGGTACTTCGCGGTGAGCTTGTCGCCGGAGGAGATCCCCCGCAGCCGGCGCCCGACCCACGGCCCCAGGTATTCCCGCGCCCACTGGGCATCCCGCCGCAGCTGCTCGGCCCGGGTCCGGGCAGGCAGGGCCTCCAGCTCCGGCAGGTCGATGGCATCCGTGCGGCGCAGGACTTCCAGGACCCTCTTTGCCATAAGCATGTGTCCGGCAGGCGACATGTGCAGCCGGTCGATGTCCCAGTAGCGCTCGTCCTGGAGTTCCTTCATCCGCCAGTAGTCCACCAGTTCGGCGCCGTGGCGGTCGGCGGACTCCCGCACCAGCTCGTTGTAGAGGGCGGTGCGGCCGCGGGTGGCGCTGAACACGGGAGCCTGGCCGGAGTCGAAGCCGGTGAACACCAGCACGGCGGCACCCGAGGCACACAGCTTGGCGATGCCGGCGTCGTACGCGTCCACCAGCGCATCGATGTCCACCTTCGGGCGCAGGATGTCGTTGCCGCCGGCGTAGATGGTGATCAGGGTAGGTTCCAGCGCGATCGCGGCGTCCACCTGCTCCGCCAGCACCTGGTGCAGTTTCTTGCCCCGGATCGCCAGGTTGGCGTAGCCCCAGGAACCTTCGGCAAGGATCAGCTGTTCGGCCACACGGTCCGCCCAGCCCCGGACGCCGTTGGGCCGGGAATCGTCCCAGTCCCCCACGCCTTCGGTAAAGGAATCGCCCAGAGCCACATAACGAGAAGTAAAAGTCACTCCCACAGGTTACAAGTCCTCCGTTCCGGTTGCCGCACCGGGCGCCGCAGCGCCCGTCGGCGGATTAGACTCGACACAAGCCCACATGCCGCACGCCCGTACCATCCCGCTGCAATCAAAAAGGACCCCATGGCCAGCTCAGCCAGCTCAGCCGCCGGAACGCGCCAGCGCGCCGCCGTCATTGTGAACCCCATCAAGAAAACCGACTATGACATCCGTGCCTTGGTCAACGGGATTTGCCGGGACGAAGGCTGGGAGGAGCCGATGTGGCTGGAAACCGCCGAGGACGATCCCGGCCGCGGCATGGCCCGTGAGGCGCTGGAGGCCGGGGTGGACCTGGTGATCGCTGCCGGCGGTGACGGCACGGTGCGCTGCGTCGCCGCCGAACTGGCCGGCACGGACACCCCGCTCGGCCTGCTTCCGCTGGGAACCGGAAACCTCCTGGCCCGGAACCTGGACATTGCCGTCGATGATCCGGAGGGTGCCGTCACCGCCGCCCTCACGGGCACCGACCGCGCCATCGACGTCGTCCGCGTCATCCTGGACCGGGAACTGAAAGGCGACGTTTTCCTGGTCATGGCCGGCCTCGGCTACGACGCGGCCCTGATGGGCGACACGAACGACACCCTCAAGGACCGCGTGGGCTGGCTGGCCTATGTCGACGCCGGCGTCCGGAATCTTCCCGGCAAGCCGGTCAAGAGCACCATCCGGCTGGACGGCGGCAAGGAAATCTCGGGCCATCCCCGCAGCGTGATGGGCGGGAACTGCGGAAAGATCGTGGGCGGCTTGGAGATTTTCCCCGGCGCCCGCATCGACGACGGGCTGCTGGACATCATGACCATGTCCCCCAAGGGCCGGTTCGGCTGGCTCAGCGTTGTCAAAGGCCTGCTGCGCCGCGGAAAGGGAAGCACCTCCGTGGACTACTACCAGTGCAAGGAAGCCGAAATCTTCACCGAGGTTCCGCAGGAATTCGAGGTCGACGGCGACCATCTGGGCACGGCATCCCACGTCGCGTTCCGGGTGGACCCGGGTTCCCTGCGGGTCCGGATGCCGCACGGGAAGAAGGACCCGGCGATCCTCACGGATCCCCGGGTCTAGGTACTCCGGAGCTCCAGCCCCGGGCAGGGGCTAGAGCCCCAGCAGGGGCGCCGGATCCACGTACTCACCGTTCCGCATCATCTCGAAGTGCAGGTGCGGGCCGGTGGAGTTTCCGGTGCTGCCGACGGTACCGATCATTTCGCCGGCGCCCACCACCTGGCCCACATCGACCAGGATCTCGTTCAGGTGGTTGTAGGTGGTCTCGGTGCCGTCGCCGTGGTCCACCACGATGCGCAGGCCACCGTACTGGTGGTATTCGGCGTAGGTCACGGTGCCCGGGAGGACAGACTTCACCGGGGTCCCCGTGGTGGCGCCGAAGTCCATGCCGTTGTGGAGCTCCGAGGAACCGGCGGGCAGCAGCGGATTCACATTCGTCCGCCAGCCGTACGGACAGGTCACCCGCACGTCGTCCACGGGTACCACGGGCCCGGTTTCCTCAACGACCGGCTCGGGTGCGGGCTCCTCCGCGGGTGCGGGCTCCTCGGCCGGGGGCTCTTCAGCGGGTGCGGCTTCCCCCACGGGTGCCGGTGCCTCGCCGCCGTCGGCAGGAGGTTCGCCGCCGTCGGCAGGAGGTTCGCCTCCGTCGGCCGCGCCCTGGGCTTCCGGATTCCCCTCACCCTCGCCGTCGAGGGTCGGATCCATCTCGGAGACAGCCACGGTGCGCTCCACATCGGCCGGCTGCGCGGCCTGGGCGGTTCCGACGACGACGGAGCCCAGGGCCAGCGCCGCACCGGCACTGATGGCACCGGTCTTGCGGAGCGGGGTGGACAGCCAGTCCCGGTTGGTCAGCCAATCCCGGTTCAGGGCTCCGGCCTTGACCGCCGGGGGGAGCTTCGCGGGCAGGCGCTTTGTGAAGGTGGTCACTGCCGGGGGAAGCTCTTCGGGAAGGTGCTTTTCGACTGTCGACTTCAGTTCCAGCCCCGGGGGCCGGTCATCGGTGGCCCAGTTCAGGAGCCGGGTCTTGAGTTCGGAAAAGTATCGCATGGTCTCTGTTGAGATATTCGTAATTCATCACCTCTGTGCGATTCTCGGCAGAAAGGTATTGAACAATGAACCTCTTGGAGCACGGGGAGGGCAGGCTGCGCCTCAACCCAATATCCACTTTACCGGCGAAGAACTTTCGGCGGCCACAGAATGTGACCAACCCCAACATGCCCTGCGCCCGGCGCCTCAGGACCGGCGCCGGGTCGGCGGTCGGACGGTTAGAGTTCGGCCCGGCCGCTGCGCCAGTAGCCCATGAAGGCCACCTGCTTGCGGTCGATTCCGGCTTCGCTGACCAGGTACCGGCGCAGCCCGCGGACCACTGCCGCCTCGCCGGCGATCCACGCGTAGAACGGCAGGGCACCGGAAGGCGTGAGCGGGTTCGGCGTGGCCTTCACTGCGGCCGCGGTGAGCCGCTGCGGGGTCTCCCAGAGGATGGCTTCGTCCACGTTGACGTCCTCGATCTCCTGCCGCGCGATTTCCTGCCGCGGCGGGACCGGCGCCCCCTCCACCGAGGCCCAGCCGGGAAGCGCGACGGCGTTGCGGACAGCTGCTTCCAGGAGCTCGCCGTGGGGGCGGGCGCCGCGGGACAGCCAGGTGACCTGAACTGAGGAATCGGTCACGACCGGCTGCATGTCGGAGTCGGCGGGCACCTCCAGCAGTGCATGCCCGGTGATGTCAGCGGGCAGGGATTCCAGGATGGCCGTGATGGCGGGGACTGCCGTTTCATCACCGGCCAGCAGGATGTGCCGCGCCATTCCCGGACGCCACTCAATTCCGCCGTAGCTCTCCGCGGTGATGCAATGGGCGGCGTTCGGGCCGATGATGCTCACCTTGTCACCGGGCTGCGCTGCAGCAGCCCAGCTGGAGGCGGGCCCGCCCTTGCCCTGCTCGTCGAAATGCAGGACGAAATCGACGTCGATCTCCGGATCCGCGCCGACGCAGCGTGCCGCACGGACCGTGTAGGTGCGCATGGAACCGCGCACACCGGCGTCCAGCTGCAGCCAGTTGCGGTACCAGCTGGTGTCGCTGCAGTCGAATTCCGGAACGGCGATCGGCTGGCCGGCTGCGTCGACGGAGGGCACAACAACCTTGATCCGCAGGTCGTGGGTCTGCCCCTGAACGCCGAACTCGGCCAGGCAGGGACCGGCAAAGGTGATCCGCTGGAAGTTGCCGCTCAGCCGCTGTACCCGCCTCACCTCAACGTCGAAGCACATCACCGCTCCGGCGCTGGAGGCACGGCGTGCCTTGCGGGGTGCGGCTGTTGCTCCGGTGCGGGTACTGACTTGCGTCATGATGCTGCCTCCAGGCGGGTTTCGGTGTCGGATGCGCTGCGGATGTCGTGCGGATTGGGCAGGTAGCCCACAGGGCCGGCAGCGCGCCCCTTCTCCGATGGAGCTTGCTCGTGCGGTTCCTTCTCCTGTTGTTCCTTCTCCTGCGGTTCCTTCTCCGGCTGTTCCTTCTCCGCTGGAGCCTGGTGATGCCGCCCCAAAGGAACCACCATAGGCGTCCCGGACACAGGATCGGTGATGACGCGGGATTCAAGACCAAATACGTCATGCACGAGGTCTTCCGTGACGACGTCTGCCGGGGCGCCCTGGGCGGCGATCGCTCCGGCTTTCATCGCAATCAAATGGTCAGCATAGCGGGCGGCCAGGTTAAGGTCGTGCAGCACGATTGCCACCGTGGTGCCGGACCGGCGGTTGAGGTCGGTGATCAGGTCCAGCACCTCGATCTGGTGCGTGACGTCCAGGAATGTCGTGGGCTCATCCAGCAGCAGGACCTCCGTCTCCTGGGCCAGGGCCATGGCAATCCAGACGCGCTGGCGCTGGCCGCCGGAGAGCTCGTCGACGTTCCGTTCGGCCAGGTCCAGGGTGCCGGTCGCTTCCAGCGCGGCGGCAACGGCGTCGTCGTCGGCCTGCGTCCACTGGCGGAACCAGCCCTGATGCGGGTACCGGCCGCGGCCCACGAGGTCGGCGACGGTGATGCCGTCCGGCGCGGTGGGGGTCTGGGGCAGCAGCCCCAGGATCCGGGCCACCTCACGCGCGGGGCGGGAGGAGATGTCCCGGCCGCCGAGCAGCACCGTTCCGCGGGTCGGTTTGAGCAGCCGGGCCAGGCCGCGCAGCAGCGTCGACTTGCCGCAGGCATTGGCGCCGACAATCATCGTGATCCGGCCGGCCGGCAGCGTGACGGACAGCCCGTCGACCACGGTGCGCTCCCCGTAGGCGAGCACCACGTCCTGGGCGCTCAGGGCGTTCAGGTCTTGCCCGTCCTGGACATCCCGCTGGTTTTGGAAATGGGAACCCATCTCAGCCTCCTCGGCCTACACGGTTGGAAGTGACCAGCAGCCACAGCAGGAACGGAGCGCCCAGGGCGCCGGTGACCACGCCCACCGGCAGGGACACTCCGGGCACCAGATTGGCACCGGCAAAATCAGCGGCCAGCACGATCACTGATCCCACCAGTGCCGAGGCCGCCAGGGACTGGCGGCCGCCCAGCAGGCGGCGGGCTATGGGCCCGGAGAGGAAGGCGATAAAGGATACCGGGCCGGCGGCGGCGGTGGCGACGGCGGCCAGGGCCACACCGGTGACGAGCAGGCCCAGCCGGGACGCTTCCACCCGCAGGCCCAGTCCGGCGGCGGTGTCATCGCCGAGTTCGAGCCCGCGCAGCTGCCGGGCGAGCACCGCGGTGACCGGCAGCAGGACCAGCAGGGCGACGGCGAGGGCTCCGGCGCGGTCCCAGCTGGCGGAATTCAGGGAGCCGTTCAGCCACACCAGCGCCTGCGAGGCCGTGCGGACATCGGTGCGGGTCATCAGGAACATGACAACTGCCTGCATCACTGCGGCAAACCCGATGCCCACCAGGATGAGCCGGTATCCGGCCGCTCCCCCCTGCCGGGAGAGCAGATAGATGGCCAGGGCCACGATTAGCGCGCCGGCCAGCGCAGCCAGGGAAACCGTGGTTCCCCGCGCCCCGAAGACCACAATCCCGACGACCGCGCTGGCGCTGGCGCCGTAACTGATGCCGATGATGTCCGGGCTGGCCAGCGGGTTGCGCAGCATGGTCTGGAAGACGCTGCCGGCGATCCCCAGCGCGGCACCGACCAGGGTGCCGATGACGGCCCGCGGCAGCTTGCTTTCCATCACGATGTAGGTGGCGCCCGGAATCTGTTCTCCGCCCAGGATCCGGAAAAAATCGGGGATGGTTACGGTGTAGGTGCCCAGCAGGATGCTCACGGCGAAGAGGACGACGACGGCGCCGGCCAGGGCCGCGGTCACCGTGCGGAGGCGGCGGGCGGACCTGCGGCGGGCCGCCCGGATCACTGCGCCGCCGGATTCCGGCGGCACGGAGCCGCTCCCGGAGGCGCTCCCGGAGCGGGCGGATGAGCGGTCCAGCAGCGCGCTCACAGCTGCGCCTGCTTCCGGCGCCGAACCAGCCAGATAAACACCGGTGCGCCGATCACTGCCGTCATGACGCCAACGGGAATTTCTCCCGGCGGCAGGGCCAGTCGCCCGGCAACGTCGGCGACGATCAGCAGGACCGGGGCCAGGACCAGGGAGAACGGGAGGATCCATCGGTAATCGGGGCCGGTCAGGGAGCGCACCATGTGCGGGATGACCAGGCCCACAAAGCCGATCGGACCCGCGGCGGCGGTGGCGGCGCCGCACAGCAGCACCACTCCCAGGGCTGTGATCCCCCGGCTGAGCCCCACCCGCTGGCCCAGCCCGCGGGCCAGGTCATCGCCCAGGGACAGCCCGTTCAGCGCGCGGCCGGCGCCCAGGGTGATGACGGCGCCGACGGCCAGGAACGGCAGCACGGCTGTGATCACGTCCCAGCCGCGGCCCGCGACGCTGCCCACCTGCCAGAACCGGAAGATGTCGAAGGTCTGCTGGCTGGAGACCAGCAGGGCGCTCATCAGCGAACTGAGCCCGGCGGAGAGGGCGGCGCCGGCCAGGGCCAGCTTCACCGGGGTGGCACCTTCGCGGCCCAGGCTGGCCACCGTGTAGACCACGACGGCGGCGAGCGCGGCTCCGGCCAGGGCAAACCAGATATAGCCGGCAAACGCGGTTACACCGAAGCCGTAAATGCCCAGGACAACGAAGAACGCGGCTCCGGCGTTGACGCCCAGGATTCCGGGATCCGCCAGGGGGTTGCGGGCCACGCCCTGCATCGCGGCTCCCGCGAGTCCCAGCGCGCCGCCAGCCAGCAGCCCCAGAACGGTGCGCGGAATGCGGGACACCACCACTGCGTGGTCCCCGTTCCCCGGGTCATAGGCGGTCAGTGCCTGAAAGACGGTCTCCAAGGACAGCGCCCGTGCACCAAAGGCCACCGACGCAAGGCAGGCCAACGCCAGCCCGGCG
Source organism: Arthrobacter sp. zg-Y1219 (assembly GCF_030125545.1). Lineage (NCBI taxonomy): Bacteria > Bacillati > Actinomycetota > Actinomycetes > Micrococcales > Micrococcaceae > Arthrobacter > Arthrobacter sp. zg-Y1219. The sequence continues at coordinate 34,525 of NZ_JASKLY010000020.1, forward strand.
ATCGAGGCGGCAAGCAGGACGCCCCGGCGCGCGGCCGGATGTGCGCCGGTTCGCGGCGCCGGCTGCGGCGCCGGGTGCGGGCCGGACTGCGCTGCCGGACTGACGGTTTGAGCTGCCGGACCGACGGGGTGAGGTGCCGGTGCGGGGCGGCTGATCTTCACGCCCACGGCGGCACCTCCTTCAAGACGGAATAATCTTAAGTAAGGCTAACCTACAGTTCGGGCGCTTATGAAACATTTCCATGCCCTGTTAACCGGCAATTTGGAAAACTACGCGGGGCCGTGAGGATTCATGCGGACGGCTGCTGCCGGCCCTCCGGGCCCGCAGCCACTTCTTCCCCCGCCCGGACCGGGCCCGGAGCAGTTCCGTCGCCGAACGGGCGGCCGCCCAGCCGCTCCCGGCCGTGCCCGGTGAGCCAGCCGGAGAGTTCCGGCCCCTTGGGGACGATTCCGGTGGGGTTAATGTCCTCATGAACGATGTAGTAGTGCGCCTTGATCTGCTCAAAATCGACGGTGTCCCCGAAGCCGGGCGTCTGGAACAGGTCCCGGGCGTACCCCCAGAGGTTGGGCATTTCCGTGAGCTTGTTCCGGTTGCATTTGAAGTGGCCGTGGTAGACCGGATCAAAACGGACCAGCGTCGTGAACAGGCGGACATCAGCCTCGGTGATGGTGTCGCCAACCAGATAGCGCTGCCGGGACAGCCGATCCTCCAGCCAGTCCATCGCCGCCCACAGCCGGTCGTACGCGGCGTTGTAGGCATCCTGCGAGCCGGCGAATCCGCAGCGGTAGACGCCGTTGTTGACCTCGGTGAAGATCCGCTTGTTGACGGCGCGCATTTCCTCCAGGTGTTCCGCCGGCAGCAGGTCCGGTGCGCCGTCGCGGTGGAGGTCCTTCCACTGCGTCGAGAAGTCCTCAGTGATCTGCGGAAAGTCATTGGTCACGACGGCGCCGCTGGGAATGTCCACGATCGCGGGAACGGTGATGCCGCGGCTGTAGCCGGGCGTGCGCCGGAAGAAGGCTTCCTGCAAGCGTTCAATGCCCAGGACGGGGTCCCTGCCGTCGGGATCCAGGTCGAAGGTCCAGCTGCGGGCGTCGTGGGTGGGCCCGGGCGTGCCCAGCGAAATGGCGTCCTCCAGCCCCAGCAGCCGCCGCACGATGATGGCCCGGTTTGCCCAGGGGCAGGCGCGTGCCGCGATAAGCCGGTACCGTCCGGCCTCCACCGGATAACCGTCGGCACCGTCGCGGGTGATGCGCGTTTCAATGTAGTTGGTGTCCCGGGTGTATTCCGCACCCCCGGTGACATACGCCCCGCGCGTGCTGAAGCCGGCGCCGTCGTTCTGCTCTGTTCCAGTTCGCTCGGCCATGGCGCTCCCCGTTCTCATGGAATTCAGTCGTGTGTAAAGCTCTCGCGTCCACACTATCCGCTTATCCGCCGCCCCCGGCTTTTCGATGTGTTCCGGCACACGGCTGGGCCGCCGCGCTGCGCCACCCTGCTCCAGCGCCGCTCCCGCCGGTAGAGTCGAAGGAACGACACGCCTGCTTACCCATGACCACCAACAGCCGGAGAATCCGCGGTACGGAATCTGCGGCGGGGAAGGACCCAGCCAGATGCGAGTAGCTGTTATCGGAGCAACCGGAAACGTCGGCACAGCAGTGCTGCGCCGACTGGCCCAGGCGCGCAGCGAACGTCCGGATGGCCTGGAAATTGTGGGTATCGCCCGGCGTTTGCCGGACCCTTCCGTCGCGCCGTACGACGGCGTCTCTTGGCACAGTATCGACATCGCCACCGGCGAGGGCCGGGAAAAACTGACGGAGGCGCTCCGGGGCGCGGACGCCGTCGTCCACCTGGCCTGGGCCCTGCAGCCAAACCATGACGAAGCCGAGCTGCACCGCATCAATGTGCACGGCACCGAAAATGCCCTGGCCGCAGCCGCGGCGGCGGGAGTGCGCCAATTTGTCTGCGCGTCGTCCGTGGGCGCCTACTCACCCGCGCCGAAGGACCGGCTCACCGACGAGTCCTGGCCGGCGCGCGGCATAGCCAGTTCCCACTACAGCCGGCACAAGGGCGAGCAGGAAGCGCTGCTGGACAAGTTCGAGCGCGAGTATCCGGAGATCCCGGTGGCGCGCCTGCGGCAGGGGCTGGTTTTCTCCTCGAGCGCCGGAACCGAGATCGGCAACTACTTCCTGGGACCGCTGTTTCCCAAGGCCATCCTGAACAAGCTGAGCCTGCCGCTGATTCCGCTGCCGAAGGAGTTCTCCTTCCAGATTGTCCACGCTGATGACATGGCCGATGCCTATTGGCGGGTGCTGGACCAGCGCGCGGAGGGGCCCTTCAACATTGCCGCCGAGCCGGTGATCACCCCGGAGCTGCTGGCGGGCGCACTCGGCGCCCGGCGCCTGCTGACCATTCCGGTGAAGCTGGTGCGGGCCGTCGTGGGCCTCACCTGGGCGGCACGCCTGCAGCGCACCGATCCGGGTTGGATCGACATGGCAGCCGGGTCTCCGATCATGGACACCTCCCGGGCACGCGAGCTGCTGGGCTGGGCTCCGCGCAAGACCTCCGTCGAGTCGCTGAAGCTCATCCTGGACGGAATGTCGGAAGGCGACGGCGTCAGCGGCTCGCCGCTGCTGGCTCCGCGGCGCTGACCGGCGCCGCGGCGGCGGCAGGTTCTCCGGCTGCCCGGCTTTCCGCCGCGCGGACGGCCGCGGCAATGTCTTCCTCCAGCAATTCCGCATTCAGGGCCACGGCGAGGCGGTAGGCGTCGCCGGCGGCGGCCACCACCTGGCTGGAGGGGTCGGTGACGTTGCCGACCGCCCAGACCCTGTCCGCTCCGGTGCGGCCCTCGGCATCAGTTTCGATGCAGCCGTCCGCGTCCCGGCGGCAGCCCGGAGTGCCGGCGAGCCTCGGATCAACGCTGGCACCCGGCTCGCAGAACACCGCCCGGCAGGGCACCAGCCGGCCGTCCGCCAGCACCACAGCTGACAGCGCATCATCCGCGGTCTGCAGCCGGACAGCCGTTCCCGACACCACCTGAACCCCCATGGCAGCCAGCGAACGGGCATCCTCCGCGGAAAGCTCCATTTCTTCCGCCAGGATCAAGGTCACGTCACGGGAGAAACTGCGCACCAGGATGGCCTGCTGAACCGAACTTTGAGCGGTTCCGAGCACTGCCAGGGGCCGGTCCGCAACCTCCCAGCCGTGGCAGTACGGGCACTGGAGCAGGTCCCTGCCCCAGCGCTCCTCCGCGCCGGCGACGTCGGGCAGCACGTCCCGCAGACCCGAGGCGATCACCACGTGCCGGCCGTGCAGCAGCCTGCCGTCGGCCAGTCGCACGGTGCGGCCGTCACCGTTCCCCGGCCGCCCATCTCCCAGATGCGCCACCTCGCCGTCGATGAGTTCGACGTCGTACCGCTCCAGATCGGACCGGCACAAATCCAGGAGTTCCATCGGCGCGATGCCGTCGCGCGAGGGGAAACCGTGGACGTGGCCGGCCGGAGCGTTGCGCGGACGGCCGGCATCAATTACGGCGACCCGGCGGCGGGCCCGGCCAAGCACCGTTGCGGCGCTCAGACCGGCGATCCCGCCGCCGACGATCACCACGTCGCAGCGGGCGGGCAGGGAATGTGGAACAGAAGTCATGGAATATTTTTACCCTATATTTGCCGATCGTCAGCACACTTATGATTGGCCTACACTTTTCGTCATGGACAACAGCCCGCAGGTGGCGCCCGCCTCAAAACTCAAGCAGGGGATCACCGGTCCCATGCTGTACCTTTTCATCCTCGGCGACGTGCTCGGGGCCGGTATTTACGCGCTGGTCGGTGAAGTGTCCGGCGAAGTCGGCGGCGCCATCTGGGTGCCGCTGGCCGTCGCCCTGCTGCTGGCCCTGCTCACGGCGAGCTCCTATGCGGAGCTGGTTACCAAGTATCCCAAGGCCGGCGGGGCGGCCGTGTTTGCGGAGCGCGCCTTCAAACGCCCGATCATCTCCTTCATGGTGGGGTTCTGCATGCTCGCCGCGGGAGTGACCAGCGCCGCCGGCCTGTCCCTCGCTTTTACCGGCGACTACCTTGCTTCGTTCGTGGACGTCCCGCCGGGGCCGGCGGCGATCGTGTTCCTGCTTCTGGTGGCGCTGCTCAATGCCCGGGGCATCTCGGAGTCGGTGCGCAGCAACGTGGTCATGACGGTCATCGAAGTCTCCGGCCTGGTGCTGGTGATTGTGCTGGTGGCGGTCATGGTCGGCCAGGGAAACGGCCACCCGGAACAGATCACCCAGTTCCCCGCCGGGGTTAACCCGGCGACGGCGATCCTGGGTGCTTCAGTTATTGCCTACTACTCTTTCGTGGGCTTCGAGGTGTCAGCCAACGTTGCCGAAGAGGTGCGCGATGTGCAGCGCGTGTATCCGAAGGCACTCTTCGGGGCGATGCTCACGGCCGGAGTGGTGTACCTGCTGATCGGAGTTGCCGCCGCGGCAGCGCTGCCCACCGGGGACCTGGCCAACTCCAGCGGACCGCTGCTGGCCGTGGTCAGTGCCACCGGATTTGGCGTGCCGGACTGGCTGTTCAGCCTGATTGCCCTGGTGGCCGTGGCCAACGGCGCCCTGCTCACCATGATCATGTCCAGCCGGCTGACCTTCGGCATGGCTGAACAGGGGCTGCTGCCCCGCGTCTTTGGCCGGGTCCTGCCCAACCGGAAAACACCGTGGGTCGCGATCATCGCCACCACCGGCGTGGCCATGGTGCTGACTGTCACCGGCGGGCTGGAGTCCCTGGCCGAGACCGTGGTGCTGCTCCTGCTCCTGGTCTTCCTGAGCACCAACCTCTCGGTGATTGTGCTTCGGCGGGACCCCGTGGACCACAAGCATTTCCGGGCACCGCTGGTGCTGCCCTACCTGGCGATTGCATCGTGCGTGCTGCTGCTGGCCCAGCAGTCCGGGTCGGTCTGGCTGCGGGCGGGAATCCTGCTGGCGATCGGCCTGGTCCTGTATGGCGTGCGCCGCGCGGTCAAGGGCAAATTGGGCTAGACATGCAGCAGGGCGGCCCCCGAAGGAGCCGCCCTGCTGCTTGTCGATCACCTGTCGATCACCCGGAGGTCGATCCGCTGACGGTCCTCAGCGGGTGTCCTCAGCGGGTGTCGTGGAGGTCGTCGTCGTAGTCCTTGCCCGCGTGCTGCTGGCGCAGCTTCCGGCCCTGCTCAATGTCTTCTTCCTCCTGCTCCTGGCGCTTCTCCGACTGGCGGGTGTCGCGCGGAGGCAGCTGGACGGACTCCTCGGCCTGAATGCCGGCCTGCAGTTCGCGCCCCCGCTCCACCTCGGCGTCAAACTCGGCACCGAACAGCAGGGACAGGTTGGCCAGCCACAGCCACAGCAGCAGGACGATCACGCCACCAATGGCGCCGTAGGTCGCGTTGTAGTTGCCGAAGTTCGACACGTAGAAGCTGAAGCCGAAGGTCACGATCCCCAGGACGATCAGGGCAATGAAGCCCCCCATGCTCATCCAGCGGAACTTGGGCTGCTTCACGTTGGGGGTGGCGTAGTAGAGGATCGCGATCAGCAGCACGGCGAAGATCGCCATGACGGGCCATTTGGCGATGTTCCAGATGATCAGGGCTTCAGGGCCGAGGCCGATCACGTTGCCCAGGGTCTCGGCGATGGGGCCGCTGACCACCAGCATCATGAGCAGGGCCGCAACGAGGAGGATCAGCATCAGCGTGACCAGCAGCTGGGTCGGCAGCAGCTTCCAGGCCGGACGGCCTTCGTCCACCTCGTAGATGCGGTTCATCGATCGGCCGAAGGCCTTCACGTAGCCCGAGGCTGACCACAGCGCACCGGCAATACCGACAATCAGTGCGAACCCGGCAGCACCGGAGGTCGTCAGCTGGGTGATCGGGTCTTTCAGGACGTCAACGGCGCTGCCCGGGGCGAACTCTTCAAGGAATTCAAGCATCGTGTTGGTGGTGCTTTCAGCCTGCCCGATCAGGCCCAGAATCGAAACCAGGGCCAGCAGCGCCGGGAACATGGCCAGCACCGTGTAGTAGGTGAGGGCAGCGGCCAGATCGGTGCACTGGTCCTTGGAGAACTCACGAATCGTTTTGCGGAGGATGTACTTCCAGCTGGGCTTGCTGACCTGAGCCGGGGTGTCCGGCTTGCTCGCGTGGTCGGGGTCCGGTGCCGTTTGGGCCCGTGCCTCACTGTCCTGCTGCGCCATGACGGCCTCCTGGGTGCGTTGGATTACAGTATTTCATCCTATTCGTAAGGGGGCTTACCTCCAAAGGTACGCGGAGCCGACCAGCCGCAGCCCGCCCGGCAGGTCAGAACTTTTTGTAGTAGTCGGTGAGCAGCGTTTCTTCCTCCGGGCTGAGGGCACCGTCGGGATCAACAATGGGCGAGTCATCGACGGCCTGCCGGGAGTAGTTGACATAAATGTCGTCCTCATCCCGGCGCGCCCCGGCCAGCGGGACGAAATGCTGACGGGTTTCAAAAAGGCCGAGGGCAACCGTAATCCATTCCGGCGCACCGGTGGCCCGGTCCAGGTGCACCTGGCCCACCGGCCCCAGCCGTTCACCGTCCTTGGCCCACACGTTGGAGCCTTGAAGTTCGTGGATTACAAATTCGTCTGCCATCGCCGTACCCCTGTCGCTGAGTGTTCCGTGGTGAGCATTCCGTGTCCGGCAATCCGCGGCGGGCAATCCCCAATGTTCCGCGGGCCTGCTGCCAGCCAGCCAGAAAGGGATCCGCCTGTCAACGGCGGGGGAAGAAAACGACGGCGCCCGGGTTAGTCCTCGGCGGACTTTTCCTCTCTTTCGTCGAAGACCTGCTTGCCCGGACCGGCAAAGGAATGCCTGCGGTCAACGGCTGTCATGGAGCCGGTGAAGAACTGGGAGGTGCTCGTGTCTTCCGGGCTTCCGCCGGCCCCGGACCGCGGGCTGCTGTGCACTTCCGGAGACTTGGCGTGCACTTCCTCCCAGCGCTGGCGAGGCAGGGCGCCGGGGTGCCATTCCTGCAGGTAGGTCACCATCGCTTCCCGGACCAGGCAGCGCAGGTCAAAAAGCGCCCCGCTGTCAGCGGCGCTGACCAGGATGCGCACGCGCACCAGGCTGTTCACCGCATCCGTAATCTGCAGCACGCCGGTGCGTCCGTCCCACAGCTCGGTTCCGGCGAGGACTTCCTTCAGATGGGAGCGCAGATCCCCCACCGGCGCGCGCCAGTCCAGGTCCAGCTCCACAGTGCCCAGGATGTCGGACTGCTTGCGGGTCCAGTTTTCAAACGGGGTGGTCGTGAAGTAGGTCGAGGGCAGGATCAGGCGCCGGTCATCCCACAGGTGCACCACCACGTACGTCATGGTGATCTCCTCGATGGTTCCCCACTGGGTTTCCACGACAACGACGTCGTCCACCCGGATGGCGTCGGTGAAGGCCAGCTGCATGCCGGCAAACACGTTGGTCAGGGTGCTCTGCACGGCGAGACCGGCGACGATGGAGATCAGACCGGCCGAGGCGAGGATACCGGCGCCAAGTGCCCGCACTTCGGGGATGGTCAGCAGGACGCAGGCCACGGCGATGGTGACGATGACGGCCACGCCCACGCGGCGGCCCAGCATGACCTGGGTCTTCAGCCGGCGCATCCGGCGGTTGTCCTTGCTGTCCGTGGTGTACCGGCTGAGGAGCATCACCTCGATGATGAGCAGGACAACCACCGCCAGCCAGGCCAGCGAGGCGATCAGCCCCAGGGTCAGCACGTAGCTGACCGGTGCGAACCAGTCGGTGCCGGCGGCGGTGGCCGCCAGGCCGATCCGGACTCCGATCAGCGACAGCACCAGCCGCAGCGGATTGCGCGACAGGGCACTCACTTCCCGGATCCGCGGCACCCGCTTGAACATCTTGGCAGCGGATTCACGCATTATCCGGGCAAGCAGCAATGCTGCTCCCACGGCGAGCAGGACGGCGAATACAGGTTCGAGGCCGGAGGCAATACTAAGCAGGTCTTGCATCCTTTGATCGTGTCAGCTGCCCGGGGGGTCCTGTCCAATCGGGGTTTTGTCCAATCGGGGTTTTGTCCAATCGGCCCAACACACGAACCGGGAAACCCCACGGGCAAACGAAAGAACACCCCGGGTTACCCGGGGTGTTCTTAGGTGCGGAGACTACTTGGCGGCGTCGGCCGCTGCGGCTGCCTCGGCGATCATCGGCACCACGTTGTCCAGGGCATAGGGAATGCTGAGCACGTTGATGGCGGAGACGGAGAAGACACGTTCGGCATCGGAGTCAGCGACCAGGCCGCCGTTCTTGACCGCGGGGATCTGGCCGAGCAGCGGGTCAGCGGCCAGGGAATCAGCGGCTGCGTCGTCGGCTACCCAGGTGACGAAGACGTCGGAGTCCAGCTGGTTGGCGTCTTCATCGGCCCACGGGAAGTAGAACTCGCCGGCCGGTGCATTTTCGTCCACGACCGGGGCTTGGACCATGCCCAGTTCAGTGAGGAACTTGGGCCGGTTGTCCAGCGAGGTGTAGATGGACGAGGCACCCTTGGCCAGGTTGCCGTAAATGAAGGTCTTGCCTTCCAGCTCGGGATGCTCGGCAGCGGCATCCTTGATGGACTGCTCGGTGTCGGCGACCAGCTGGTCCGCTTCGTCAGCCAGGCCCAGGGCTGCGCCGGTCATCGTGGCGGTTTCCTGCCAGGAAGTGCCCCATTCAGCTTCGGGGTAGGCCACAACGGGGGCAATCTTGGAAAGCTTGTCGTAGTCCTCCTGCGCCAAGCCGGAGTACGCGGCCAGGATGACGTCGGGGTTGGTTGCCGCGATGTCGTCAAATGCGATGCCGTCAGTCTCGGAGTACTGGACCGGAGCGTTCTCGGACCCCAGCGGGGCACCCAGCTCTTCCAGCGCTTCGTCGATCCACGGCGTGGTTCCCTGCTCGTTTCCGCCGTAATCGATGGCCGGCATGCCCACCGGAACGACGCCGAGGGCAAGTGCGGTCTCCGCGTTGGCCCAGGCGACGGTGGCAACGCGCTCGGGAGCCTCCTCGATGGTTGTTTCACCGAAGACATGCTCGATGGTGACCGGGAACGAATCTGCAGCCGCAGGGGCGGAAGTGCCGCTGCCCGCCCCATCCCCTCCGGCGGAACCGGTGGAGCAGGCGGAAAGGGACAAAACGGCAACGGCGGCAACGGCCGCAGCGCGGCGCATCCGGGACAGGGCCATGGGGGCTCCTCGACTAAGGGAAAGTAGTTGTATTCAGACTGACCAGCGCCCGGCATGAACCGGACAAAAGTAAGGCTAACCTATCCTCAGGGTAATTACGCAACGTATGTCTTGCGTAATCAGTGCACCTGCCTGCTGCCGGGGCAGCTCGGGCCAGGCCGACCAGTCCGGGCCAGTCCGGGCCAGTCCCGGCCAGTCCCGGCCAGTCCGGGCCAGTCCGGGCCAGTCCGGCGGGACACTACTCCGGTGCTTCGCCGGGGTGGAGGTAGACCTCGCCGTCGCGGACCTCGACCCGATGCGTCTTGGCATTCACCAGCGCCGGAAGGCAGAGCGCCTCCCCGGTCCGCAGGCAGAATCTGGCCGAGTGTATTGGGCACTCCACCTCGGTGTCCTCGATCCACCCCTCCGACAGGGATGCTTCCTCGTGGGTGCAGGTGTCGTTCAGGGCATAGAAGCTCCCGTTGTCACTGTGGAAGACCGCGATATCGTCAGCGGTGCCCGCCACTTCGGCATCGACCTTCACCGCTGTTCCTTCGTCGATTTCATCCACGGCGGCGATCCGAATGCCTTCACTCATCTTCTACCCTCTTCCGGCCCGGGGCCGTGACGTTCCTACTCGATCACTCATCACGTTACCCCTGCCGGACCTGCGGCTCCATGCGCCTAGAGCGACGCGGAGGCTCCCGTCCGGTCCACTTCCAGCTCCCGGATCAGACTGATGAGTTCCCGGCGAAGTTCGGGGTGGATATCGGCGCTGAACCCCGCCCGCTCGATGTCGTCAGCCCGCATCAGCATCCGGCGCCCATAGTCGGAGATGTCCACCACGCGCTTGGCGGCACCCTGCACGTGGGGCAGCTCGCGCACGAGCCCCTGGCGCGACATCGTCGCCAGCGAGGTTCCGAGCGTCTGTGCCGTAACTCTCAGCCGCCGCGCCAGCTCCGCGCGTTTCATCGGTCCGTCCGCGACCAGCACCCGCAGCACGGTGACCCGCTCCTGCGTCAGACCCACATCGCGCAGCCGGTTATCGACCTCGCGACGCACCAGCCGGGCTGCCGTGGACAACAATCGGACGGCTTCCCAGTCCCCCTCGTTCTGCATCTGCCTGCTTCCCTGTATACGTGTCCCGTAGACGTTTTCCAGTTGGCGTCATTACTTCCAGCGAGCGCCGGAAGTAATCAGTGTGCTTACTATTCCAACGCTACCGAGGGGGCACTTGTCAAGAATTGTGCCCTCGCTCAAAAACATGGAAGGCCAGGTTCCCGGGCAACCGGACACCTCTTTCAGCCCGCGCCCTCCGGGCGTACGCTGAGGCGGCACAGCCAACGGAGGCTGCCTGGTGCAGCCCGGACCGAGGGGAACTGCCATGAGCACAAGGAACCTGCAGGATGCCCGGAGCAGCAACGACGACGGCGTTCGGAATATCAAGGAACGGGTGGTCACCGCCCAGGATGCCCGCGCACTGGCCGAGGACTCCCGCATCGCCGAGGACCGGCGGCCAAGCTTCGCCAAGGGCATTTACATGGGCAGCTACAACCTGGACCTGATTCGGCCCCAAGCCGCTGATCCCGAGGCAGCAATCCGGGAACGCGATTTCCTGGACCGGCTGGCCGCTTTCTGCGCCACCCTGGACGGCCAGCTGATTGAACGCACCGGAGTGATTCCGGACGAGTACCTGCGGGGCCTGACCGAACTGGGAGTTTTCGGAATGAAGATTCCCCGGCAGTATTCCGGCCTGGGCCTGTCCCTGCTCGCCTACGGCCGCGGCCTGATGCTCCTCGGATCGGTGCACCCCAGTTTGGGCGCGCTGGTGTCCGCCCACCTCTCGATCGGCGTGCCCGAACCCGTCAAGGTCTTCGGCACCGAGGAGCAGAAGGAGGAATACCTCCCCCGCTGCGCAACCGGCGCCATCTCAGCGTTCCTGCTGACCGAACCCGACGTCGGATCCGACCCGGCGCGGATGCGCGCCACCGCCGTGCCGTCGGAGGACGGCAGCGAGTATGTGCTGGACGGGGTAAAGCTCTGGACCACCAACGGAGTGATCGCCGAACTGGTGGTCATCATGGCGGCGGTGCCGGCCCACGGAACGGAAAAAGGCGGCATCAGCGCCTTCGTTGTGGAAATGGACACTCCCGGAATCACTGTGGAGAACCGCAACAATTTCATGGGCCTGCGCGGCATCGAGAATGGCGTCACCAGGCTCCGCGGGGTGCGCGTGCCAGCGGCCAACCGGCTGGGCAGGGAAGGGCAGGGCCTGAAAATCGCCCTCACCACCCTGAACACCGGGCGCCTGTCCATCCCCGCCCTGTGCGCCTCCTCCGCCAAATGGTCAGTGAAAATCGCCCGCGGCTGGACGGGCACCCGCGAGCAGTGGGGACAACCCATCGGCCGGCACGAGGCGGTGGCCAAAAAGGTGGCGTTCATCGCCGCCACCGCCTTCGCCGTGGAAAGCGTGTTTGAACTGTCTGCCTCCATGGCCGACGCCGGCACCAAGGACATCCGGATCGAAGCGGCACTCGCCAAGCTCTGGGCCTCCGAGATGGCCTACCGGGTCGCTGACGAACTCGTTCAGATCCGCGGCGGCAGGGGTTTTGAAACAGCGGCGTCCCTGGCTGCACGGGGGGAACGGGCGGTGGCCGCCGAACAGCAGCTGCGGGACCTGCGGATCAACCGGGTCTTTGAAGGCAGCACGGAGATCATGCATCTGCTGATCGCCCGTGATGCCGTTGATGCCCATCTCAAGGCCGCCGGCGACCTGGCGGTGGCGGACTCCCCGCTGGGAAACAAGGCCAGGGCAGCAGTGAAGGCCAGCGGTTTTTACGGCCGCTGGCTGCCCACACTGGCGGCCGGACGCGGTTCCGTGCCCACCGCGTACGCGGAGTTTGGCCCCCTTTCCGGGCATCTGCGGTACGCCGACCGCGCCTCCCGGCGGCTCGCCCGGTCCACCTTTTACGGCATGGCACGGTGGCAGGCCGGGCTGGAGCACCATCAGGTGTTCCTCGGCCGGATTGTGGACATCGGCGCTGAGCTGTTCGCCATGTCGGCAGTGTGCATGCGGGCCGAGACGATGCGCGGGAAGAATCCGGCGGAGGGTACCGAAGCGTATGAGCTGGCCGGGGCCTTTTGCGCCCAGTCCCGCGCGCGGATTGACGCGCTCTTTGACGACCTGTGGCGCAACTCAGATGCCGAGGACCGCCGGCTCGCCAAGGGGGTGCTGTCCGGGCGGTACACCTGGCTGGAGGAGGGTGTGCTGGACCAGTCCGAGGGAACCGGCCCCTGGATCGCGGAAGGGGCAAACGGCCCGGAGGCCCGGGGAAACCTGCACCGCCGGTACCGGTGACGGCTGCCCTCCCGCCGCCTGGCAGGCGGTGACGTGGCCCTTGACACACTATTCGCGCTACAGCAGACTTAGCCTGACCGCGCATCATACCAAGCGGTTGCTTGGGAGTGGTGCCCTTTCGGCGGCCCGGTCCCGGCAATCAGAGGAGTCCCATGCAGGAGTACAGCGAGTCCCGGCGACTGGAGGGGAAAACGGCCATCGTCACCGGTGCCAGCCGGGGCATTGGCCTTGCCGTGGCCCGGCGGCTGGCCGCCGAGGGTGCCCGGGTCTGCATCACGGCCAGGAAACCCGGGCCCCTCGAGGAGGCAGCGGCGTCGTTCCCGGAGGGATCGGTCCTGGCGATTGCCGGCAAGTCGGACGACGCGGAACACCGCGCCGAGGTGCTGGACACCGTGGCGGGGGCATTCGGCCGGCTGGACATCCTGGTGAACAACGCCGGCATCAATCCTGTGTACGGTCCGCTGATGGAGCTGGAGCCGGAGGCCGCCCGCAAAATCATCGAGGTGAACCTCTACGGCACGCTCGGCTGGGTACAGGCCGCCTTTCACCATCCGAAGCTGGACTTCGCCGAACGGGGCGGATCGGTCATCAACCTGTCCTCGGTCAGCGCACAGACCCCCTCCCCCGGCATCAGCTTCTACGGAGTCAGCAAGGCCGCCATTGAGCAGCTCACCAGATCGCTGGCGGTTGAGCTGGGGCCGGCCATCCGCGTCAATGCCCTGGCTCCCGCCGTCGTCAAAACGGCCTTTGCCCGCGCGCTGTACGAGGGCAGGGAAGAACAGGTAGCCGCTGCTTATCCCCTCGGCCGGCTGGGCACGCCTGAGGACGTGGCTGCCGCCGCGGCCTTCCTGGCGTCGGACGACGCCGCCTGGATCACCGGCCAGATCCTGAACCTCGACGGCGGCCTGCTGGCCGCCGGCGGCAATGCCTAAGCTGCTAAGGACATCCCCATGAGCACCCTGCCCTCCGAGGTCGAAGACCTGCGCATCCGCACCCGGGACTTCATCCGGTCCACCGTCATTCCGGCCGAGCCCTTGCCGGGTGAGCGCCTCGGCGAGGACTCCCTCGACCGGCTGCGTGCCGCGGCCAAGAGCGCCGGTGTCTTCGCGCCGCATGCTCCGAAGGAATACGGCGGCCAGGGCCTGGCGCTGCGGTTTTGGTCGCCCATCTTCCAGGAGGCGGGGTATTCCCTGATCGGCCCGACCGTGCTCAACTGCCAGGCCCCGGACGAGGGCAACATGCACATGCTCGAGCTGATCGGCACGGAGGACCAGAAGAAGCAGTATCTCCGCCCCCTGGTCTCCGGTGCGGCCCGGTCCTGCTTCGGCATGACCGAACCGCACCCCGGCGCGGGATCGGATCCGGCCGCCCTGCAGACCTCGGCCGCCAAGGTGCACGGCGGCTGGATCATCAACGGCCACAAACGCTTCACCAGCGGCGCCAACAACGCCGCCTTCTGCATCGCCATGGTCCGCACCCCGGCCCTCGACGCGTCGGCGCCGGAGGGTGGTGCCCCGGCCGGAGCCACCATGCTCCTCGTGGACATGGACACCCCCGGGGTGCGGATCGGCGAACAGATTTCCACCATGGACCGCGCCATCGGCGGCGGCCATCCGCACCTGCACTTCGAGGACGTGTTCGTGCCGGACTCGGCGGTGCTGGGCACTCCCGGCAAGGGATTCCGCTATGCCCAGGCACGCCTCGGCCCGGCCCGGCTCACCCACTGCATGCGCTGGCTCGGGCTGGCCCGGCGGGCCATGGACATTGCCCTGGACCGGACCAACACCCGGGAAATGTTCGGCTCCGCCCTGCACGAGTTGGGCATAGCGCAGGACATGCTGGCCCTGAACGTGATGGATCTGGAAACCTCCGATGCCATCATCACCAAGACCGCCACGCTGCTGGAATCCAACGCCAAGGCCGGCTCCGCGCTGTCCTCGGTGGCCAAGGCGCACACGTCCGAGGCGGTATACCGGGTGATTGACCGTTCCCTGCAGCTGTGCGGCGGCGACGGCGTCTCCGACCGCCTGCCACTGGCGTCCTACCTCAACGAGGTGCGCGCCTTCCGCATCTACGACGGTTCAAACGAAACGCACAAGTGGGCCATCGCCCGCCGGGCGTCCGCAGAACGACGGCGGGCGGTGGAGGACGGCGCGCCCTTCCAGGCCGACGTCGCCCAGACCTACAGCTCCGCGGAGGCATAGAAGATGGCAGGCGCGAGCCTCCTGCACTCAGTGCCGGACGGCACCGAGGTGGTGGCAACCCAGGCCGATGCCGAGGCGCTCGCCTCCCCGCCCCTGCTCATCCTGGACGCCGTCACTGCTTTCCTGGATGCGCACAACCTGGGTTCCGGCCCGCTGTCCTGGGCTCAGATCGGCGACGGGCAGTCCAACATCACCTACCGCATCCAGCGCGGCAGCGAGGTATTCGTGCTCCGGCGCGGGCCCCGTCCGCCGCTGCCGCCGTCGACGCATGACATGGTGCGTGAAGCGCGGATCCAGCAGCTCCTGCACACCCAGGGGGTTCCGGTTCCGGACATCCTGGCAGTGTGTGAGGACGAGTCGGTGCTGGGCGTGCCGTTCTACGTCATGACCTACTTGGAGGGCCTCGTCATCACCGATACCGTCCCGGCGCCCCTGAACTCGGCAGCACAGCGGCTGGCCACCAGCAACGCCGTCGTCGACACCCTGGTCCAGCTGCACCGGGTGGATGTGACCGCCGGCGGACTCGCGTCCTTCGGCCGCCCGGACGGCTATCTGCGCCGGCAGGTGGAACGGTTTTCCGCGCTCTGGGACATCAATACGACGCGGTCCCTGCCGGACGTCGCGCGCCTGGGCAGCTGGCTGGCCGACAACCTTCCCGAGAGCCAGCACGCCGCAGTCCTTCACGGCGACTACCGGCAGGGAAACCTGATGTTCCATGGCAGCGCCCCCGCTCGGGTGACCGCCGTCCTGGACTGGGAGATGGCCGCCGTCGGCGATCCGCTGGCCGACCTCGGCTATCTGACGGCAACCTACGCTGAGCCCGGCAGCCCTCCCAGCCCACTGGAGCTGTCCGCCGTCACCCGCGACCCGGGCTACCTGCGGCGGAGCGAGCTGATCGCGCGCTACCAGGCGCAGACCGGGCTCTCCCTTGAGGCGCTGCCGTGGTATCAGGCGCTGGCCCTGTGGAAGGCCTCCATCTTTTGCGAAGCCATCTACACCCGGTGGCTCAAGGGCGAACGGCCCAACGACACGCGTTTTGCCCCGTCCCTGGAGGCAGGCGTGCCGCAGCTGCTGGAGCAGGCCCGCGCCTTCGCAGGCCTGCTCCCAACAAGCACGGGGTAGGGAAGCGCCGGAGCCCAGCGGTGCTTTCTGTCAGCCGAACAGCGCAGCAGCCCGGGAGAGGGTCTGGAAAACGCCGTACCCCAAGGGAACACCCACCAGGAGCCAGCTCAGGGCCACCCGAAGGTCGAGAGATTTTTTCACTGGTGCTCATCCTTCAGCTTGGTTGCAGGTGCGTTCTCCGGTGCCGCACCCTGCGGTTCATGGTGCCGGGAATCGACCGGACGCACCATCAGATTGGCGATGAAGCCGATGATCAGCAGGCCCACCATTGTCAGCAGTGCCGGCTGGTACGCGCCGGCATCCAGTTCGCCAGGCGTTCCCTGGGCGTCCAGGAAGGAGTTCACGATCAACGGGCCGGCGATGCCTGCGGCTGACCACGCCGTCAGCAGCCTTCCGTGGATCGCGCCTACCTGATACGTGCCGAAAAGGTCCCGGAGATAGGCCGGCACCGTGGCAAACCCGCCACCGTAGAAGGACAGGATCACAAAGGCCAGGAGGACGTACAAGATGGTGGAGGTGCTGCCGAACAGCGAGAGCATCAAATAGAGCACGGCGCCCGCCCCCAGATACACCATGTAGATGCGCTTGCGGCCGATCACATCCGAGGTGGCGGACCAGACAAAGCGTCCACCCATGTTGCCGATCGAGAGCAGGCCCACAAAGCCTCCCGCCACCGCAGCGCTGACCAGGGAGACGCCGTCGGGCTGGCGGAAGAAGTCCTGGATCATCGGCGAGGCCTGTTCCAGGATGCCGATCCCGGCCGTGACATTGCAGAAAAGAACGATCCAGACCAGCCAGAACTGCCGGGTTTTGATCGCATTCGCGGCGGAGACGTGGGCGGTGGTGACCAAGGACTTGGCAGCTACTGTGGCCGGATCGAACCCCTCGGGGCGCCATCCTTCCGCGGGCACCCGGATGGTCCATGCACCGTAGAGCATATACACGAGATACACGGCAGCGAGGGTAATGAAGAGCTTTCCAACAGCCTCGCCCCCGTCACCGTCCGCGGTGCCGAACTCCGGGTCATAGAAGGTGAGCAGGGCCGAGGACAGCGGGCTGGCGATCAGCGCGCCGCCGCCAAAACCCATGATCGCCATCCCGGTGGCCAGTCCGGGCCGGTCGGGGAACCATTTGATCAGGGTCGAGACCGGAGAAATGTAGCCGATGCCCAGCCCGATGCCGCCGATGACCCCGTAACCGAGGTAGAGGAGCCACAGCTGGTCGGTGAAGATTCCGGCCGCGCCCACGAGGAACCCGCCGGACCAGAAAACGGCGGACACAAACATCGCCTTTCGCGGGCCGTTCCGATCCACCCAGGTGCCCATGATCGCGGCGGACAGGCCCAGCATCACGATGGCCACGGAAAAAATGACGCCGATCTGCGTGAGGCTGGCGTCGAAGTGCTCCACCAGCGCGTTTTTGTACACGCTCGTGGCATACGCCTGCCCGATGCAGAGGTGGACCGCCAGTGCGGCTGGTGGGATCAGCCAGCGGTTGAACCCAGGCGGGGCGATGATGTTTTCACGGTCAAGCCAGCTCATCCGAAGCTCCCTTGTCGATGGTGAAGCACCTGCAAACTGCCGTCGCCGCCAGCATTCACCACGACGCTGCCGCAACCGGCCTGACACGCCGATGGCTTTATCTGATTTTTATGGGGACTGCAACTTACCCTCGGGTAACTTCTTCCCGAAAATCCTTGCTTTGTTACCGGTCAGTAAGTTAGATGTAACAGACATCACACTTTTGTCGGGGGAATTCGTCATCAGAGCAGAGGCGCTTTCGGTCCGGCAGCACTGAGAGCGGGAGCCCACCGGCACCCCTCGCGGCCCACCCGGTCATGGGACCGGTTCTGACCCACATAAAGGAATTTCAATGACGAGTTCTCCGTCCGGGCGGGCAACTTCCCGCCCGCATGCACTTCTGACAGCACTGCTGGCCCTGTTCCTGATCCTCCTCCTGGCCTTCTTCGTGCTGTTCACCAGCCGGGTTGCCACCGGAGCCGCCCAGCTCAGCGAAGGCGCCGAGCGGGCATCCACCGGTGCCGGCGACCTGAAAGAGGGAGCCGCCAAGGCCCATGACGGCGCGGACAAGGTTGCCGCCGGCAGCGAGAAGGTCGACGCCGGGGCGAACACCCTGGCCAAGGGCATCACCTCGGCCAAGACCGGCGCCGCCACACTCAAGGACGGCGCGACGAGCCTGGACGAGGGTGCGGTTAAACTCCTCATCGGCGCTGAAGCCGCAAACGCCGGCGCCAACAAGCTCGCCACCGGCACCACCAGTGCCAACACCGGCGCGCAGCAGCTGGCCACCGGCGCCACCAGCGCCTTCGCCGGAGCCGACAAGCTTGCCGCCGGCGCCACCAGTGCCAACACCGGCGCGCAGCAGCTGGCCACCGGAGCTACCAGCGCAGCCGAAGGCTCCAAGAGCCTTGCCGCCGGCGCCACCAGCGCCAACACCGGCGCGCAGCAGCTGGCCACCGGCGCCACCAGCGCCTCCACCGGAGCCGACAAGCTTGCCGCCGGCGCCACCAGCGCCAACACCGGCGCGCAGCAGCTGGCCACCGGCGCCACCAGCGCAGCCGAAGGCTCCAAGAGCCTTGCCGTCGGCGCCACCACCGTGCGGGAGGGATCGGACGCGCTTGCTGCCGGCGCCTCCGATCTGCACTCCAAGATGGAACCTCTGGTTGGAGGCTCAGCCGAGCTGGCCGCCGGTGCCAAAGACGCCGTCGATGGCATCGCCAAGCTTGCTCCTGCCGCAGCAGCGGTCAACGGCGGCGTCCTGCAGATCAACGGCGGGATCAACACCGTCCAGGAGGGCCAGACCTATACGGTTGCCCAGCAGATCAGGGCCGATCTGAGCCCCTACAGCCCGCAGGGAGTCTCCCAGGGCGCGGCCGAGCTTCGAGCGGGGGCTGCCCAGCTTGAGCCGTTGATTGGCAAGGAGCAGGCGGACGGCATGCGCCTGGCCGCGGACAAACTTGAAGGATTGGAACGCCTGGTGGCCGGCATCGACCTCGGGCTGCAGGGCAATGGAACCACAGCCAACCCCGGCCTGTTGTACGGAACCGATGCCGTCTCGGCAGGATTGGAAGTTCTCAACAGCAAGGCTCCTGCCCTGGCAACCGGTGCTGCAACCGCAGCTGAGGGTGTGAAAGCGCTCCACGTCGGCGCCGGGGATCTTTCCACAGGCGCTGCGGCACTCAACACCGGCCTGGTTCAACTCGAAGCCGGCGCCGGTGCCCTCGCCGAAGGCAACCTTCAGCTCGCTGCCGGGGCCGGCAGCCTGACCACCGGGCTGGCCACCCTGGAAACCGGCGCCCACACCCTCGCCGAAGGCAACGGCAAGCTCGCCACCGGAGCCGGCAGCCTGACCACCGGTCTCTCCACCCTGGAAACCGGCGCCCACACCCTCGCCGAAGGCAACGGCAAGCTCGCCACCGGAGCCGGCAGCCTGACCACCGGTCTCTCCACCCTGGAAACGGGCGCCCACACCCTCGCCGAAGGCAACGGCAAGCTCGCCACCGGAGCCGGCAGCCTGACCACCGGACTGGCCACCCTGGAAACCGGCGCCTACACCCTCGCCGAGGGCAACGCCAAGATCTACGACGGCACAGTGACTCTCGCCGACGGCACCGGCAAGCTGGTTACCGGCAGCGGCAGCCTTTCCGACGGCGTCGTGAAGCTCGACGACGGCGGCAAGACGCTGACCACAGGAACGGGTGATCTGAAGGAAGGCGCCGCAGATCTGGCCGAAGGCAACAAGAAACTGGCCGAAGGCAGTGAAACGCTCGACGGCGGCAACGGGGAAATCTCCGTAGGCGCGGAGACCATGAGGGCCAGCGCCTCCGCCATGACCCCCGGCGAGATTGCCACGTCCCCGAAGGTCCTGGCCGTGCTCATCCCACTGCTTCTGCTGATGGTGCCGCTGGTCATGCTGGCCGGCGGGCGCTCGCGCCGGTCCCAGCCCTAGCGAACAGTCCAGCACGTTCCACCGAAAGGGCGGAGCCGCATCTCGCGGCTCCGCCCTTTGGTTTGGTGCTGGTCTTAGGCCCCGGTCCGGGCCTCGAAATCACCGCTGCCGAAGGGTATGGGCCTGAGCCGAAGATGCAGGGCGCCGCTGTTCAGGGTTTCCGATTCGAGGAGATGGAAGCCCGAAGGCGTGGCTCCGGTTTCAAAGAGCCGCTTGCCCGATCCGACCACGACGGGAAACACCAGCAGCCGATACTCATCGACCAGGCCTGCGTCGTGCAGCGTCCGGGCCAGCTGGTGGCTGCCGTGGACCTGGATTTCGCCTCGGTGCGCGCGCAGCGCCGCGACGGCCGCCAGCGGGTTCCCCTGAAGCACCCGCGTGTTGTTCCAGGTCGGGTTGGTCAGGGTGGAGGAGACCAGATATTTGGGCAGGTGGTTGAGGGCGTAGGCCACTGCATCCTCCGGGTCGGTCACCCCTTCCCAGTACGGCTGCATCATCTCGTAGGTGCTCCGGCCGAGGAGCAGCGAGTCACCCCGGGCGAACCAGCCGGTGACCGTCCGACCCACGCCCACATCCATGTGCGGCACCAGCCATCCGCCGCGTTCAAAGCCGCCGGACCGGTCCTCGTCCGCGGCGCCCGGGCCCTGCATCACGCCATCCAGGCTCAGGAAAATGTTGAGGGAGAGAGTCATGCGCGCCAATGTACGCCGCCGGTCGGACGAGCGGTATGCGTGCGCCCGGTTCTGGCCCGGGCACCGCGGGAAGGACTCAGTTCCAGGTGTGGGGCGCCGGCCGGCGGGTGCTCGGGAGCGCACCGTCTTCGCGCCACTGCCGGATCCACTCCGGCACTTCCAGATCGGCCGGCGGCAGCACGCCGGCGGCCTTGAAGATGTCCTCGTTGCTGACCGGCCCCTGCGTGGACACGAAGCGCGCGGCGATGTAGGCACGCGCGTAGATTTCGCCGTCGGCCACCATCCGCTGCTCCAGGTAAGTGGCACGGTCGTCGAATCCGATGACCTTGGTTTCGATCGTGTAGCGCTGGCCCAGTTCCAGGGATTTGCGGAAGCTGATGGTCTCGTTTCCCACCACCGGGCTCCATCCCTTGCGGCGCATTGCGCCCCAGAAGCCGCTTCGAACCATGAGGTCGAAGCGGCCCAGGTCCATCAGCGACAGGTACATGCCGTTGTTCAGGTGCATCGCGATGTCGATGTCAGTGGGCAGCACCCGCATCGGCAGCGATGACGTATCAAAAAAGCCCAATGCAGAGCGCCGGCGGGAGCGGAAGAGGACCAGAAGCGTGCGAAGGAGTAGATGCATGCACGCCATATTACTGGTCGGTAACTTAGGTCGGTAACATGACATCCCGCGGATCCTGGTCGGGCGGGTTGATCACCCCTTCGGCCGGTATCGAGTCCGCAGGCGACATCGGCCGGATCAGGGAAACCGCTGCACGCCGGAAAGAAGCGCCTGTCGCCCCTCTCCAGGGGCGTGAGGTCCAGTGAATTGGTCCGGCCGTCGTTGACCGGGCTTCCAAAAAAGGCGGCGCTTCCCTTTCGGGAGGCGCCGCCGTCGCCCTCAGTTTCAGGTGCGGTTTCGCGAGCAGATGTTGTTCGGCGTTCGGCCCGGCCTTGATTCCGCCGGGAACGCGACCATGGTCTGACCCTTCGCCCGGAGGTCTCCGGTCAAACGAACAGGAGTGGTTACTGCTTTTCCCATGTCCCGCAGCGCGCCGACTTAAAGTCTTGGCCTTCAGCCAGCGTGACGACGGGATGCCCTCCTCCTGGAATGTCGTTCTCAAGGATGTCTGCAGCGTTGGATCCGCTGCGGTAGACACCCCAGTAGCAGCTGGACCCGACAGGCTGTGAAGCACGGTAAGTTCCCGGCGCAATATCTTGTCCCACTACCCAGGTGCCGTCGCCGACGGTGTTGGCAGCTTTAGTCTTTTCTGCCCCGGTGACCGCATCTTCGCGAGCCTTGACCGTAGCTTCGGCAGCCTTCACTTTCTCTTCGGAAGTCGCCACTGCAGTTTCGCGTTTCTCGACGTCGACTTCCCGCGCCCTAATACCGTCCGCCATGACGTCGTAGTCTTCTTGAAGCACCTCGTAGTCGGCTTCAATCTCTGTCAGTTCGGTCTCAAGGGACTTCTTCGAAGCTTCCAATGCGACATATTCATCGCTGCCGGTCGGATCAACCAGCGCCGCTCCCGCCAAACCACCGCCTCCAAGCAACACGACACAGGTCAACGCCAACACCCAGCCCTTGCCCTTTCGCTTGCTCGGGCGGTCGGACACGGTCCGAGGAGCCCTCGGCCCGGAAGACTTAGGGGGCCCCGGAGGCCCGGGAGGCCCGTTTGTTTCGGCGGCAACAGCAGACTTTTCGGGGAACCGACCGAGGTCTGTTTCCTGTTCAAGGGGTTTCATGACGAGGCTCCTAATCCGTAATTTCGACGACGATGTTCAGCCCGCTGTCGGGGTGATAACCCCAGGATGCAGTGAATTCGTCCCAGTCCGCGCTCTGGCGTCCGTCCAGCGCTCGGGTGGTCCCGATCCGGCTTTCCACACTGTCCGGAATATCCATCTCAGCAAGAAGACAGGAGATATCGGCATAGTCGGCGCCGGTGGAGTCTTCTCCTTCACTGCTCATGGAGATTGACTGTCCGTTGTCACCGATGTCGATGCCATACGTGTCCGTGACGCTGCAGGACTCAGCCGCCTCTTCAATAGCGTTGGAGGAGAAGGGAATGTTGATCTGTCCCAGCCCGATTCCTGCGATCAGGCCAAAGCCGAGGCCGACTGCCCCGTAGACCAGGTGCTTCCGGCTTGCGCGCGAAGACGCCTCCGCCGGTCGCCAGTCGGCGCCTGAGGCAGGTGGATGAACGGTTTGTCCGGGAGAAGCAGGCGGAGGAGGCTGGCTTTGGCCGTACCCTGCCGCCGCGGAGGGTGGTGCGGGTGGTGCGGCAGGACCTGCTGCCGATACTGCCGGTGAGTCGATGTCACCTGCCACCTCAGCTGAACCGGTTTGCTGACGTTCCGGCTGGGCTGCCTTCTGTGGTTCGCCATTTGCTCGATGTTGCAACATTAACTGTTTTCCCTGTTCTGGACGGCGGATAAGCGTTGGATGCGGAGCTGAAGCCGTCCCCAAATTAAGGTGCACAGCTATCGCGCCAGCAGAACCAATGCCTAGCCTTTATCCTGCCCTACAAACCGAGACGGGATTGCCGGAATCCTGGAAGGCAGTCCGATAACCCTTTGATCAGAATTTTCATGGAAACCGCGCAACTTTCTGCTGCACCGAACTAATCGAAGTCCCATGGGAATGAGCAGTCAGTAACCGTTAGTGACTTCCCCTCCTGATGCCACTCTTTCGATCCGGGATAAACGCTCCAGTCAGCAGCATGCGGATATACCGCCTAGGGATTCCGTCCGGTTTCCCCAGCACGGCAGGCCGTCGCAAGAACAAGACTTCGATGCCAACGAAGTCATCCCCGGGCCGGGGATTCAAACGAAACCCCAGCTCAAGGACTTCTGTGATTTCGTTGGGAATTCATAGTTGCAGGGGCAGGTTTCGTCGGGGATGACGTCCGCTTCCCGGCACGCGTTCCCACTCTTCGTTATTCCTGTGACTGATGGGGCCGCAGCAGCCCCGGCAGGTATCAAAGAGTGGGAATCCGTGCGGGGTAGCCGGCAAAAGCGCCGAGCTCCGGACAGCATCCCGCCGGCCCCACCAATTACGGGCCGACCCGGCAAAAAGATTAGGATGATCCTAAGCACTTTGGGCGGCCGCTGTCCTCGGTCTGCAAAGCACTGCGCGGCGTTCGGCCGCCCGAGGACCCCCACCCGCAACGGAGCCTTGAATGTCACAGAACGCCAGGATGTCACAGCGCACAAAGCAACCCGCCGCCATCTGGCGCGGAATGGCAGCGCTCGGAATGATCGGCGCCCTCGTCGGATGTTCCGGCCTGGACACGGGAAGCACCTCCCCGGACACCGACAGCACGACGGCAGGTCCCAGCCAGCGCGCCGAACGGACCGCCGAAAAGGTCGTCCAGGTCAGCGAGGTCCACCCCGAAACGGGCATGACACTGATCGAAGGACCGACGTTCGGGCCCGACGGCGGCCTTTTCGTCGTCGACGTCACCGCGCCTCCGGGGGATCCGAAAGTCCTGAAGGTCGACGTCGACGGGCAGACGGTCGAAGGAATCTACACCAACGAAACCAGCGCCTTCACCTCGGCCCAGTTCAGCCCGCAGGACGGACGGCTGTACCTGACCGACTTTGTCGGCGGAAAGATCGAGAGCATCACGGCTGAGGGCACCGATCCGAAGACCTTCTTCAGCGGCGATGTGGAGGGCACCTCCACGAAACTCGACGATCTGGCCTTTGACGAGGCAGGACACCTCTTCGTCAGCGACACCACCGGCCATGACGGCCCGGCGTCGGAGGTCCAGGGCAGGATCGTGCGGATCGACAAGGACACCGCGCAGCCAACGGTCCTGGCCAGGGACCTCCCTGCCCCCAACGGAATCTCGTTCACTGAGGATTTCAAGGCCCTGTGGGTCAGCCAGTACTCGGAAAACCGCATCGACTACCTGGGCCTCAGCGAGGACAAGACCCGCGTGGAAACGTCCCACCCCGGCGTCCAGGTCAATGGCGGCAAGAGCCAGATCGACTCCAACGCCGTGGATGAGAGCGGAAACATCTACCAGGCGTTCCACGGGCAGCCCAGCATCTACGTCTACAGCCCGCAGGGCGAACTGCTGTCCACAGTCTCGGTGCCGGCGGACGACGCCGAGGGCCTGACTTCCGCAACCAATGTGGCCATCAAGCCCGGCACCTCCGAGGCCTACATGACGGTCAGCGGGCCCGACGGCGGATTCGTCTACTCCTTCGAAGCGCTGGGCACCGGGATCCGCCAGTCCAACGGCGGCTAGGCCCGACGGCGAACGCCTCCGCGCGCCGTGGGCAAATGCCGTTGTCTGTAGTGCGATCCCCTAGAGTAACCGTCCATGGACTCGCCACCGCAGTTTGTCGTCATTCTGTTTGGCGCCCTGATCGTATGCCTCGGTCCGGTCCTGCTGGCGGGAGGCATTCTGGCCTACACCGGGCGTTGGACAGACTGGGTTGGTCCATCGAGCTACCCTTCGACGGCGAAGCACTCCCGGTTTGGGTTTATGGTGTTTTGGGCCGGCCTGCCGATGACCGTTGTGGACATCCACCTCGCGCTGGAGGTGCTGGGTATGGACGCCGGGGTGACAGGGTATCTCGTGCAGCCAGCCGCTGTTTCCTGCGCGCTGGTAGTGTTCATCCAAATCTATTTCCTGCCCCGGTTCCTCCGCCCCGTGCTGCTGCCCCGGTGGTACCGGGATTGGGAGGCTGCCCAATTCGAGGTGGAGGAGCGGGAGGCTGCAAAGCGCCGTGCGAGGCGTACACGCCGTCGGGAGAAACGCCGGAAAGCGAAGGAAAAGGCCCGCAGCTAGCCCTTCTTCAGCGCGGCCCGCAGCGCCTTCCAGGCCCCGGTGGACCACAGCGCCCAAAGCACCAGCAGCGGCTGGAACAACAGCCGCACCAGCCGGGCCCGGTCAGTGTCGAGCCCGAATGCATCGGTGTGCGTCACGTACTGGGAGATGTTTCCGGGGGAAATCGCCACGAAAAACGCCGCCACGGCCAGGCCCACCGGCACCCGGCGCCTGCGCAGCAGGATCAGCGCCGCACCGAGGCTGAGCTCCTCAACACCGGAGAGCAGCACGACGGCGTCGTCGTCCATCGGCACCCAGCCCGGGACCTGGGCCTGGAATTCCTCCCGGGCGAAGGTCAGGTGGGAGGTCCCGGCGAAGGCCAGGAACGAACCGAGCGCAATGGCCCCCAGACGCCGGGGCTTCGAGGTGGGCGGAGCAGGTTCGGCAGCGGCCGTGATCAGGTGTGAAATAGCCATGGCCCGAGCCTACGCCTGCTGCTACGTCAGCCGGTTATACGCCAGCTGGGCCAGTGCGGCAGCCTGGTCGCCCAGCACCGAATCGTCAAAAAGCACCCGCGGGGAGTGGTTCCAGGCGACGGTTTCCGGGTCCAGCGACGGCGGTGTGGCTCCCAGGAAAATAAACGTGCCGGGAACCTCGTTGAGGATCAGGGAGAAGTCTTCCGAGCCCATGAGCGGATCGCGGGACTCCAGCACCCGGTCCTCACCGAATATCTCGCGCAGCCCGGAGATGGCCTCCCGTGTCCGGCCGGCATCGTTGCGCGTCACCGGATAGCGCTCGGTGAAGTGCACTTCCACACTGCATCCGTGCGCGGCGGCGATGCCCTCGGCGAGCGTCGTGGATTCCACGATCACGCGGTCCAGCGACTCGTCGGACAGCGTGCGGACCGAGGCCCCCAACTTGGCAGTGTCCGGAATGACGTTGATGGCGTCGCCCGCTTCGAGCTGAGTGACGGTTAGGACAATCGGGTCAAAGACGGAGAACCTGCGGGTGGCCATGGTCTGCAGCGCCGTGGCGATTTCGGTCAGGGCCGGAACGGGGTCGACGGCGGTCTGCGGCTGCGAGCTGTGGCCGCCGGATCCCTTCACAGTGATGCGCAGTTCGTTCGCCCCCGCCATCAACGTGCCCGGCCGGGTGCGGAAAACACCGAGCGGACCGGGCCGCACATGGATCCCGTACGCAGCAACGGGGCGCTCCCCCGCGGCGTCGAGCACTCCTTCGTCCAGCATGAGACTCGCGCCATCGTGGCCTTCCTCCCCGGGCTGGAACATGAAGATGACGCTGCCGGAGAGGTCCTCCTGCTGGGCGTGAAGCAGTTTGGCCGCCCCCACGAGTCCGGCCACGTGCAGGTCGTGTCCGCAGGCGTGCATGTTGCCGTTGGTGGAGGCATACTCCAGGTCGGTCAGTTCTGCCACCGGGAGGGCATCCATGTCTCCGCGCAGCAGCACGGCAGGCCCCGGCTCGGCGCCGCGGAGCACGGCGACCACCGACGTCGCCTTGACGCCCAACGTGATCTCCAGGTTCAGTCCCTCCAGCGCAGCCAGGATTTTCTCCTGGGTGCTGGGCAGATCCAGCCCGGTCTCGGGCTCCCGGTGCAGGGCACGCCGCAGCGCCACCAATTCAGGGAGGATCGCCTTTGCTTCTTCAACAAACATGCTCTGTGTCCTGTCATCCGCGCCGATGCCCGGCCGCCTTCGTGCCAACTTGCTACCTACGCAGTAAACCATTCCTTTCCCGCCAGCACACCGCCGGTTGCTCCCGCCCCACCTGCAACAGCCCGACCGACACCTTCCGGGGTCCTCCGCGCAGGCCCGGGCCAGTTGTCCACAGGTTTAATTCGGCCCTGTCCCTGATGCCGGGGAACGCACTTATAGTGATCGCAGAAACAGGGGTGGTGGTTTCATGTACGACGTTGACGTATCTGCGCTCCAAGCGGTGCTCATGGCGGTTGCAGTGGACGGCACCGCGCTGCACCAGGCGGCAAATGAGGCGCGGGCCGGCGGCGACGAGGCGGCCGGCCAGTTCGGCACGGCTGAAGGAGTGGCCGAGGCCTTCGGGGTTTTCTGGGCACCGCGGGATGACCTGGGCCAGCGGGTGGCCAGCCTGGTGTTCCGTAAGGCTGACGCCGTTGCGGAGGCCGCCCAGGCATTCGTGGAAGCTGACGGCGAGATGAGCAGCACCGCGCTCCGTTCCCTGGCGGAAATCCACACCGGTTATGCACCGCCGGTTAGCCGCCCCCGGCCCGGAACTCCGGTGGAGTAGCGCCTTGTTTTACCTCGAGGCGCTCCCCGATATCAATGTCCCCTGGGCTGTTCTCACTGCGGCAGCAGCCACCATGAGGGACCGGGCCTCGAACGCCGTCAGCCTGTTTGACGCGGTCTCGGCCACGTGGGACGGACTGCAGCAGGCCTACCGGGAAACCTCCACCCAGGACAGGGTGTACTCCGCGTTGCTGGACCTTCGTGACCCGCTCATGGATTGGGCAATAGCACTCTCGGCGGGCTGCACTGTGCTCGAAGATTTCGCAGCGCAGGGACTGCCCCTGCAGCGGGAGGCCAACATCCTGGCTGGGGAAGGGGTCGGCCTGCGCACGTCAGCCGCGGCTGCTGACGCCTCCGGCGACGATGAGCTGCTCGCTGCCGCAGCCCGCGACGGGACCGCCTTCAACCTGCGCGTCCAGACGCTGCAGCAGAACTGGACGCGGCTGCTGGAAACCGTCAGCTCGGACCTGGCCGGCATATCCGGCGGCACCGGAGAAACCCTGCCGGTCATCGCCGCTCTCGGCGGGCCGGTGCTGCCCGCTCCGGACTGGGTTGGGCTGACCTCCACCCTCGATGACCTCGGGGAACTCGATCCGGAGGCCGTGGTCGACTCGATCCTCTCCCTCACCGACGACGAGCTTCGTGAGTGGTCCCTGGTCAACCCGGAAGCGGCGCTGATCCTGGCGCGCAATAAACTTCCCCACACGCCCGCATCAAAGACCGCGGAATTCGTCATGGGTTTGGCCAGCGGCGGAGGCTATAAGCGGCCGTGGGGGAGCCTGGCCGCCGACCTGGCGCCGGAAGGGATCACCGTCATCCGAACGCAGTGGCTGACCCTGGATCCGCTCGAACAACGGAGGCTGCTGCTGCTGTATCCCTCCCTCTTCGGAAACATGAACGGCGTCCCCCTGGCCCAGCGGGCAGTGGCCAACATTGTCACCGTTGCCGGCTACCGGGAAGAAGTGGCCAGGCAGCTGGCGGGCATGGGTGGTGAACCTCAGAAGGAGAACTTCGCGCCGAACCCGGGCGAACAGGCCCTCTACTCCGCGGCGCGCTCCGTCTGGGATGAGCTCAACCGGAAGAAGGAGGGGCTGGACCACGCCGCCTTGGCCGGAGTCCAGGTAGTGATGGTGAGCTTGGACGGAGACGGCCGGGTTGTCACCATGAACGGAACACCCTCCCCCGCCACCAAAACCAGTACGATCCTGGTGCCCGGAACGGGCGCCGACTTGTCGAGTCTGGAAGACTACTCGCTGCGGCTCAACCAGCTGATGAAGGACAGCGGCCCCCAGGATCTCTCCTTCTATTGGCAGGGAACGGATCTGCCGGATGAGGTGAAGCACAACGCCTCCGCCCGGTACAACGAGGCAGGCGGCCCCCTGCTGGCGGGTTTCGACGCCGCCGTCGATCTCGAGCTGACCGCCGGCACTCGGACCACCAGCATCGGGTACAGCGCCGGAGCAGCACTCGTGGGGACCGGCGAACGGGAGGGCCTCGATTCCACGAACATCATCTATTTGGCGCCGTCCGGTGTCGGAAACGACGTCGGCAGCATCGGCGACACCCAGAACCGGGAAGCCCACCGGTTCTGGATCCAGGCCCGGGATGATCCCATCTCAACGGCTCTGCTCCTGAGCGGGGCGTCCCAGGGCGGCGACCCCGAACAGATGGATGTGACCCGGCTGGACTCCGGGTTCATCAATCATGATTCGGGCGGTGAGCTGGTCTCGGGCCATGAACAGTATTTCCATCCGCAGTCCACTGCCATGCAAAACATGTGGCAAGTCGTCTACGGCGGGAACGTTTACCCGTACGTTCCGGATGAAATGTACGTGGACGAGGGCGGCTTGTGGCCGTACAGTCCGTTGGAGAAGACGCCCGAGGACTATGCGGGAGACCGTATGCCCTCTGTTCCGATTGAAAGTACCGAACGATGATGCGGAATCCCCTTTCTGCGGCGCTGCCCCGGTTTGCCGCCCTGGCACTGCTGACTTCCGCCCTGGGAGGCTGCGCCTTGAACCCCTTTTCCGAAACCCCGGACCCGGCGGGCCGGCCGGCCGCTGACATCGTGCCGGAGCTGGAAGCTCTCTTCCCCGAACTCCTGGCAGAGGCAGGAGAAGGGTCACCGATCGAGGTCGCATCGCTCCGGGAAACCTCCTGCCTCGACTCGGTGCAGGACGAGCATCCAAACGCGATGACGAGCGCGCAGGCCTGGGCACTGGGGCGGTATGCCGACCATGCACCGGCCCAGGCGGCAGTGGACGCCCTCGCCGCCCATCTGAGCGGGGAAGGGTGGGCGCTGCAGGACGAGTTGCGGAAGGAAGCGGACAGCAACGGCGATGTCCATGTCATCAACTACACGAAAAACGATTTGCGGGCGCTGGTGCGCTACCGGCATGCGGAACTCGACGGCCACCGGGTCGTTGATGTGATCCTCAGCAGCCCGTGCGTGGAGAATCCGGTGGAGCACCGGATGATCCGCTCCAAGCTGGACCCTGATTACGGCGTCCACAGCAAGCACTACGATTACGAGGCCGAAGCCGCAGACCGATGAGCTCCGCGCAGGACGGCGTTCATCCCTGCGGCGGAGTTCCCGGAGCGCTCGGACTCCTAGACTGGCACCATGATCGATTCCCCGGCCTCCCACGCCGGCATCCGGAGCAGTTCCGGGGCCCGCCGCCGGCCGCGCCCAACTCCCCGGGTTCCCCGAGTTCCCCGGCTGCCCTGGCAAACCGGTGAGGACTGGGAGCGCCCAGGCCCGACGCGGGAGCAGCTGCGGCGGGATGTGCTCGGCGCCGCCCTCGTCTTACTGATCAGCGCCGTGGCGCTGGAGAGCAGCCGCGGCTTCGGTGCCATGAGCGGCGATGACCGCCCCTTCTGGGTGCAGCACCTGGTGATGGCGCTGATGGTGCTGCCGCTGGCAGTGCGGCGCCGTTTTCCGATCACCGTGCTGCTCGTGGCATCGGGCCTCTTCTTGGGCCTAAGCATGTACATGCCGGGCCTCGGCGCCCAGCTTGGCTTCCAGGCGGCCTACTTCGCCGCGATCTACGCCGCGGTGGCGTGGTCGCGGAACCGCCGCCTGCTGAACCTTGCCCTGGTGCTGGTGATAGCGGCGATGGCCCTGTGGCTGCTGCTTACCTTCACCGTCTCGCAGTCCTACGACGCCTTCCTCCAGGAAATCCAGGAGCAGAACGACAGCCACGACGGCCTGATGTCGCCGATGGTTTCGTATGCCGTCTACACCGTCCTGATCAACGCCGCCTACTTCGGCGGGGCGATTCTGTTCGGCCGCACCTCCTGGCGCAGCGCCCTCCAGCGCGAGCAGCTCTCCCAGCAGGCCGAGCAGCTCAAGATCCAGTCCGCTGTGCTGGCCCACCAGGCCGTGGTCAACGAGCGGCTGCGGATCGCGAGGGAACTGCACGACGTCGTCGCGCACCACATCGCCGTGATCGGCGTCCACGCCGGGGCTGCGCGCCGGGTACTGGCGAAGAAGCCCGAAACCACTGCCGCAGCCCTGCAGACCATTGAGGAATCAAGCCGCGAGGCGGTGGATGAAATGCGTTCGCTGCTGGGGGTGCTGCGCGCATCCGACGAGGGGGAACCCGCGAACGACGGCGGCATCCACCGCCGGCCCGAGCCCGGCCTGGCGGAGCTGGACGGGCTGGTCGCCGAGCATCGCGCCAACGGGCTCAAAGTGTCCTTTTCCCGGGTCGAAGATCTTCCGGGCGCGCTGGACTCGGTGTCCGCCCCACTGTCGCTGTCGATCTACCGCACGGTGCAGGAATCCCTGGCGAACGTGCGCCGGCATTCCACCGCCGGCGCCGCCGTCGTCGCCCTGCGCACCGGATCTTCCGGCGACGCCCGCTGGCTGGAAGTGGAAACGGTCGACGACGGCAGGCCGCGTCCCTGTGCGGCCTCCGGCTCCGGCTTCGGGTTGCGGGGAATCCGGGAACGGGCAGCCCTGCACGGCGGAACCGCCGAAATCGGACCGCGGACCGGCGGCGGCTGGCGGGTGCGGGTCCGGGTTCCGATTCGCTGAACCCCGCTCCGGCCGCTTTAGCGGTACCGTAATTTCCGCAGGCGGTACAGTCCCTGCGGCCAGGGGGGGCTTTCCCCGACGAAAGGGTGTGAACGCACGTGATGGAACCGATCCGGGTCCTGCTGGCGGATGATCAGGCGCTGGTGCGTGCGGGCTTCGCCATGATGCTTTCGGTGGAAGATGACGTCGAGGTTGTAGGGCAGGTGGCCAACGGCCGCGAGGCAGTGGACTTCGCCGCGGCCTACCCCGTGGACGTAATCCTGATGGATGTGCAGATGCCGGTGCTGGACGGAATCAGGGCCACCGAGGAGGTGGTGCAGGCCGGTCTGGCCAAGGTGATCATCCTGACCACGTTTGAACGCGACGACTACCTCTTTGATGCCATCCGCTCCGGTGCCAGCGGCTTCCTGCTGAAAAACGCCGACCCGGATGACCTGGTGGCGGCGGTGCACGCCGTGGCCAGCGGCCATGCCTTGCTTGCACCGGAAGTCACGGTCCGTGTCATCGAGCGGTTCGCCCGCCAGCTGGGGTCCGAACAGACGCCTGCGGCCGCCGGGACACCGGCTCCCGTTTCCGCCCACCACCGCAAGCTCCTGGAATCCCTGACGTCCCGGGAGCGCGAAGTCCTGGTAAATGTGGCCGCCGGATGCAGCAACGCCGAGATCGCTTCCCGCATGTTCGTGGCCGAGGCAACGGTCAAGACGCATGTTTCCAACCTGCTCGCCAAAATCCAGGTCCGCGACCGGGTGCAGGCCGTGGTGTTCGCCTACGAATCCGGCCTCATCCTTCCGGGGGAGACCGCTGCTGAAATGCCCGGCGACCGGCACCGCTGACTCCAGGTCTTCACCCGTCCGGCCGATCCCAGCAGCCGCGGCCGGAACTAAAGTCGAGGGAGAAGTTACCCCTGACGACGCCCGGCCTGCCGGGAAAGGAGCAGCCCCCATGCTGCAGGTTCAAGACCTCACCCGGAAATTCGGGGACAAGACGGCGGTGGACAGCGTCACGTTCGACGTCCCGTCCGGCCAAATGACCGGATTTGTGGGCGGCAACGGCGCCGGAAAGACCACCACCATGCGCATGATCATGGGGGTGCTGACGGCCACCGGGGGCGAGGTGCTCCTCGACGGCTCCCCCGTGACCGCCGCTGACCGGTCCCGCTTCGGCTATATGCCCGAAGAACGGGGGCTCTATCCCAAGCAGCCCATCCTGGACCAGCTGGTCTACCTCGGCCAGCTCCACCGGATGAGCTCAGCTGCCGCCCGCACCGAAGCCATGGATCTGCTGGAACGGTTCACTCTGGCCGACAGGCACAAGGACAAGCTGGAGTCGCTGTCCCTGGGCAACCAGCAGCGGGTGCAGATCGCCGCGTCGCTGCTGCACCGGCCCAGCGTGCTGATCCTGGACGAGCCGTTCTCCGGGCTTGACCCTGCCGCGGTCGATTCCATGGTGGAGTTGCTGCGCGAGCGTACCCGCGAAGGTGTCCCCGTCCTGTTTTCCAGTCATCAGCTGGACCTCGTGGACCGGCTCTGCGACAACCTGGTGGTGCTCAAGGCCGGAAAGGTCATGGCCTCCGGATCCAGCGAGCAGCTGCGCGCCGAAGCGCCCCGCCGGCACCGCATCACCATTTCCCCGGATGCCGGTTGGCTGCGGGACGAGCCCGGCCTGGAGGTTATTGACGTAGCCGGACCCACGGCAGTGCTCGAGTTCGACGGCGACACCACCGCCCAGCGCGTGCTCGGCGCCGCCCTGGCCCGCGGCACGGTTGAAGAATTCACGCCGTTGAGGCCGTCACTCAGCGAAATTTACCGGGAGGTATCAGCATGAGCACCACCGAGACCCGCCGCCCTGATTCCTCGGCGCCTCAACGGCCGGAACCGGCGGAGGACAACACTCCCCCTTGGGCCATCGTCACCCTGCGCGAGGTTATGGTGAAGGCCCGCGACCGCAGCTACCTGATTTCGACTGTGGTCACCCTTGTGCTGATCGTGGGTGCCGTGGTGTTCAACGCCTACATGGCCAACCGCGGCACCGACTACACCGTGGCCGTGACCGCAGGGTCCGGAGCGTCGGTGGTGGACACCGCCGGCCAAAGTGCCTCCGCTGACGGCAGCACCGCGTTTGAGGCGGTTACTGCCGACTCCCCCGAGGCTGCACGGAACCTGGTCAGCGACGGGGAGGCCGACGCCGCGCTGCTGCAGGACTCCGACGGCACCTGGACACTGGTGGGCGACGAGGAAATCGACAGCGGACTGCGCTCATCGGTCGCTGAAGCTCTGCGGATCACCGTGATTAATGACAACGCCGAAGCGGCTGGGATGACCGGCACGGAGCTGCTGGCCGGAAGCGAGCTGGAGGACGAACTGCTGGACGGCGATGCCGACAACGCCCTGCTGGCCACCATCGTCGGCTTTGCCTTCAGCTTCCTGTTCTACATGTCGGCCATCATTTTCGGCATGGCCATCGCCAGCTCGGTCCTGGAGGAAAAGCAGAACCGGGTCGTGGAAATCCTCGCCACCGCCATTCCCATCCGGCAGCTGCTCTACGGCAAGGTGGCGGGCAATACCGTCCTGGCCATGGTCCAGCTGGCACTGTACGGCGGGGCTGCCCTGCTGGCGCTGAACTTCACGGACACCGCGGACATGGTGGGAATGATCATTCCGGCCTCCGGCTGGTTCCTGGTGTTCTTCCTCGCCGGGTTCCTGATCCTGGCATCCGCCTGGGCCATGCTGGGTGCCATGGCCAGCCGCAGCGAAGACCTGAACAACAGCTCCACACCGGTCCTCGGCGTCATCTTTGCGGCACTGTTTGCCGGCATGTTCGCCGAGGGACAGCTGCTGGTCATCGCCTCCTTCGTTCCGGTGGTTTCGTCCGTCGCCATGCCCATCCGGATGCTGAACAGCGAGATTCCGCTGTGGGAAACCTTCCTGTCCCTCGGCATTGCCCTGGCCGCGGCCTACGCCCTGCTGCGGTTCAGCGAAAACATCTACCGCCGCGCCGTCATGCAGAGCGGAGGCGCGCTGACCCTGCGCAAGGCCATGAAGCTGGAGTCCTAGATCGACCGCTGCATCAGGTTCGCCAAGGAGTTGAAGCGGTCGTTGGACGGCAGGTCATCGAGCAGGATGGCCTGCCCGTCCGGTCCGCACAGGGGGATGCGCCAGTTGGGGTATTCGTCCCCCGTGCCGGGCTGGTTTTGGGTTTGCCGCTCCCCCACCGCGTCGGTCAGGGACACCCCGAGGAGCACCGACGGCGTCTGCAGGATAAAGGAATGCAGCGCCTCGACGGTCTGCTGTATCTTCTCGGCGCCGACGGCACCCGTTTCCGCCAGCAGCCCCCGGGTGCGCACCAGGGACAACAGGGCTTCCTGAGCCGCGGCGTCGAGCTCCCGCTCTTCCTCCACCGGGCGGCTCAGCAGGCCCAGGGACGCGCGGAGGTCCACGTGTTCCCCGGCCAGATAGCCTGCGGCAGGCGGCAGGTCATGGGTGTTCACGGTGGTCAGTGCCCCCTGCCGGTACTCCTCCGGCAGGCGCGGACCGGTCTCCGTCTGTTCGAACCACAGGATGGACGTACCCAGCACGCCGCGCTCCCCGAGGTATTCCTGCACCCAGGGCTCGAACACCCCCAGGTCCTCGCCGATGACGACGGCGCCGGCGCGTTCGGCTTCGAGCGCCAGGATTCCGATCAGGGCTTCGTGGTCAAAGTGCACATAAGCGCCGTCGCCCGGAGAAGATCCGGACGGAATCCACCACTGCCGGAACAGTCCGAGGATGTGGTCGACGCGGATGCCGCCGGCATGCCGCAGCACCGTGCGCAGCATGTCCCGATACGGCAGGTAACCGGCGTCGGCCAGCCGCTGCGGATGCCACGGGGGCTGGCTCCAGTCCTGGCCCTGCTGGTTGAACATGTCCGGCGGTGCGCCCACGGACACGCCGGGCGCCAGGACCGGACGCAGCATCCAGGCGTCGGCTCCGGCCGGATGCACGCCAACGGCGAGGTCGTGGACGACGCCGATGGCCATGCCGGCGCGGCGGGCAACTGACTGGACGTTTTCGAGCTGCTGATCGCAGATCCACTGCAGCCATTTGTAGAACTGTCCGCGGGCAGCAAGCTCGGCACCGTGTTCCTGCACGTAGGGGCTGTCGGGTCCGGTGATCCGCTCCCATTCCGGAGCTCCGGCCGGCAGCGTTTCCGTCAGCGCGCACCACAGGGCGAAGTTTTCCAACCCCTGGCCTTCCAGGGCACAGAACTGTTCAAACTGCTTTTCCCGGGCAAAACTGCGCGGCACCGCGAAAATGTCTTCCAGCGCTGCCAGCTTGGCCGCATAGGTGGAGTTCCGGTCCAGCTGCTCCGCCGACAGGTTCGCCGCGCCCAGGGTACGTGCCGCGTCCTCGACCTTTGCCCTGGCCTCGCCGGGAAGGTAGCCGTACTCCGGTATGTCTTCCACCCGGATATAGAGCGGATTGAAAAAGCGCCGCGTGGCCGGCAGATACGGTGACGGCTCCAGCGGCGGCACGGGTTCGGCGGCGTGCAGCGGGTTGATCAGGATGAACCCGGCACCATGGTCGGCTCCGGAGAGCGCGGCCAGATCCGCCAGGTCGTTGAGGTCGCCGATCCCCCAGGACCGGGAGGACCGCACCGAGTACAGCTGCGCCATCAGCCCCCAGGCGCGGCGGCGGGAGAGCTCCGCCGTCGTCGTCAGGCGTTCCGGCGTGACGACCAGGACAGTTTCGGCCTGACCGCCGCCGCCCTCAACCTCCAGTCGGTGCCACCCCAGCGGCAGGTCGTCGGGCAGCAGCACCATGGTGCGGACGATCCGGGTTCCGTCGACATCCAGTTCCTCGCTGGGAACCGCCGGCCACTCGATCTCCCGGCGGTTCCCGTCTTCCAACGTTATCCAGACGCGGTTTTCCTTCCCCGCGGGGGTGTGCACGGCGACGGAGTGGCTCCTGTGTTCGCGAACGACGACGGCCCCGGGCAGAGTCTGTCGCCACGGTGCCAGCCGCCCGCCAGCCAGGGACGCCGCCAGCTCTTCCTCGGACTCCACTCCGACTCCAAGCGCGGAGAGCACCCTGCGCAGGGTTTCATCCGACACCTCGCGGGGCGTTCCGTCCCATCCCTTGAAGGTGGTGACAACGCGGTGCTGGGCTGCGAGCTCACGCAGCAGCGTGCTGCTTTCGGCCGGAAGGTCTGTGGAGTTCGGTGAAGTCATGACAATCAATCTAAGGCTTCGGATGCCCCGGCGCCCACTCCGGAGCCTCTGGCCGGGGTCAGCTCCGCTTTTCGGTGAGCCGCCAGACATCCTGATAATCCGGATGGTCCTGGTAGGCAGCAGCCATGGCCGCCAGCGCCAGGGTTGTCCATTCCAGCTCGTCCGCGAACTGCTTCCCCTGGCCGTCCGGATCCATGACCATCCGGGCGAGGGCGTTGCGTCTGGCACCGCCAATAATCTCGATCAGCATTAGCTTGGCCTCGCATTCGCGCAGCAGCCGCTCCTCATACCAGCGGTCGGAAGGGGAAACACCTCGGGCCGTCAGGAGCTTGCGGGACTCCGCGGCATCGTCCTGGAAGCGGGTCAGCAGGAAGTCCACGATATCCATGTCCTCGATCGTACGCGGTGGAAATCAGGGCGTCAGGGACACCGTTGAAAAAGCCCTCGCTGAGGACCGGAATAATTCCGCCTCCGGGTTAGTTGACATAACTAGTCAAGCGAAAGAGAGCCCGTGCCAGCTGTCAGCACGCCCAGCACACCCACACGTTCCAAGCCTGCCCGCGCCAAGCGGGTCCGAAACATCCGCGCCATCCGCCGCGGGGACCACGTAGAGGTCCGCAGCGGAAGCGAAGTGTATTACCGCGGAGAAGTCCGCGACACCGCACCGGGCCTGGGCACCGTCTGGATCCGCGAGGACGACGCCGGAACCCGGACCGCCGTCAGCGTCGAGGATTTCACCATCTGGAAGATCCCTGCGTAACCGAAAGATTTCATCCTTCGGTTTCCCGGTGGAAATATTCCGTTAACGGAATCGGTCCACGCTTAAGTACTGCAGTTCAAATCAGTGGAACTTTCCCCGCCTGCGTCCAGGAGGCTCCCGTGACACTGCCGCCAAATCACCGCCGCGTTCGGGTTCGGAATCTCAACGACCTTCAGCGGGGCGATGAAATTGAGGCCATGATCCTCAGCGTTGTCCACCACCGCGGCCGGGTGCAGGATGTCGCTCCGGGGATCGGCGCCGTCTGGATCCGCACCGCCGCCGGAAAGCGGGCGCTGGTCCATGCTGACGAGTACCGGCTCTGGCAGCTCCGGCCCGGCGAACACGGCTAGCGGTCCATCAAGGCTCCGGCGCTGATGTTCAAGGTAGCGGCTGTCATGCTGGCCGCCTTGTCCGAGGCCGCGAACGCTGCCGCATAACCCACCTCTTCCAGTGTTGCTGCCCGCCGCAGCAGCGTGGCTTCGACAATGCTGTTGGTTATATCCTCGCGGCCGTCCAGGTCCGCCGGCAGGGATTCCGGAATGCCGCCGCTGCGCAGCGTGACCACGCGGATGCCGTATTCACCGAGCTCGACGGCCAGTTGCCGCCGCATCGCCTCAATGGCTTCGAACGCAGTGATGAGCCCGCCGTAGTAGTTTCCCGGCGTCGTGTCGCCGGAGCCCCCGAACGCCAGGATCACGCCTGACCGCTGCCGCATCATATGCCTGGCGGCTGCCCTGGCTGTCAGGAACATGGACTGCACCGCGGTGGATACCGGGCGCAGATAATCCTCCACGTACATGTCCACCATCGGCGAACCCTGGACATCGCCGTGCTGGATCACGTTCATTGAGATGTCCAGGCTCCCGGAGGCTGCCGCCACATCCTTGGCATGCGCATCCACGGCCTGCGCGTTGGTGGCGTCCAGCAGCGCCGTCTCTGCCAGCCCGCCGTCGGCGCGGATCTCCCGTGCCACGGCCTCCAGCTTCTCCGGACTGCGGCCGGCCAGGTAGACACGGGCCCCCTCGCGGGCGAAGGCACGGGCCACCGCTCCCCCGACCGCTCCTCCTCCGCCGTAGATGACGGCGGTTTTCCTGTTGAGCAGCATGTGAGCCTCTTCGGTCCGCTGTGGCTGTGGCTGTGGCTGTGGCTGTGGCTGTCAATGATGGCACCGCCGGACCGGCTTGCACAGGGACCCGGGCTGGAAGCCCGGGTCCCTGTGCCAGTTATTGGCGGCAGTTATTGGCGGCAGTTATGCGGCTGCGCCGGCGCTCTACCAGCGCACTTTTTTCTCCCTTCGGCCCTGCTTGCCGTTGGCATGCGTGGGTTTGTGGTCCTTTCCCAAGCTCTGCCATCCGGGCAGGGCGCTTTCTGCGGCCAAGGAGGAGGCGGTCCTTTCGGGAGTCTCGCCGGTCAGCTTGGCCGCCGCCGCGGGAGCCATGTTCACCGTTGCCTCCAGCGGTGCCCCCGGTGCCGGCGCGGATAGGACCGGCACGGTCGGTGCCGGCGCGGTCAGGGGATTCGAGTGGTGTTTCTTGGACGTCATGGTGGTCTCCGGATCTTCAAGTACGGGCCGGGAGCTTCGCTGGTATGGCGCAGGCGGGCCGGTCCTCACCGTTCCGGACAGGCAAGCCGCGGAAGACGCGGAGGCTGCAGCGGAACGGTCGGGGACGGAGCACGGCCACTGCTGCGCACACTGGACAAGCGCACCCGGCGATGGGTGGATGCTGTCTGCGAAATAGCGGGTGCGTGCGGCCGGGGGAAGCAGCAAATGACTCAGTTCAAACTGGCTGCTCCGGCGGCCCGGTTCCGGGCACGGCCCTACTCGTAAATGAGTTCCATGGCCACACCGTAACAACAAAAGACGGCACCGGGATAGACCCGGTGCCGTCTCTTCCGGGACTTTTGCCCGACCTTAGGTCCTGCCCTAGATCAGGGCGTCAGACAGATGATTGGGCGTTCCGAAGCGGTGAGCGGTAATGCTGATGGCCTGCTCGTGGAGGAACGGCAGCAGCTCGACGCGGCCGGCCTCGGTGACCGGGTTCGCATAAACAGCCACGTCCGGCCGGCCTCCCAGGGCCCCCGCCAGTGCCAACGCGCCGGACCCGATGAGGCGGATGCGGGTGCCGTGGAGCGCGGGATCGAAACCGGCGGCAAAGGCCAGCCACGCGGCGTCGTTTTCCTCCGCCACCGATATCCCGTGTTCGGTCAGCAGCGCACGGACGGCCAGCGGCAGTTCCACGCCGGTGGACACGCGCAGCGCGGAACCGGCCAGCAGTCCTGCGGCCACAACCCGCAGCAGGGCGGAGAGCGGCTGATCTTCGGACAGCCGGACGGTCACGGGCAGCGGCCGGTAACGGAAGACGTTGCGTTCGGCGCTCAGCGCGGAGACATCCTTGGCAGTGCCGAATTCGTCGGCCCATGCTGCCGCGTCGCTGCTCAGTGCCCGGTGCAGGAAGTCGGTGTCGGCAGCAAAACTGCCGGAAACAGCCGCGGCCAGGATCTTGGCGGCTCCCTGATGACGGACGGGGGCGCCGGCGCCGGTGGCGGGGGCGGGTTCCCACTGGCCCAAGCCCATCAGGTAGTTCGGGCCGCCGGCCTTGGTGCCGGCGCCCACCGCTGACTTCTTCCAGCCGCCGAAGGGCTGGCGCTGCACAATCGCGCCGGTGATGCCGCGGTTGATGTAAAGGTTGCCGGCGGAAACGCTGTCCAGCCAGACGTCCATTTCAGCGGAGTCCAGGGAGTGCAGGCCCGAGGTGAGGCCGTACTCGATCTGGTTCTGCAGGGCGATGGCATCCTCGAGCGTGGCTGCGGTCATCACGCCGAGGATCGGACCGAAGTACTCGGTGAGGTGGAACTCGGAGCCGGGGCGCACGCCGGTGCGCACCCCCGGGCTCCACAGCCGGCCGCTGTCATCAAGCTGCTTCGGTTCGATCAGCCAGGACTCGCCCTCGCCCAGGACCGTGAGGCCGCGCAGCAGCTTGCCGGCGGCCGGCTCGATGACCGGACCCATCTGCGTCACGGCGTCCACCGGATAGCCGACCTTCAGGGACTGCACGGCGTCGACCAGCTGGTTGCGGAAGCGCGGGGACCGGGCCACCGAGCCGACGAGGATCACCAGCGAGGCCGCGGAGCACTTCTGGCCCGCATGGCCGAAGGCGGAGGCGACGACGTCGCGGGCGGCCAGGTCGAAGTCGGCGCTGGGCGTGACGATGATGGCGTTCTTGCCGGAGGTCTCGGCCAGCAGCGGCAAATCGGCGCGGAACGAACGGAAAAGTTCGGCCGTTTCGTAACCGCCGGTGAGGATCACCCGGTCCACTGACGGATGGGCGACCAGCTGGCGGCCGAGTTCGCGCTCGCGCAGCTGCACCAGCTGCAGGACGTCGCGGGGAACACCGGCTGCCCAGAGGGCCTCCACCATGACCGCGCCGCTGCGGGCTGACTGCCGCGCGGGCTTGATGATGACGGCGGAGCCGGCGGCCAGGGCCGCCAGGGTTGAGCCGGCGGGAATGGCGACCGGGAAGTTCCACGGCGGTGTGACCACGGTCAGGCGTGCGGGAATGAACCGGGCGCCGTCGACGGTTTCCAGGTCCTTGGCGCGCTCGGCGTAGTAGTGCGCGAAGTCGATGGCTTCGGAAACTTCGGGATCCGACTGGTCCAGCGTCTTGCCGGTCTCGGCGGCCATGACTTCCATCAGGTCCGCGCGGCGGTCCTCCAGAGCGGCTCCGGCGCGGTGCAGGATCTCGGCGCGTTCGGTTCCGCTGAGGGCTGCCCAGCCCTTCGCGGAATCGACGCCGGTGGAAATGACGGCGGTCAGTGCCGCTTCGTCGGTTATCTGCGCGTCGGCGACGGCGGCCACGCCGAGGACGGAATCCTCGATGCGCTCCAGAATGGCCCGGCCCCACGCCTGGTTGGCCGGCAGTGCCGGATCAGTATCGGGGGTGTTGGAAAAGTCAGTGTTCGCGGCGTCGGCGCCGCGGGAATCTGCCGTGCGCGGCTGGCTGCGGTCCTGGACCCGGTTGGAGGCGGGAACGGCATCATCGAGGTCCGCCAGGGAAGTGAGGAAGCGCAGCTTCTCGCGTTCGAACAGCGCCTCGTTTTCGCTGAGCTCAAAGACTGCGGACATGAAGTTCTCGGAGCTGGCGCCCTCTTCCAGGCGCCGGATCAGGTAGGCGATGGCGACGTCGAACTCCGCCGGGTGCACCACCGGGGTGTACAGCAGCAGCGATCCGACGTCGCGCTTGACGACCTCGGCCTGGCCGGTGGCCATGCCCAGCAGCATCTCGAATTCGATGCCGTCGGCGACTCCGCGCTGCTGGGCCAGCAGCCAGGCGAACGCGACGTCGAAGAGGTTGTGGCCGGCCACGCCGACGCGGACGTTGGCGACGCGCTCGGGCTGCAGCGCGTAGTTAATGACCCGCTTGTAGTTGGTGTCGGTCTCCGCCTTGGTGCCGCAGGTGGCCAGCGGCCACCCGTGCAGGGAGGCCTCCACCTGTTCCATGGGCAGGTTGGCGCCCTTGACGACGCGCACCTTGATGGCGGCACCGCCGTCGGCCCGGCGTGCGGCGGCGAACTCCTGCAGCCGCATCATGGCCGACAGGGCGTCGGGGAGGTACGCCTGCAGAACGATGCCGGCTTCCAAATCCTTGAACTCGGGCATGGACAGCAGCCTGGTGAAGACCGCCATGGTCATCTCCAGGTCCTTGTACTCCTCCATGTCCAAGTTGATGAACTTCTTCCGGGCAAAGGAGGCGGCCTGGCGGTAGAGCGGAGTCAGGCTTTCCACCACGTGCTCGACGGCTTCGTCGAACGCCCAGTGCGAGTGCGGGGACACGGTGGAGGACACCTTGATGGAGACGTACTCGACGTCGTCCCGGGCCAGGAGGTCATGGGTGCCCTTGAGGCGGCGTCCGGCCTCGCGTTCGCCCAGCACGGCCTCGCCGAGCAGGTTCATGTTCAGCCGGACGTCGTCCTTCCGGATGTCGGTGATGGCCTTGCCCAGCCGGGCATCGGTGGCATCGACGATCAGGTGGCCCACCATGCGGCGCAGCACCTTGCGGGCCACGGGGATGACAACCTGGGGCAGCACGGGGGCCATGACGCCGCCGAGGCGAACCGCCGAGCGCATGTACCAGGGCAGGAAGCCCGGCACCCGGGGCGCCAGGGCAGCAAGGTTCCGACCGGCAACCCGCAGGTCCTCGGGACGGATCACGCCGTCGACAAATCCCACGGTGAAATCCAGTCCGGACGGGTCCTTCAAGACTCCGGCGAGCTGGGCTGCCGAGGCGTCCACCGGCACACTTGCGGCTTCGGCCAGCCAGCGGCGGACGAGGGCAACTGCTTCACCGGCCAGGGCCTGGGGTGCGTCCGGACCGGCGGTGGTTTCGGTGACGATGTTGCTCATGGCGGCCAGCTCTTTTCAACGTGCGACTGATTGATTCTTCTCCAAGTATCCGCGCTAATTTGCGTAAGGCAAAGGTTAGTTTTCTTACGCATATAAGTTAGATTTACTAATGATTTGGTTTATCGGAAAAACATCGGAGGAAGCCCTTGCTGGATGTGCGCCGGCTGAACCTCCTGCGGGAGGTTAAGGTGCGAGGGACGCTGGCCGCCGTGGCGGAAGCGCTGTCCCTGAGCCCCTCCGCCGTCTCCCAGCAGCTGGCCCTGCTGGAGAAGGACGTCGGCGTGCAGCTGCTGCGAAAAACCGGACGCGGAGTGCAACTGACCCCGCAGGCGGAAATCCTGGTCAGCCACACCTCAGACATCCTGGAGTCGCTGGAACGGGCCGAAGCGGACCTGGCGTCGTCCCTGACCACCGTCACCGGGCGCATCCGGGTGGCGGTCTTCCAGTCAGCGGCCCTGGCCCTCATGCCGGGAGCCCTGTCCATCCTGCGGCAGGAGCATCCGGAGCTGCGGGTGGAAATGGTGCAGCGCGAGCCGGAGACGGCACTGTACGAAACCTGGGCGCGGGACTTCGACGTGGTGATTGCGGAGCAATACCCCGGGCATGCCGCCGTGCGGCATCCGGAGCTGGACCGCGTGCATCTGACCTCCGATGCCATTCGGCTCGCCGCACCCCATGCGGG
Source organism: Arthrobacter sp. zg-Y1219 (assembly GCF_030125545.1). Classification (NCBI taxonomy): domain Bacteria; kingdom Bacillati; phylum Actinomycetota; class Actinomycetes; order Micrococcales; family Micrococcaceae; genus Arthrobacter; species Arthrobacter sp. zg-Y1219. The sequence continues at coordinate 78,170 of NZ_JASKLY010000020.1, forward strand.
CTTTCCGCCGGTGCAGACGCTGGCCGACACCGCGGAGCTGCCGTGGGTGATGGAGCCGCGGGGTGCTGCTTCGCGCCATTGGGCGGAGCAGGCGTGCCGGCGGGCGGGTTTCGAACCGGATGTCCGCTACGAAACCGCCGACCTGCAGGCCCAGATCCGCCTGATCGAGTCCGGCAACGCCGTGGCCCTGATGCCTGACCTCGTCTGGACCGGACGGGAGCCGAGCGTGCAGCTCCTGGAGCTTGACGGCAAGCCGCGGCGCAGCATCTTCACCTCCGCACGGCGGGCCGGCAGCCGGCGCCCGGCCATCCTGGCCTGCCGGGAGGTGCTGGAGCGGACCGCGCGGCAGGTGGCGGTTCAGCACCCGGCGCCCGACCAGCGGGGCCGTCCTTAACGGACAGCAGCTCCGGCCGAAGCCGGAGCTGCTGTTCGTGAATCATTTCCCCATCAGGCGTGCCCGGAACTAGTGTCCGGAGCCGGATCCGCCTGACTTGTCGGTTCCCGACTTGCCGGACCGGCGCGGTGAGCCGTCCACATCGGTGTCGATCTGCTCCTTGCTCACTTCTTCAGTCACGCTTTCGGTGTCGGTGACCGTCTCGGTGTCGAGCCGGACCCGCTCCACCGGAACGGTCTTCTTGCTGACCACCGGCTCCTCGGCGTGCAGCGTCACCTCGTGCTCTTCTTCGCTGAGCTCCGGGCCCGACGTGGCGGCGTCGATGTTCGCATCAGTGATCGGCTCGCGCTCGACGCGGACCTCTTCGTGGCTGACCGGAACCTGGGTGGTCACGGTTTCAGTGACGACGTATTTCCGCAGCCGCGCCTTGCCGGTCTGCCGGCTCTGGGTTCCAACGTCGAGCCGTTCTTCCGAACGGGTCATGGCGTCGTCGGTGGTGGGACCGGAGGTGTCGTGGCCCACGGTTCCGGAGGAGTCCCCCGCACCGGAGCGCGTGAAGTCCTCGTCGATGCCGGTGCCGGACCGGCTGTCGGTCATGGTGCCCGTGCCGGCGCCCATTGAGCTGCTGTCGGACGAGCCGTCGTCGTAGGTGAATCCGTAGTAGCGGTAGAGCGTCACTTCCTCCTCCGGCGAGATGGATCCGTCGGATTCCACCTGCGGAGAGTTCTTGACCTCGTCCTTGGAATACGGCACCAGCACGTCCACGCCTTCAACGGTTGCCTCGCTAAGCGGAACAAAGGACTCGTTGGTGCCGAAAAGGCCGGTGTTGACCGTCACCCAGGCGGGTTCGTTGGTCTGATCATCCAAGTAAAACGTTCCAACCGCGCCAATTTTGTCGCCGTTGGGACCCAGTACGTTACCTGAACCGGCCATGAGGCCTTCGACTTGCTGATTGCTGATCATGCTGTTCTCCTTCAGCTGCGAACCTTCACCGTTGTCCGGTGCTTATTCACGTTGGGCCGGAGTATGCCGGATGCATCGAAGGACGAACGGCGGAGGAATGATGAGCCGATCGGCCGGTGACGGCGCACGCCAAACTCCGGATGAGCCTTTGTGAGGGCCCTTTTGGCGACCCGGCCTGGAATCCCAAGCCTACTTACTATTCCAACGCAACAGCTTCAGAGCGTCAATAGGTAGTGTTCCGCTTGCCCTATTTGGTATCGGCCAAGAGCTCCCGGACGGAACGGCGCAGCACCTTGCCCAGCAGGGACTTCGGCAGTTCCTCGACGGCAACGATGCGGCGCGGCACCTTGTAGGGTGTCAGCCGCTCGCGGCACCAGGCCCGGAGCGCGGCTTCGTCCAGTTTCGTTCCGGCCTGCAGCACGACGGCGGCCACCACCTGCTCGCCGCCGTCGGCCCGGGGAAGCCCCACTACGGCAACGTCGGCAATGTCCTGGTTGCTGCGCAGCACCTCTTCGACCTCGCTGGGAGAGACGTTGAAGCCGCCGGTGATGATCAATTCCTTGCGGCGGTCCACCACCTTCACGAACCCGTCCTCGTCCACCGTGACGATGTCGCCGGTGCGGAGCCAGCCGCCCTCGAGCAGCACCTCCTCGGTGTCCTCGGTGTTGTTCCAATAGCCGGCAAACACCTGCGGCCCGCGGATCAAGAGCTCACCGGGAGCGCCGGCGGGAACATCGTTTTCCGGATGCTCCGGATCCGCCACGCGCATTTCGGTGCTCGGGAAGGGAACCCCGATGGTGCCGTTGCGGCGGGATTCGGCAAACGGGTTGCCCAGCGCCACCGGCGAGGACTCGGTGAGCCCGTAGCCTTCCACCAGCAGCCCGCCCGAGACTTCTTCCCACAGTTTCACCGTGGTTGCCGGCAGCGTCATTGCTCCGGAGATGGCAAAGCGGATGGTGGACAGGTCAATGCCGCGCTTTTTGGACTCCAACGCCACCTTTTCGTAGATCGGCGGGACCGCGCAGAAGACCGTGGGCCTGGACTTCTTCGCGGCTGCCAGCACCAGGTCCACGTCAAACTTGGGGAAGAGCACCAGCCGGGAACCGGTCAGCATGGCGAACGTCAGGTACAGGGTCAGGCCGAAGGCGTGGAACATCGGCAGCACGCCGTAAATGGTCTCCTTGCCCTCCTCGGCTCCGTGCATCCAAGCCTGGCCCTGGAGGGCATTGGACCGCAGGTTGAAGTGCGTGAGCATCACGCCCTTGGGAATGCCGGTGGTGCCCGAGGTGTACTGCAGCGCCGCCAGGTCCTGCACGGACGGCCGCGGATGGGCGGCGTCGATCGGGGGTGTGCTCAGCAGCTTTTCCCAGGACATGGTGTTCTCGGTCTTAGCCGTCAGCCCGGCGCGGGTGCGGCGCAGGGAGGGCACCGGCAGCCGCAGGGCCAAACGCTTGAGCCGCGGCATGGCCTTGGTGATGTCCACGGCGATCACGGTCTTCACAGCGATGTCACCGGGGAAACCCTGGATCTTTTCCACGGCCTTGTCCCAGACGATCGCCACCTGCGCTCCGTGGTTTTCGAACTGGTGGCGCAGTTCCCGCTCCGTGTACAGCGGGTTGTGGCCGACGACGACGGCGCCCAGGCGCAGCACGGCGTAGAACGCGATGAGGTACTGAGGGCAGTTCGGCAGGACGATGGCCACCCGGTGCCCGCGGCTCACACCCAGCCTCCGCAGGCCTTCCGCCGCGCGGTTGATCTGGTCACCCAGCTCGGCGTAAGTCGTCTCAGCGCCAAAGAACTCCAGCGCCACCTTGGGCCCGAAGCGGACGACGGCGTCCTCCACCATGGCTGTCAGGGACTCGGTGGGCAACTTGATGTTTGCCGGAACGCCGGGCTGGTAGTTCTTGACCCACGTCGGTTCCTGGGCAGCAGTCATGAGCGGAAGCTCCTTCGGTTTGGCTAATTCCGACTATAGCGACGCGCCGCTCCGAGGGATAAATTACTTGTCGGAAGGCACGGCGCCGAGCCCGGCCAGATACTGCGCCAGGGCCCGCGGCGCCGAGCGCGGAGCGGTCGCTTCGACCACCGCGTTGTAGTTGGTGTTGGTGTTCACGTCATAGGTGAGGATCCGGCCGTCGGCGGTTTCCATGAACTCGATGCCGCAAACCTCCAGCCCGGTGCGCCGGGCGAAGTCGAGGTACCGGCCGACGATGGGGTGGTCGAATCCTTCCCGCAGGCTGAAGAGCTGGGTGTCGGCATCCGGGGCAATGGTGGCTCCGGGCGGCATGATGGGTTTGCCGGTGGAGGGATCGATCGCGCAGGCGTCCGCCGGGCAGAGCTGGAATCCGCCCCGGGCAGTGTCCGCGGTGATGGCGTAGATGAATTCACCGCCGACGATCTCCACCCGGGTGATGGTGGGTTCGGCGGCAACAATGAACTCCTGGATGAGGGTAATGCCGTCTGCGGGTTCCTCGAACTCCGGGCCGGCCACGTAGTCCGCCAGCTCTCCGTGGGATTCGAATTTCCGCACCCCCAGGCCCTTGCCGCCCTGGTTGTGCTTCGTGATGAAGGGGGCGGAGAACTCCTTCGCCGCAGCCAGGATCTGGTGGCGGCCGACGGCGGCAACGGTGCGCGGCGTGTCGATCCCGGCGGCGCGGAGTGCGGTGAGCTGGTCGACCTTGCTCATTTCCAGTTCCAGGATCCGCCGGCCGTTGACCGTCCGCCGGCCGTGCGCCTCAAGCCAAGACAACACCGACCGGGCGTAGTCCTTGGACAGGGTGTGGCCGCGGGTGGCGGAGGACGCGCTGATGCGGGACCAGAAGATGCCTTCCGGCGGCACCGAGTCCAGGTCCAGGACGCCGTCGGTCAGCAGCCATTCCTCCACCTCCAGGCCTTCGGCTTCAAAGGCGCGGGCAAACGGGGGAAACCACTCGGGGTTCTCGTGCAGGGCGTAGATCTTGGGGCGGGCGGAGCTCATGAAGGTGCCTTTCGCTGGTTTCAGGTCTAGCGGTCGATGTAAATGCCATTGCCCGGGCCCAGCGGCAGGTCGAACACGAAGAACACCGTCAGCACAGCCACCCAGGCCAGCCAGAAGAGCACGGTGAAGGGCAGCATCCTTGCGATGACCGTGCCCAGTCCGGCCTGCGGCTCATACTTGCGCAGCATGGTGAGGAGCACAATCATGTACGGGTTCAGCGGGGTCAGGATCTGTGTGGCGGAGTCCCCCACCCGGAAGGCGCCCTGAATGAACGCGGGTTCAAACCCGATCAGGGCGAACATCGGCACAAACACCGACGCCATGAGGGTCCACATGGCCGAGCCGGAAATGATGAACAGGTTCAGCACCGACGCGAGCAGGATGAAGCCGAGGATGGCCGGATAGCCGGTCAGGCCGATGGACTCGAGTCCGGAGGCTCCCGCCACGGCAATCCAGTTGCCGATGCCGGACCAGTTGAACAGGGCGATGAACTGGCCCAGGATGAACGCCAGCACCAGGAACCCGCTCATGTCCTTGAGTGAGGCGCCCATGACCAGCGGAATGTCCTTGCCGGAGGCGATGGTGCCGGTGATCTTGCCGTACACCAGTCCCGGAACGGTGAACAGGACAAACACAATGAAGACGATCGAGCTCAGCAGCGGAGACTTGGGCAGGAAACCGCCGTCTTCATTGCGCCAGGGTGAGTCCGGCAGCAGCGCGCCCACCAGGATGGCTCCGGCAACGACGACGCCTGCCAGCACCGCCCAGCGCACGCCGCGGCGCTCCACCCCGGTCAGCACCGACGACAGGGCCGGTGCCGGAGCGGTGCCGGTTTCCGGCTGCCTGTCGATGCCGACGGCGTCACCGGCGCTTTCCTCGGTGGGCACACCCTGCCGGGCCAGGCGGGGTTCGAGGATCTTGTCGATGATGAAGCCGGCCAGCAGGATCAGCACAAACGAGGAGACGAAGTTGAAGAAGTAGTTGGACAGCGGATTCACCGCAGCGCCGGGGTTTGGCAGGTTCTCGGTGACCGCCGTCGTAATGCCGGAAAATAGTGCGTCCAGGCTGGTGACCAGCATGGACGTGGAGTATCCGGCCCCGGCGGCGGCAAAACCGCCCAGCAGCCCGGCCACCGGATGCCGGCCTGCCGCCTTGAAGACCAGCGCGGCCAGCGGCGGGATCACCACGAAGGCGGCATCGGACATGATGGACCCGGTGACGCCCACGAAGCCGACGGCGTAGGGCAGCGCCCAGCGCGGAGCGGAGCCGAACGCCTTGCGGATCAGGGCCGACAGCAGCCCGGATTTCTCCGCCACGCCGACGGCCAGCAGGATCGGCAGCACGGTGGCCAGGGGCGGAAAGCCCAGATAGTTCGCGCCGAGGGTGGTGGTGAACCAGCTCAGCCCCTCGGCGGTGAAGAAGCCTTTGATGACCGTTTCTTCGGTGGCTCCGGGCACGGTGACCACCACGTTGGCCCAGGCCATGGCGGTGGAGACCACGGCCACCGCCAGGAAGAGAAACAGGAACAGCATGAACGGGTCCGGCAGCTTGTTGCCGATGCGTTCCACCCCGCCCAGGAGGCGGTCGGGGAGGCTGCGGCGGCCGGTGCGCAGGGCGGTCGGTGGAGTCGTCATTCCGGTCTCGTTTCCTGGTGCGGGAGAGGCGGGTCCTGGGTCAGTCGAAGGTCCTGGTCAGTCGCAGGCCCTGGGTCAGTCGAAATAGGCGGGAACGTCCACCGGGCCGCCGGCGTCGGCGAATTCCCGGGCCACCGCCCCGCGCAGTTCCGGGTCGCAGAGGTAGTCCAGGGCGGTCAGTGCCAGCCCCGCGGCGCCGTCGAGCGCACCGGACTCCGCGGCCGGCGAGCCCGCCGCCTCGGCGAAGGCCCGGGTGTGCAGGGCAACGTCGGGCGGAGCGATGCCGATCAGCGGATGGATGCCGGGAATCCGGTAGCTGACGTTCCCGAAATCGGTGGAGGCAGCGATGGTTTCGGACACCACGCCGGCCGGCAGCGGGCTGCGTCCCCGGCGCTGCTGTGCCGCCACCCACCGGCCGGTCAGGGCGGAGTTGGTGCGCACGGGCAGCGACGGCGGATGCTCATCCCAGCTGATTTCCACGCCGGTGCCGGTCATGAGGGCGGCTCCGGTGGCTATGTCTTCGAGCCGGCGGCTGAGGTCCTTCAACGTGTCGGGATACTTGGAGCGGGCGTAGAGCTTCATCACCGCTTTTTCCGGAATCACGCTGGGACGCTGGCCGCCCTCGGTGATGATGGCGTGCACGCGGTCGGCGGGCGGCAGCTGCTGGCGGAGCAGCCCGATGCCGGCGTAAGCCAGCGAGGCCGCGTCCAGCGCGTTGCGGCCCATGAACGGCTGGGCGGAGGCATGTGCCGCGACGCCGGAAAACGTGACCGTGAGCAGCCGCCGGCCGAGCCAGACCTGCTCGGCCAGGTCCATGGCATAGGGGTGGACCATGATCGCCGCATCGACGTCGTCGAAGGCGCCGTTGCGGGCCATGACCTCCTTGCCGGAGTGCCCTTCCTCGGCCGGCGTGCCCAGGAACACCACCCGTCCGGGAAAGGCTGCCGGGTTTTCTTCGAGCGTTTTCGCCAGGGCGATGAAGGCGCCCACGCCGGTGGCGGCAATGACGTTGTGGCCGCAGGCATGCCCCACCTCCGGCAGGGCGTCGTATTCGCTGAGGATGGCGATGGCCGGAACGCCGCGCGCAGCCGTACCGGCGTCGGTGCCGGTGCCCGTGCCGGTCCCGCTGCCTGATTCCTCTCCGATTTCAGCGCAGATTGCCGTGGGGAGGCCGTAGGCGCCCAGCTCCGCCTTGATTCCGTGCCGGTTCAGCAGGTCCACGAGAAACGCGGCGCTGCGGTGTTCCTCATACGCGGTTTCCGGATCCTGGTGCAGCGTATGGACGACGTCGTGCAGGTCTGCGGCGAGAGCGTCCACCTTGGCCTCCACCACGGCTGCCAGAGCCGCGGCTGCTCCGGCAAAAGGCGACTCAGGTGTCGATGCCGTCTGCATCCGGCGGCCCGTTTCGGCGTCGAGCTGGTTCAGGTAAGCGGTGCTGGGGACTGTGAGGCGCGTCATGGGCCCCCACACTAGGGCCGGGACGCGCTCCGGAGCCACTTCATGACGCGGTGTGCCGCGGCGGGGCCACCGGCCGCGGCGGAGCTACCGGCCGCGGCCGGCGATCCGTGCCACGAGGGCCTTCGGGCCGCGGGCGCCGACCCAGGCCAACGCCTTGTACCGCTTGGACGGAATGGACACGCCCTTGCCGGCGAAGGCGTCAGCGAGCCCCTCGCGCACCACGCGTTCGGCGTCGAGCCACATCCACCCCGGGTAGATGGACTTGTCCATGTCCATCCGCTGGTGAAACTCGGTGTGGACGAATCCGGGGCACAGGGCCGTGACATGCACCCCGCGGCCGCCGTAGTGGAGGTTGGCCCAGCGGCTGAAAGTGATCACCCAGGATTTCGCCGCGCTGTAGGTGCCGCGCGGGATGAAGCCGGCCACGGACGCCACGTTGATGATGTGGCCGCGTGGTTCCTCCATCCGGGAGAGCATCGTGTTCAGCGCGGTGTGGCTCAGCGCCAGCGGAGCTGCCACCAGCACGTTCAAGTGGTCCAGTTCCACGGAGAGCTCGTTGCGTTCGAAGCCGTTCTTCAGGCCGTAGCCGGCATTGTTCACCAGCATGCTGATGTCCGGCCTCTCCAGCCGCCGGCTGACCCGCTCCACGCCCTCGGGATCGGCCAGGTCGGCTGCAATGTACTCCGTATGTACGGCGTATTCGCGGGCCAGAAGTTCGGCCGAGTCCTTCAGCCGCTCCTCGTTCCGGGCCGTGAGGACCAGGTTGTAGCCGCGGTTGGCGAGCTGTCGGGCAAATTCGGCGCCGATGCCGGACGTCGCGCCGGTGATCAATGCTGTGGGAGTCATGGGTCCACCTTTCCACGCCCATCCTGCTATGCGCCGCAACCTTTGGCACGCGCCTCTGGCGAAGCTCAAGCCTTTGTCCCGCGCGGCCTCCGATCCGTGCCGACGCCTTGCACCCAGCTGCCGGCGCCCCTACCGTGGCAGGAAAGGCCCGGCCCCCATAGGAAGAGCCATGGCACCACTGCGGTTATATCGGGACAGGCAGGACGCAGGGCGGAAGCTCGGCGTCGAACTCGCGCCGTACTTCGGCACGCCGAACCTGCTGGTGCTGGGTCTCCCCCGCGGCGGCGTTCCGGTGGCCGCCGCGGTGGCGGGACTGCTGCGGGCCCCGCTGGACGTCGTGGCCGTGCGGAAAGTCGGCGTACCGCTGCAGCCGGAGCTGGCCGCAGGGGCACTGGCCTGGCTCGCCGGAACCGTCACCTCCGTGCGCAACGAAGCGGTCCTGGCCGAATGGCAGCGCTCCCTCGGGTCCTCCCGCGAACATGATCCGCGCGCTGCGGACCAGGCGTTCGACGACGCCGCTTCGGTGGAGCTGCTCGAAGTGATCCGCCGCGACAAGCTCTACCGGATGCGGCGCGATCCCCTGGACGTCAGCGGGCGCACCGTGCTGGTGGTGGATGACGGGTTGGCCACCGGCAGCACCATGCGCGCGGCCCTGCTGGGGCTGCGCGAGCAGAATCCGGCCCGCCTGGTTGCAGCTGCTCCGGTGAGCTGCGGGACAGCCGGGGAGGCGGCCGCAGCCGTGGCCGATGACGTCGTAATCCCCTGGCAGAGCGGCGCATTGTCCGCCGTTGGGCAGGCCTACGAGAGCTTCGACCAGACCACGGATGCCGAAGTCCAGCGCCTCCTGAACCTGCCGTAACCGAAGGCCGGCCGCAGCTGTGTCCGACACAACGGGCCGGCCAACATTCGGCGGGCCTGCCGGTCCCGGCGGTCTGCCGTGCCGGAGGGGCCTGAAGGGGCCCTGCCCTAGAGTTCCGGACACCTCCGGCGGGATAATCCAAGGGCGGGGGACCTTGCTGTTTCCGACTTTGTGGGAGGTTCCAAATGTCCATGTCAGGAAGTGCCCTTGGACTGGGCGGGTTGAACCTGGATGTCAGCGAACTCACTCGCAAGGCGGTGCGGAATATCCGCGGCGGGCTGGCCCTCACGGGGGCCCTCTCCATCGTGCTGGGCGTCTTGGTGCTGTTCTGGCCCGAGGCGACGCTGGATGTGGTTGCTTTCCTGTTCGGACTGTATTTCCTGGTCTCCGGAGCCGTGCGCGTTGTCACGGGCATCGTCACGCCGCTGTCCGGGGGACTGCGGGTCCTGAACATCCTCACCGGAGTGCTGCTCTTCGTCGTTGGCGTGGTGGCGATGCGCAATCCTCTGGCCTCGCTGACGGTGCTGGGCATGGTGATCGGCATTGCCTGGATCATCGAGGGCATCATGGCGCTGACCGAAATCGAGAGCGGCGGGTCGCGGTGGTACGCCATCACCTACGGGGTCATCAGCGTCATTGCCGGCGTGGTGGTGCTCTTCCTGCCGGTCGGTTCGCTGGCGGCGTTCGTCATCTTCGGCGGCATCTTCCTCGTGGTGCTGGGCATCGTGGAAGTGGTGCGGGCCCTCTCGTTCGGCCGCGGCCTGCCGCTGTCGGCGTAGGAACGCGTATTCCGCCGACTGTTCCGCGGCCGCGTCCAGCAACCTTCCAGCAGTTGTTAACACAGCGCTAACCTGCCCGGAAACCTGGATGTAATACGGGGCCTCCACTCTGGGAGAAGCACGGTTACCACCCGCCGCTCCGGCCCAGCGTGGCCGCCCATTCCGAATGGAGCATCTCCATGGACTCTGGAAACACTGCTTGGCTGCTGGCCAGTTCCGCGTTGGTCTGCCTGATGATTCCCGGTATCGCCTTCTTCTACGGAGGAATGGTCGGCTCGCGCCGGATCCTGAACATGATGTTGATGTGCTTCGGCGGAGCGAGTCTCGTCGCAGTGCTGTGGGTGCTCTACGGCTATTCGGCTGCTTTCGGCAACTCGGTAACGGGGGCGGGACTGCTGGGCAATCCGCTGGAGTTCCTCGGGCTCTCCGAGTTGCTGGTCGAAGACCCGGACAGTTCGCTGCCCGTGGCACTCTTCGCAGTCTTTCAGTTGATGTTTGCCTGCGTTACCACGGCCCTGGTGGCCGGGGCCGCCGCCGGCCGGATGAAATTCGCCGCCTGGATGCTGTTCGCCGGGCTGTGGGCCACCCTGGTCTACTTCCCGGTGGCGCACTGGGTCTTTGCCTTCAGCAGCGAAGACGGCACGGTCACGGGCGGCTGGATCGCCAATCAGCTGGGCGCGATCGACTTCGCCGGCGGCACCGCCGTCCACCTGAATGCGGGAGTGGCAGCGCTCGCACTGGCTCTGGTGCTGGGCCGTTCCAAGGGCTGGCCGCACGCCCACGGCAAGCCCCACAGCCGGCCGCTGGTGCTGCTCGGTGCGGGACTGCTCTGGGTTGGCTGGTACGGCTTCAACGCCGGTTCGGCCCTGAGCGCAGGCCACGCGGCCTCAGTCGTTTTCCTGAACACGGCAGTGGCTGCGGCTGCCGGGCTGCTCGGCTGGATGCTGATGGACCGGCTGCGGCTGGGCACGTCGTCCTCGCTCGGGGCGGCCTCCGGCCTGATCTCAGCGCTGGTGGCCATCACGCCGGCCTGCGGCGCGGTCAGCCCGCTGGGCGCCGTGGCGATTGGCCTGCTGGCCGGGCTCGTGTGCTCCCTGGCCATCGAGTGGAAGTTCCGGCTCGGCTATGACGACTCCCTCGACGTCGTCGGCGTCCACGCCGTGGGCGGGCTGCTCGGCACCCTGCTGATCGGCCTGTTCGCCACCGAGGCCGCGCCCAACGGCGTCAGCGGGCTGTTCTACGGCGGAGGCTTTGAGCTGCTGGGCATCCAGGCGCTGGCTGCCGGCGCGGTCCTTGCCTACTCCTTCGTGGTCACCTGGGTCATCGCGAAGGTGCTGCAGCTGACCATCGGCCTGCGCATCCCGGAGGAAAGCGAACTGCAGGGCATCGACATGGCGGCCCACGCAGAATCCGCCTATCTGAACGATGAGGAGCCGGTGGAACTGGGCGCACGCCCGTAGCTGCACCGGGAAAGGACAAACCCGTCAGTCCTCCGCCAGGGCCTGTTCCTGGCGGAGGTAGACGGAGAGGAGGTCGCGGGCGTGCTGCGTCTGCGGCCCTTCCTTTTCCATCGCTTCGACCATTGACGCGGCCTGCTTTTTCCCGGCGGGGAACGGCGGCAGAAGCGGAACGTCCGGGTCCGAAATGACCTCGATGATGCACGGCCGGTCGGCAGCGAGCGCCCGGTCCCAGGCGGCGCCCAGCAGTTCCGGATCCTCCACGCGGATGCCCTCGAAACCCAGCAGCTCCGCGTACCCGGCGTAGTTGAAGTCCGGCAGCGCCTGGCTGGCCTCAAACCGCGGCTCGGTCTCCATCTCCCGCTGTTCCCACGTGACTTCCGTCAGTTCGCGGTTGTTCAGCACACAGACGATGAAGCGCGGATCCGCCCACTGCTTCCAGAGCCGGCTGACAGTGATCAGTTCGGTGAGGCCGGCCATCTGCATGGCGCCGTCCCCGGCCAACGCGATGAGCGGCCGGTCGGGATGCGCCAGCTTCGCGGCCAGTCCGTAGGGCACGGCGCAGCCCATGCTCGCCAGCGTGCTGGAGAGGTGCGCCGGCACGCCCGCGGGGAGGCGCAGCTGCCGGGCGTACCAATAGACGCTGCTGCCCACGTCCACGGCCACCTGTGCGTCGGCGGGCAGGCGCCGGCTCAATTCGTGGACCGCGCGTTCGGGATTGATCGGGTCCGCCGGGGTGAAGGCCCGCTCGAGGGACAGCTCATGCCAGGAGCGCACTGCCTGTTCGACGTCGTCGCGCCAGGCGGAGCCGCCGCGCTCCTTGAGCAGCGGCAGCAGCGCATCGAGGCTGCCGGCCGCGTCACCGGTGACCGCCACCTCCACCGGATACCGGTTGCCGATCGCCGCCGAATCGATGTCGATCTGCACCGCCCGGGCGGCACCGGGCGGCGGATAGAACTCGGTCCACGGATCGTTGGAGCCGATGATCAGCAGCGTGTCACAGTTGCCCAGCACAAAGCCGCTGGCTGAGGTGCCCAAATGCCCCATGACGCCGGCAGCCAGCGGATGGGATTCATCCACATAGGGTTTGCCGAGCAGACTGGTGGTGATGGCGGCGCCGAGCTTCTCGGCCAGGGCCACCACCTGGGCCTGCGCACCCCGGGCCCCCTGTCCGACCAGCAGGGCAACTTTTTGCCCGCTGTTGAGCAGGTCCGCAGCGGCGGAGACGTCCTCCGGCCGCGGCAGGATGCGGGCCGGACTCCAGAGCGGTGCAGTGGTGAGGACTCCGTGTTCCTGTTCCAGCTCCGGCGCGTCGGCCTGCTGGACGTCGTGGGGCAGGATCACCACCGACGGGGTGCGGGTGGCCAGCGCCTCCTTGAAGGCCCGGTCAATGATCAGGGGTGCCTGCTCGGGGCTGCTCACCTGCTGCCGGAAGCCGGAGGCGACGTCGCGGAACAGATGCATCAGGTCCACCTCCTGCATGTAGGCCGAGCCCAGCACGCTCAGGCTCTGTTGCCCGATGAGGGCCACCACCGGCACCGAGTCCATCCGGGCGTCATAGAGGCCGTTGAGCAGATGGATGGCGCCGGGACCCTGGGTGGAAACGACAACTCCCACTTCCCCGGTGTACTTCGCATGCCCCACGGCCATGAATGCTGCGTTTTCCTCATGCCGGGCCTGGATGAACTCCGGGCCGCCGACGCGCCGCAGGGCACCCATCAGCGGGTTGATGCCGTCTCCGCTGTAGCCAAAGATGCGGCCCACGCCCCAGGCCTGAAGCCGCCGGACCAGCAGGTCCGCCACCAGCCCCGGTTCGCCCTGCTGTTCCGGCTTCCCCTGCTGTTCAGTACCGTCTGTTCCGCCCATGACGCCGCCTCCCGAAATGATCAGTGTGCTGAATAACCACCACTCTATCCCCCGGTCGGTTTCAGCAACTTTGCCCTCCCCAACCACAACCTGCAGCCGGCCTGGTGTGCCGGTCCTTCCCCGCCGTTATGCTCGTGGACATGGGTAAGGTCCTCTATTACGTCGCGTCATCACTGGATGGATACATAGCCACCGAGGACCACAACCTGGACTGGCTGCTGGCCTTCGGGTTTGAGGCCTTCCAAGAGCACTATGACCAGTTCATTGCCGGTGTCGGGTCTCTGGTCATGGGGTCGACCACTTATGAATGGGTCCGCGAGCGTGAGCCGGACAGCTGGGACTTCGGCGCGCTGCCCTGCCAAGTGCTGACACGACGGAGCCTGCAGGCGCCTCCGGACAGCGGCGTGCGCTTCGCCTCCGGGGAAATCCGGCGCATCTGTGCGGAAGCGGTGAACGACGCCGCCGGCCGCAACGTGTGGGTGGTGGGCGGCGGCGACGTGGCGGCGCAGTTCGCTGAGGCAGGGCTGCTCGACGAAATGCGGGTCACCTACATGCCCGTCGCCCTGGGCGCCGGGCGCCCACTGCTGCCGGTGTCTGTGCCGACGGCGCCGATGCGGCTGACCGGCACGACGTCGTTCAACGGCGGCGCCGCCGAGCTCCGCTTTTCCTTCATCTGAAGCTCTCCGTCATTGCTGCGCGGCTCTCCCGACCGCCAACTGTCTTGACCGTCACGCCCCGAATGGCCGGCAGCCTCAATTTTGTGCCCCTCGCCCCCTTGTGAAAATATCCAAGGGAATCCCGGCATCTGCCGGGCGGAGGAAGCAGGGAACGGGTCCATGGCCAACAGCAAAGTCGCGCCGGTGCGAAAGATCATGCGCCGGCTGGGCTCTTTTTCCCTCGTCGGCACCGTGGCCTTCGTGGTGGATGTATCCCTCTTCAATGTGCTGGCCTCCACGGTCCTCACGGACAGCCCGATCACCGCCAAGGTCGCTTCAGTCGCCGCCGCAACGGCCGTGTCCTGGATTGGCAGCCGCTACCTGACTTTCCGCAGCACCCGCGGCCGGAGCATCCGCAGCGAAACCCTGCTGTTCGCCCTGACCAACGTGGTGGGCCTGCTGATCGCCACCGGGTGCCTTTTCGTTTCCCACTACCTGCTGGGCTTTGACAGCCAGTTCGCCGACAACATCTCCGGGAATGTGGTGGGTGTCGCTGCCGGCAACGTCTTCCGCTACTTCGCCTACCGGTACATCGTGTTCACCACCGCAGAGGAACGGGCCGCCCGCACCGCGGCGAAAGAGACGGCGGCGGAACAAGACCGCGTCAGCGACAGCCCGGTGGAGGCCAGCCCGGCCGGGGATAGTCCGGCCACCGGCGGAGCGGTGAAGGAATCCGTTTAGTTCGCACTCCTCCGCCTACGACGACGGCGGTGCCGCCTTCCGGAGAAGGTGGCACCGCCGTCGTCGTACCGGGGTGGGTTAGCGCTGCTTCGGAGTGCGGATGAGCTTCTTGTTAACGAACTCGTCCATGCCGAAGCGGCCCAGTTCGCGGCCCACGCCGGAACGCTTGACGCCGCCGAACGGCAGGTCCTCCTGCGTGCCGGAGACTCCGTTGATCCAGACCATGCCCGATTCCAGCTGGTCGGCAACTTCCAGGGCCTTCTCCTCGTCGGCGCTGAAGACGGCGCCGCCCAGGCCGTAGGGCGAGCTGTTGGCCAGCTCCACGGCTTCGTCGGCGCTGGAAACCTTGTAGATCACTGCGGCCGGACCGAAGAGCTCCTCGGAGAAGGCACGCATGTCCTCGGTGACACCGGTCAGCACGGTGGGCTGCACGTAGGCGCCGGGACCGTCGATGAGGCTGCCGCCGGTGTGCAGGGTGGCACCCTTGTCCACGGCGTCCCGGATCTGTTCGACCAGGCCGTCCGCGGCCGCCTGCGAGGAGAGCGGGCCGAAGCGGGTGTCCTCATCCAGCGGGTTCCCGGGCTGGATCTTTTCCATCTTCGCCGTGAACTTCTGCACGAAGTCCTCGTAGAGGTCCTCCATGACGATGAAGCGCTTGGCAGCGTTGCAGGCCTGCCCGGCGTTGCCCATGCGCCCGGCCACTGCGGAGGCGACCGTGGCGTCCAGGTCCTTGGTATCCAGCACGATGAACGGATCGCTGCCGCCCAGTTCCAGCACGAACTTCTTCAGGTTCCGGCCGGCGACCTCGGCGACGGCGGACCCGGCGCGCTCGGAGCCGGTGAGCGAGACACCCTGGATCCGGGGATCGGCAATGATGTCCGCGGCCTGCTCGTTGGTGGCGAACAGGTTGATGTAGGCATCCTGCGGCAGGCCTGCGTCACGGAAGATCTGTTCCATGACCAGGGCCGACTGCGGGCAGTTGTTGGCGTGCTTGAGCAGCACTGTGTTGCCCAGCATCAGGTTGGGACCGGCGAAGCGGGCCACCTGGTAGTACGGGTAGTTCCACGGCATGATGCCCAGGATGGCGCCGATCGGTGCGGTCTTCACGGTGGCTCCGCCGCCGCCCTTGACGGTGAGTTCCTCATCGGCCATGAAGCCGGGGCCCTCGGTGGCGTAGTAGTCGTAGATGTTTGCCGAGAGGGCTACTTCACTCTTGGCTTCGCTCAGGGGCTTGCCCATTTCCGTCGCGATGAGCGCGGCGAGTTCATCGCTGCGTTCGCGGTACAGCTCGGCTACCCGGGCGATGGTTTTGCTGCGGGTTTCCACCGGCTGCCGGCGCCAGGCGGCGAAGGCGCCGTGGGCCGCGCTGATTGCTTCGTTGATCTCGCTGTTGGTGGCTTCGGCGAATTCTTTGAGTGTTTCCCCGGTTGCGGGGTTCACGGTTTTGTAAGCAGTCATTCCTGCCACGCTACCCGCGGGCAGGTGCCGGGGCCAGCCGGCATTTCGCTCCCAGCTCAATGCACCGGCGCGGTCAGCCTCAATGCAGCGGGGCGGTCAGGGGCGGACCGGCGGGGCCTCGCCGTCGGCTTCGGGTCGTTTTCGGCGGAAGGAGCGAAGGCCCGGAACCCGGTTGAAGCGGGGCCGCGGCCACCCCTGTTCCTTCTTTCGGCCGCCCCTGCGCCCCGCGGCTTCCCCGGGCAAATCCCCCACCACGGAGCCTGCCCCGCGCGGGCGGCGGGTCAGGCGGACGCTCCACTCCCCCGGTGCCGGCAGCCGCCAGCCGCGGCGCCGGGCCACGGTGCAGACGACGGCGGCCGTCACGATGGCCATGCCCATTCCGAGGTTCGGCAAACCGAGGTGATACAGGATCACCATTTCCACGGAAGCGATCAGGGCGCCGGTGGCGTAGAGCGTGTTCCCGCCGAAGATGGCCGGCACCCGGCCAACCACAATGTCGCGGATCATGCCGCCGCCCACCGCCGTGGCCATGCCGATCAGGATCGCCGGGAGCCACTCCAGATCGACCGCCAGGGCCTTGGACGTGCCGGTGGCCGCCCAGCAGCCCAGGGCGAAGGCATCGATGACGATCAAAAACCGGTTGGCCCATTTGCCTCGAAGCTCAATCAGATAGGCGATGAACGCGCCGGCGATGGCGACGATCAGATAGGCGGGGTTGGTCAGTGCCACCGGCGTTCCGACCTGCAGCAGGGTGTCGCGCAGGACACCGCCGCCCAGTGCGGAGGTCAGCGCCAGGACCAGGAACCCGATGGGATCCATGCGCAGCTGCCGGGCCACGGCACCGCCGAGCACGCCGTTTGCCAGCACTCCGGCCAAATCAACGACGTCGAAGACGGCTCCCGGATCGAAATTCTCCACGTCGCTCCCGGTGCTCGATTATTGCCGTGTTTCCGGCGTCCATTCTAGCCGTGGCGGCGGCTGGCGCGTCGCCTGCGGCGGCTACTTCGCCGAGAAGTGGGCGGCCAGCTTCTCCAGGGTCTGTTCCAGGTTTGCCGGATGCCGGCGGGTGACACCCGTGATGCGGTACATGACGCGGTGGCGGACGTTCCGCGCATCCCACTGTTCGGTCACCAGGGTGCCGCCGTCCGCGGGCTCGAGGAGGTACCGCCAGACATGGCCGCCGGAGTGGCGCCAGGCAATCCGGCGGCCTTCCTCGAACTCGGTCACCGTGTTGCTGATCTTGTAGGGCACACCCATCTTCATGTCCATCCCGAACCGGGCTCCGGGCGCCAGCCGGTCCGGGCCGCTGGGGTGCGCCGCGCGGACCGTGCCCGATCCGTCGATGACGCTGTGCATGGCCGGGCGGGCGAGCAGATCGAACACGGCATCCGGTGAAGCGGACACCAGCCGGTCGCGGGAAATCAAATAGGGACTGTTCATCGGCCCAGTGTAATGGCGGGTTGATCCGGGCCGCGGCGGCACCAGAACCGCGCCCGCCGCGAGCTGCACGGTGAGCTAGAACGTCCGCTGATAGGTCCACGCGGTTCCGTCACGGATCAGCCGGTGCCGGCGGAAGGGTTCCGCGGCCGCGTCAGCTCCCGGGTATTCAGCGTCGCCCTGCCACACCATGACAGGAGGCACCTGCCCGGGCAGCTGGCGGGTTACATACGTTTCGGGAACGGCTGCCGCAGCGCCGGCCAGCGCCTCGGCCACATTCTTCCGGTCCAGCAGCCCGTGCAGGGTGACCCAGGTGGGCGGCACCAGGTCCATCGTCCCCTCGGTGCTCCGGCGCAGCGCTTCCGCCGGTGACAGCCAGACGGCGTCGACGTGTTCTTCCGGGCTGAGCCGGATATTCCCGGCGGGCGCCGCAGCCACGAAGAACTCAGTTTTCCAGCGGCGCGGGGCTTCCGGCGGCGGCACCCAGCAGGACAACCGCGCCAGTTCCTCCGGCGCCAGCACCAACCCGGTTTCCTCAGCCGTTTCCCGCACGCCCGCCCGGCGGGCGGCAGCCACTTCGGCGTCGTCGTTCTCCGTTGGCTCCGCGGCGTCGGAGGGGTCCACCACTCCGCCGGGAAAGACCCAGGCGCCGGCGAAGGAACCCCGGTGGCGGGGGCGTTCAAGCAGCAGCACCTGCAGGCCGGCCGGGGCATCGCGCAGCAGCACCACTGTGGCGGCCGTACCGTGCAGCATGCCGGGCATCCATTCGTGAGGAAATGTCGTGCAGGGATCCGTTCCCCCAAGAGGATGGTAGCCGTTTGGTTCGGGGCGGTAGCCGTCGGCACGCTGGCCGACCTACGCTGAAGACCGAGGTGGCGGCGGTTTCCAAGGGCGGTGCATGACAGTGGAGAAGTTCGAATTCAGGAAGGCCTATCCGGAGCTGTACGCTCCGAAAGCCGGTGATTTCGTCCTCGTGGAGGTTCCGCCGCTGCAGTACCTGGCATATGACGGCAGCGGGGATCCCAACACGTCCGAGGAGTATGTCTCCGCCCTGGAATGCCTCTACCCCACGGCGTATGCCGTGAAGTTCGCGTCGAAAAAGGACCTGGACCGCGACTTCACCGTGGGCCCGTTGGAGGGCCAATGGCGGGCCGACGACATGGAGGCGTTCACCCGCGGCGCCAAGGATGAGTGGGACTGGACGATGCTGGTTGCCCAGCCGGCGTGGATCACCCGGGACATGGTGCGGGCGGCGGTCACTGCGGTGCAGCAGAAAAAAGGCCTGCCCGGGCTGGACCGGCTGCGGCTGGTCACCCTTGACGAAGGCACCTCGGTGCAGATTCTGTACATCGGCGCCTATGACGCCGAAGGCCCCGTGCTTGAGCGGCTGCACCACCAGTGGATGCCCGCCCACGGACTGACGTTTAACGGCGACCACCACGAGGTGTACCTCAGCGACCCGCGGCGGACCGCTGCGGAGAAGCTGCGGACGGTGCTGCGGCAGCCGGTCCGCCCGCTCCAGCCCTCTGATTAGACCAGGGCTGTCCGTCAGTCAGGACGCGGTCCGTACGTGAGCACGGCGTTTCCCGAAACGGTGATCTGCGAGTCGACCAGCTGCAGCCGCGTCCGCGGGTCTCCCGGTTTGAACAGCCGCTGCCCGGAGCCGGCCACCACCGGGTGGACGACGAGGGTGAGCGCATCCAGCAGCCCGGCAAAGAGCAGTTGGCGGACCACTGAAATGCTGCCGTCCACGGCGATGTCTCCGCCGTCGAGCTCCTTGAGCCGCCGGACAAAGTCTTTCAGCTCACCGTCCATGAGCGTGGAATTTTCCCACTGCAGATCCGCCTTGGCCAGTGTCGTGGAGGCGACGAACTTCTGAATCGGGTTAATGAAACTGCCGAAGGCGTCCTCCTGGTTGCCGGGCCAGTAGTCCGCCCACTGTTCGTAGGTCACGCGGCCCAGCAGCACCGTGTCCTGCGTGGAAAGTGCCGTTCCCATCAGCGCGCCCAGGTTCTCGTCGAAGTGGTCGAACTGCCACTCCCCCGGACTTTCCACCACGCCGTCGATCGAGCTGAACAGTGAAGCCGTCACCTTGCGCATGTTGATCTCCTGCCGCCGCCATGCCCTGCGTCTTCCGACCGGAGGTTTCCTGCCGGACCCGTTCCCGGGCAGGATAGCCGCTTGGTCATCTGAGGGGAATGCCGCAGGAAAGGGTCACCGGCAGGGGCTTCCGGTCGGTCCCGGATGCGTCTTAGGATGGCGGCGAAGCCTATATCATTCCGTTCCGCAGGAGGAATGGCCATGCCTTCGAACCCGCCGTCGGCGTCCGGCCCCCATGGATCCGCCGGCCGCCAGGACTACGGCAATGTCCCGGTGATTATTTCGGCCGTACTGGCCGCCGTGGCCGGCGTGGCCGTGGCCCTTTTCTCCACCGGAGGAACGGAGCGTGACTTCCGGTGGGAGCTGGGTGTTGCGGCTGCCTGCGTGACCTTCATAGTGTCGCTGCTGATTTTCCTGCTCCTGATCGTCACCGCCCGCCCCAACCCCGAGAACTTGGGCAAGGGCACCGGGATCAGGCGCAGCTTCGGTTCCAAGCCGGGCGCGGTCGACGACGACGACCGCGGGTTTCGCCCGGACGACCCGGATCCGCGGTAGCGAAGCCCGGCGGGACCACCGCCGGCGACGGGCCGCCGGGCGAACGCCCCGCCGCTGCCGTTACTCGTACCGCAGGGCGTCGATCGGGTTCTGCTTCGCCGCACGGCGGGCCGGCAAGGTGCCGGCCAAGAACGCAATCAGCATGACGACGCCGATGATGGTCGCCACTGAGGCAGGCGTGAACAGCATGATGTGCAGGCCGGGCAGGGCCGAAAGCACGGTATTGGACAGCACGGAGCTGATTATCGAGCCGAGCCCGACGGCGACGCCGGCCCCGAGCGCGGAGCCGAGAAAGCCGATGAAGATGGCTTCGAAGCTGAACAGGGCGAAGATCTTGCCGCCGCCCATGCCCATGGCCTTCATCAGCCCGATTTCCCGGGTGCGTTCCTGCACGCTCATCAGCAGCGTGTTCACAATGCCGAAGCCGGCAGCGATCAGGGCAATGACTGCGAAGGCATTCAGCACGCCGATGATGCCGTTGATGACGGTCTGGATGGCGCCGATCTGGTCCGCGACGGTCAGGCCGGTAAAGCCCTGCGCTTCAAGGTCCGCCTTGACGGCCGCGATCTGCTCTTCGTCCGTGCCGGCGTCCAGGAAGGCAATGGAGGTGATGTACCCGGTGGAGACACCCTCCGGGATGCCGGTGCGCTGCAGGGCGTCCAGTTCGGCGCGCAGGTCGGAGTTGAAGCCGGCACCGTCGCCGAACAGCGAGTCGTTCTGCACGCCGGCGATGACGGCCTCAACGGTGTGCTGGGTGCCGGCGTAGTCGGTGACCGCGATGGACACGGTCTGGTCCAGGGCGGCGTCGGCGTCGGCAAAGCCCAGCGGTTCCACGTAGCTGGACGGGATCAGCATTTCCGCTCCGGTGCCTTCGCCCAGCTGGCGTCCGGCGGCGAGGTCGGCATCGGCCAGCCCCACCATCGGGTTGGTGGTCAGCTCGAACTTGGCTCCGCCGTCGTACTGGATGTAGTCCGGCGCCAGCATCGCGGCGGGCTCGACCTTTTCGATGCCCTCGGTGGCGAGGATGGTCTCGATGTCCGCGTCGGCGAGCAGGGTGAAGTTGCCCTGGGTGGCGGCGCCGTCGGGGTTGTATTCCTTGGGCCCGTCATCTTCGGCTGCGGCCTCGGCGGTGGGCGAGACGGTCATCAGGTTGTCGCCGCCGATGGCGCCGACCTGCTTGTCGATGTAGTCCGAGACGCCGGCGCCGATCGCGCTGGTCAGGGTCAGGGTGAAGGCACCGATGAAGATCGCGACGACGGTCAGCGCGGTGCGGACCTTGCTGCGGAAGGTATTCGCTACGGCTGAGCGGAGAATATCGCCGACGGTCATGCTGGGGCCCCTGTGGTGATGGTGGTGGAGGTGAGTTCGGCGGCGGACACTTCGCGGCCGTCCTTGATGTAGAACTGGCGCCCGCAGCGGGCGGCGAGGTCGGTGTCGTGCGTGACCGCGATCAGGGTGATGCCCTGCTCCCGGTTCAGGTCGAAGAGGATGTCCTCGACGACGGCGCCGGTGGCGGTGTCCAGGTTGCCGGTCGGTTCATCGGCGAAGATCACCGACGGGTTGTTCACCAGGGCGCGGGCAATCACCACGCGCTGCTTCTGGCCGCCGGAGAGGTCGGTGGCGCGGTTCTTGGCCTTGTCCGCCATTTCCAGGCGTTCCAGTGCCTCCATGCCCCGTCGTTTGCGTTCGGCCGGCTTCACGCCGGCGATCATCAGCGGCAGGACGACGTTGTCCAGCACCGACGAGTTGGGGGTGAGGAAGAACTGTTGGAACACGAAGCCGAAGTCGCGGTTGCGCAGTTCGTTCAGCTCGTTCTTGCCCAGCGAGCGGGCGTCCTGGCCCTTGACCGTGATGGTGCCGCCGTCCGGGGTGTCCAGCAGGGCGAGCAGGTGCATGAGGGTGGACTTGCCCGAGCCGCTTTTGCCGACGATGGCCAGGGATTCACCGGCTTCGACGGCGAGGTTGACGCCCTTGAGCGCATCGAAGCGGTTCTCGCCCTGCCCGTACGACTTGGTCAGGCCCTGGGCGCTGAGTATGTGTGCTGTCATGCTGTTCAGATTATGTGCGGCACCTGCACGTTTGCCGTGTGTGCCCGGCCATGCCGTCGTGTCAGCGGGCGTCCTGCGGAGGGGTCCCGCAGATCCGCTTTTACGCCGGCAGGGCCGGATATTGACTTCTGAATGGCAGCGATACCCCCGGCATTCATGCCCGGCGGTCCGCGGCACGGCAAGCCCGAGATTTTCGTTTCACACGGCCGCGCCGACAACGTCCGGCCCCTCCGTTCCAGCAGCCGCAAGATGGTCCCGTCACTGGAACGGGACGGCTACGGCGTCAGCTACCGGGAGCGTGACGGCGGCCACTCGGCTCCGCCGTTGATCATTGGGGAGGCGCTGGACTGGCTGGGCTGGTAGCCGGAATCCAATCCGGCGGGCGCTGCCGCGCACTGGCTCCCACTCTTTGTTGCCTTCTGGGGCCAGTGTGATCCCTGCGGCCTCATGCGTCACGAAGACTGGGAACCCGTGCACGCTCTGGCGGTTCTGCCCGCACGGATTCACCGCACGGACAAAGCTCCCGCTCAGAGCGGCGGAACCCAGGCGGGATCGCGGCCGGTCAGCCCGATCAGCTGGTCCAGGGGCGAGGCTGCCTCATCCACCGGAACCGCGGGCCCGAAAAGCTCCGGGCTGCGGGGCTGTTCCAGCAGGAATTCCGCGCAGGCCTGCACAGCCCGCGGGTCCGGGTTGAAGTGCTGGCCGGTGGAGCGGGCCAGGTCCCAGCCGTGCACAATGATCTCGTCCAGGGCAAACATCCCGGCTTCGGAGGCCGAGAGCGGAACCCGCCCGGCCACGGTCTCGCCGTCCCAGGCTGATGGGTCGGCCCAGGCCCCGGCCAGGGCGGTGAGCTGATTGGGAATCCGCTCCCGCCAGCCCCCGGCCAGGTTGCCGGAATCGGCCGGCGGAGCTTCCTCGGCGCCCGGCGGCAGCGCACGCTTGAGCGCCGCGAGCTGGAACTCCAGTGACAGCCCGTCCATGTGGTCCAGGAGATCGCCCACCGTGTACTCGGGCGACGGCGTGGGCCAGTTCAGCTGATCGTCCCGGATGGCGGTTATAACCGCGCCGGTGTCCCGGGCTGCATGGTGAAAATCGACTGGAGCGCGCATGTTTCCTCCTCGCGGGAGAGCATCTGCCGGATCGGCAGGACCCATCTGCTCTCCTCAAAACGGTAGCAATGAAGAGTCCCGGCCCGTAAGGGTCAGCCGGTCCAGCCAGGTCACCGGCGGGATTCTTCCTGCCCGTCCAGGGGCTCTTTCCACCGTCCCCGGCCACGGCTAGGATTGCCGCACCGATAATCCGGCAGCGCGGAAGACGGTGGGCCATGGCCAAGAAGCCTGCGGAATCCGAAGCGGGCCGTGCAGGAGAGTCCCGGCTGATCAGTTTCATCGATGCCGTCATTGCCATCGCGATGACTCTGCTGGTCCTGCCACTGGTCGACGATGCCGCGGACATCGGCACGCAGTCCCCCGCGGCATTCCTGCGGGACAACGCCTATGGCCTCTTTGCCTTTGTCCTGAGTTTTGTGGTGATTTTCCGTTTCTGGCTGGGCCACCACCAGATGTACGAGGGAGTCTCCGGCTACACCCCGGGCCTGGTCTGGGCGAATCTGCTCTGGCTGCTGTGCCTGGTGTTCCTGCCCTTCCCCACCCAACTGCTGGACACCGGCGACCGGGGCGGCTCGCTGACCAACGGCCTGTACATCGGGACAATGGTGCTCGCCAGCGCCTCCGCGCTGGTCCAGCAGCTGATCATTCGCCGCACACCGGCCCTGACCGCACCTGACGCCGACCCGGTTCCGGTGCTTCCGGCGGCCACGATAACGGCACTGTTGGCGGCAGCCCTGCTGGTCGCAGTCGCGGTTCCAGCAGTCGGGCTCTGGGCGCTGCTGCTGCTCTTCCTGCAGGCGCCGGTGCAGCGGCTGGCCGCACGGTGTGCAACTCACACCATGGGAAGACGCCGTGCGTGATTTGAGGGGACTATCCCGTTTCGATGGCTGCCGGCCCTCTGGCCTCCGTCTCTGGTACCGCGGTTGACCCCGGGATGCTCTTCTAGGTCCAAGGAGCAAAGCGCCTGCGCAGGTACCCCAGAGGGGCAGTGCCCGATGCTGTCACCTGGCACACCTTGCCAAGAAGGATCGTGTGATCTCCAGCGTGAATCACTTGATGGACCTCGCAGTCCGCAGAAGCGGTGGAGTCTTCGGTTAGTTGGGGGGCCCCCTGCGGGCCCGAACGCCAGGCAAAGTCCCCCAGGTTGGCGGTTTTGCCGCTGGCGAAAGCAACCGCAGCCCGGGAACCGTCACCGGAAAGTATATTGATGCCAAAGCGCCCCTCCCGCAGTACAGGAGCAAGCGCCCTGCACCCTTGACCCAGGCTCACCATTACAAGCGGGGGGTCCATGGAAATCGAGGCGAAGGCGTTGACGGTCATTCCTCCTGCATCTTCGCCTCCCCATGTCACCACAGTGACACCGGTGGGAAAACTCCCCACAAACGCCTTGAATTCCTCTGGGTATAGGTGCATTTCCACAGCTTCGGAGACCGGTGCGGGTTGAAGACTCATGGCAACTTCTTTCTGCAATGACGGACTCGACTATCGCAGTATTTCAGTAGTTGGAGTAAATACCAATGGATTGGAAACTTTTTCTTCTGACGCGGCAATCAGTCGGGCCGCTCTGCTTCCTACCACGGCCTCTGTAAGCCACGGATCAGCCCTGACCATTGTGGGAAAGATCGAAGCATCCACGACCCGCACTCCCTTGACTCCGTAGACGCGGCACTGAGGGTCGACAACGGCAGCGGGGTCACTGGGGCCGCCCATGCGGCAGCTGGAAGAATGGTGCCCTGCTGGCTGAAAGGCCGTCTCCGCCCAGCCATCAACCTCGATGTCTGTCATGCCAAAACGCCAGGGGCGCCCCGACTCGTCAGTGACCGCCCCCAGGGCGTCCCGGAACTCGGGGCGGCTGATCAGGTTCGACAGGTGCCGGTACATAAGGCGTGAACGGATACGATCCAATGGATGTGACAGGAGTGCCGGTTCCAGAACAGGCTTAACCCCCGGGTCCGCCGACCCAATAGCGGTCCTGCCCCGAGAGAACACTTGTGCAAGTGCGCCGACCACCAGCGCCCGGAATCCAGGAGGCGCCCCCAGCCGCCAGTCCCGGTCCGAAATGGACTGCTGCCGGTTGACGGTCCAAGCCATCATGTCGCCGCTTCCCGTTGCTTCCAACCCAGTGTTCCAGCGTGCCAGCATGCCAAAAGAACGGCTCCCGGAGATCTCAGCAGACCCTGATGCGACCACCACCCGCGGATGGGTCTGAAGCCCAATGCCCACGGGACTGTCAATGAGGGGAACGACACCGGCCCGGCGGAGAACCTCGGGCGGCCCTATACCCGAACGCTGAAGAACCGCTGGGGATCCTACGGCTCCTGCGCACAACAGCACCTCACCCGCAAAAAAGGACTGGCTATGGCCTCCATGGCGTGCAATGACGCCGGCGGCCCGGTTGCCGTCCCACAGAATTCGGTCCACAAGGACGCCTCCGCGCAGCGAGATTCCGCCATGCCTTTGCTCATCCCCGAACAACGTCCGTGCCCACGGGCCCGAGTCTTCCTTTCCCCGCGCCAGCGGAGACACGCCCAGGACTCCTGGGGCATTGTGGTTCGGCGCCCACGGATGGCCTTCTTCCAGGGCTGCGGACCGGAAGCCCCAGTCGACGTTGCTCCAGTCAGCTTCCGGCGTGCGGCTCACCTTTATGGGGCCCTTAGAGCCATGTGGCGGCAGCTGGCCGAATTCGGCGTCCGCCTCCACGCATTTGAAGTGCGGAAGCACATCCTCCGGCGCCCAGCCGGAGCATCCGACTGCAGACCAGTGATCGAATTCGAGTATGTGCGGGCGGATCCCCCGGCGACTTGGGTGTGCAGCCCCATGACCGGATTCAAGGACGAGAATCCGTTTCTTGCCGCCAGCCGCCAGCCCAGCAGCCAGCGCCCGTCCTGCGGCGCCGGCCCCGACAATTACAAAGTCCCAGGTTTCCACGACGTAGAGGCCTCCCGTTCAGGCAGCCGAAATGTTCAGTTCCCGGCAACGCCCCGACTGTCCTCCCGCCTAGGCGCCGAAGATATGGACTTTGTCCGGATCCACGGCGATCCAACCTTCCTCTCCGCGTTCCAATGGCTCTCCGTGCCAAACGCGGTACACCTTATGCTGGAATGTCAGGATCTGCTCAGCGTGGCTGCCAGAGAAAAGTTCGGTACGGTAAACGGCCCTGAGCTTGTTGGGACCAGTCGGTTCAACCGCAGATACAGTGCCGTGCTCGGGCCGGAAAATCGCGACAGCCTCGTCACCTACATTCATGGTGTGCGGCACATGTGTGCCACGAATCCGGCCAATTGCCGTCTCCACTTCCACCCCCTCGGAATCAACGGCCACCACCTTGCCCGGCAGCTCGTTGGTTGAGCCGATAAAGGTTGCGACGTATCGGGAAGCCGGGTTCTGGTAAACCTCGCGGGGGGAAGCCAGTTGGGCAACCTTGCCCTTCTCCAGAACTGCGATCTGCGTACCCAGCTCCATGGCATCTTCCTGGTCATGCGTCACATAGACGGCCGCGAATCCAAAGCGCCGTTGCAGCGCCGTCAACTCCACGCGGAGGTCCTTGCGCACCTTTGCATCAACGTTTGAGAGTGGTTCATCGAAAAGCACCAGTGCATCGCCGCTGACGAGCGCCCGGGCCAGCGCAACGCGTTGCTGCTGACCGCCGCTAATGTGGTTTGGATATTGGGTAATCACTTCGTCGATGCCAACAAGTTTGGCTATCCGGTTCACGTCCTCTTCGACCTGTGCTTTTTTGATCTTGCGGTTGCGCAGCGGGTACGCAATGTTGTCGAAGACTGACATGTTCGGCCAGAGGGCGTAAGACTGGAACACCATGCTCAGTGTTCGCTGCTGGGCCGAGAGTTCAATGCGCTCGACCGAGCTGTAAACCGTCTTCCCGTCGATGTCGATCCGGCCTGCATCAGGCTTCTCCAGTCCGGCTATACAGCGCAGAAGCGTGGTCTTGCCGCACCCACTCGGTCCCAGAAGAACCAGGAACTCACCGGCGCTAACGGAAAGGCTGACGCCGTCGACCGCCGGAACCGTCGTGCCGTTGGCCCGCTGGAAGAACTTTGACAGCGACTGGACGATCAAAACTTCTCGTCCACGCTCAGGTTTGTCAGTCTGCTCATCCGCAGCGGGTGCGAAGGAGGAAGATGTGGTTTCAGTCAGTTGGATGCCGCTCATGTGATTCTCCAAATTCTTAAAGCAGGTTCGCGGGACGACGACGGGATACCTTGGGTGCCTGAGTCCATCTCGAGGACCAACGACCAAACCAGACGGCGGCGAACACCGTGATCGTGGAGACGACCGCAAGGATGGAAGCAAGGACGGCGAGCTCAGTGAATGAGCCATAGCGGCTGAGTTCGAGCATTTGGAACCCGATAACGGGATTGTTCGCTCCGGCCAGCAGGGACGAGGCAGTTAAGTCCGAGAGCACCCGGACGAATACCAATGCCCACGCGCCCACGAGGGCCGGCACCATGAGCGGGAGGATGACCCGCATGAAAGTTTTGCTCTCCGGTGCCCCGGAAATGCGGGAGGCTTCCGTGAGCTCGCCTCCCACCCCTGCCACTGCGGCGTCTGCGGAGATCGAAGCGTTCGGGAGGCACAGGGCGCAGTATGCCAGCAGTAGCAGGAAGGTTGTACCACTGAGGTAAAAGGGAGGACCAGTGAAAAGCAGGACCATGCCCACAACAATCACGAGGGCTCCCAGCGTGGCCGGAAGCTTGATCCCGACGTCGATAACTCTTCCGAGAACCGGCCCCGAACGTGCAACATACAGCGACACCAGGGCAGCGACAACGACGACGATAGTTGCTGCGGTCAACCCGAGCGTGAAGCTGTTGGCCAGTCCCTGCATGGCGTAGGAGTTGCTGAAGATGTCCGCGAAGTGCGAGAACCCGAAGGAACCCCAGTCGATATCAGCGCGCCAAGATCCGGTGAGCGCCACTATCAACAGTGCGAGGCAGGGAAGAGCGGTGGTCAGCAGGACGTAGCCGATCATGGCGCCGCGGGCTACGGGACGCCATTTGCCCAAGCGCAGCGGCGTGGAGCGGCTTCCTTTGCCCCCGACCGTAGCGAACTTGTTGGAGCGGAGGATCCTGGACTGGAGGAGCCACGCACCGAGCACAACAACCGAAATGATTAGGGACAGTCCGACGGCGACACCCTGCTTTGGCGGATAGGAAAAGACCAGGAGGTTTACGATCTGCTGCGAGAGAAGCGTAATGTCGGCGCCAGTGCCGATCATCGAGGGAATGTCCACCGTAGCGAACGCTACCCAGACCCACAGCAGCGCGCCCGCAGCGATGGCCGGCAGAACGGCCGGAAGAGTGACTTTGAAGAGCGTGCGGATCGCACCGGCTCCTGTGACGCGGCTCTGCTCTTCCAAGCTGGAGTCCAGCATCCTCAGGGCCGGCGCGATCATCATATAGGTGAACGCGACGCCATAGACGGTAAAAACGAGGATGAGCCCGCTCCAACTGTAGATGTCCATGAGCGGCACGGGTTCTTCCACACCGAAGAATGCCGTCATCTTCATCCACGCGCTGTTTAGGTAACCTCCCGTGGGTGCCAGCAGCAGTATCCATCCCACAGATCCGGCCACGGGCGGCAGCAGGAACGGGACCATGGGAAGCAGATCGGAGAAAAGCCCCATCCGTGCATCGGTCCGTTCGTTCAGCCAGGCAAGTGCTCCGCCGATCAAAACGGCGAAAACCGTGCTGCCGGCCACGACAAAGACCGTACTGCCGACCAGGCTCAGGACATCCTGCTGCAGAGTTTCCTGAAGAGGGGCGAGCGTGATCTGGCCATCGACTACGAAGAGACGAAGCAGGACCGTGCCCAACGGCACCACGGTCAGGGCAATGAAACCCACGGCCACAACCAAAGAGATAATGCTGAACGGGGACATCTTCTTTCCGTTGCGCAACCGGCCGAAGGACCTTCGCCGCCTCGACGGCGGGAGACCGGCCGCCCCTGTTTCGACCGGGCCGGGCGACCGATCGCCGTCCTCCCGGATAGTGATTACCGAAGTCACGATGAATCTCCGCCTTTCAAGTTCTGTGGATGCTGCTGTCGGCGCTGCTAGGAGATGACCGTGACCAAGCCCTCGGCTGTCTCGGAATCTGTACGCGTGGCCGCGATGTCGACCGGGATGCTCCGCGATGCCCGGAATGGCCAGTGCTCGCGTTCAATCTCTCCCCTGAGGCTGAACCCGCCCGTGCCGGTAATGACAGATTCCAGGGCGGCGAGCACGATTGCCCGTGCAATGTTCTTGCCGGGGCAGGAATGGATTCCTGCCCCGAATGTGAGGTGCGGGTTCGGCGAGCGCCCGATGCGGAATTCATCCGGGCTCTCGAAGACTTCAGGGTCACGGTTGGCGGCGGGGAAGACCAGGGCTACGGGTTCACGGTCGCGAATAACCTTTCCGCCGTATTCGACGTCCCCGTCCGCAGTGCGGGCAAAGCCGAGCTGTGGCATGTCCAGGCGCAGGAACTCTTCCAGGGACTCGGCAATCAGCTCCGGATTGCGGCGCAGCGTCTCCTGCAACGTCGTGTCTTCCACGAGGCGGGTCAGCATATTGCCCAGACTGTGCGAGGTCGCCAGCCAGACAATGACAAAGGGCTGTCTGACGGCGCCAATCAGCTTCTCATGGTCCAGTGGCATTCCGTGGGGCCGGGCCTGAAGGAGGGCGGTTGTCAGATCTGTTTCTGGATCCCGCGGGTTCCGAGTCCTGTCCTCGACAAGTCCGACGGCAACCTTTAGCAGCCCCGCGTGAGCTTCGGCCACCATGGCTTCATCCCTTTTCTGACCACCTTTGACGTACTGGTGCAGCCACCGGTCCAGGTCCTCAGGAGCGACGTCATCCATTCCGTAGAAGCGGGTGAGTGCGTACGCCATCAGCGGTCCGCCGAAGTCCCGTTCGAGATCCGCTGTTCCCTTGAGGACCATGCCCCGGACGAGCTTCTCGGCATGAGCCCGGATATCAGGCGCTATCCGTTCGCCGATTGGACCGTTAAAAACGGGAAGCATGGCTTCACGGAAGTCGGTGTGCTCCGGCTGGTCGGCATGCATGAGGGGGCGGGTTTTGCCGGCCATCCCTCCAGGGACAATGTGCGTCACTGAGTTGACGAAGCGCTTGTGATTCTTTGCGATGGCAACGACGTCAGACCGCTTCGTTGCGGCCCAGAATCCGCCCCATCTCTCCGACCTGGCCAGAGGTGCCGTATCCCGCAGCTGGTGCAGTGCCTTGTGCGGATCCGCAATAAATTCAGGAGCCAGTGGATCAAAGTCCCCGGCGGCCTTCTGAAAATCGGTCATGCCACGCCTTCCAGCCGAATATGTGATGTCCAACACGTTGACACTAACGCACTAGTGCATATGCAACAAGGGTTAGGAGCGACAATGCCGCCGGCCGGGCTTTTGGCACAGCATTTATGCGATACTTGTGACGCGCTTATTCGATCCAATGAAGGGGTGCGCGTGGCACTACCGGAAGAATCTCGCAGGCCCAGCGTACTGGGTCATGCCATCCTGCAACTCTTAACGCGAAATTCGGCCAGCGGATACGATCTCAAGAAGAGATTTTTCTCCTCGGTCGGCCACGGCTGGCACGCCTATGACACTCAGATTTACCGTGAACTGAAATCCCTGGAAGGGGCGGGCTACGTAACCGGTAAGGTTGCCAAGGGTCGCTCCGGGCCGCAACGGCGGATCTACAGCATTACAGACACCGGCCGCAGCTCCCTGCGGGAATGGTTGACCTCGGACTTGGACGTGGCCAAGCATAAGGACGAGTTCAACCTGCGTGTCTGGACGGCGGACCTTTTCCCCGAACACACTTTTGAAGAATTGCTGGAGAGCTCCAAGGCCCAGTGGCAAGCGTCCCTTGACCACCAGCGACTATCTCTCCAAGTCCTTATTGACGAATACGGTGCACCGGACGGCGGGGCGCCGGCAGAGGTATATGGCCGGCAACTGGCCATCGACGCCACCATCGCGGTAACGGAGGCCAAACTCGCCTGGGTCGAACGCACTTTGAGGGTAATCCGCAACCGCAAGGCCGGCTCATAGGGCATGACAACGGCAGCTGGGGGCCGAAAGTATTCCGGCCCCCAGCATCGACCCCGAGCACGGAGCCGATCTTTTACGCGTTTGCTCTTATTTGACCGCTACGCCCGGGCCAGGCCGGCCCCCACTGGAGTCCAGCCCGATGGCGGCCTTTCCATAAGCAACGGATGCCAAGTCCCAAGTGAAGGCCACATGCTGCGAGGCGGCGTTCACATCCCGCCACCAGCGTTGCATCTCCCCACTGAGGTAGACACCGCTGCCACCGCTGGCCTGATACAGGGTGTTCACTGCGTCCCTGCATTGCTGAACCGCGAAGGCCAGATTTCGGGAGCGGGCAGCCTTTTCAATGGCTGTGAACGTTGCGCCGGGGTGGGCGTTGTCCACCACGGCTGCGTCCTGCAGGAGGAGGGCTGTCGCTGCATCTATCTGAGCAGCCGCCAGCCCCAGCCTCGCCAAAGCAGGGCCGTTTGCTGCCTGGACAGCCGGTGGCAACGGGGTGATTCTGCCGGCAGAGGCTTCGGTGAAAACCCGCAGGGCGGCTCTTGCCGCACCCAGGGGCGCGCCAGCAAGCGACATTGGCCAGACTGAGTCATACGGAAGCGTGTAATGGCCTCCCTTGTGGATGGCTGCACCCGGGGCCAGGCCTTTTGCCAGGTCGCTGAAGCGAACCGCTCGATGCTCAGGTATGGACGCGTCCTTCACCAACAGGGACTTGCTGCCCGTCCCTTTGAGCCCGACGGCATGCCAATCGTCGATTATCTCAATGTCAGTTGCAGGAATTAGGAAGTACCAGGCCTCCGAGGAACCGTCCTCTTCCTGCACCTGCCCGCCGACCAGAACCCAGTTCGAATGGTCAATTCCACTGCAGAACTTCCCCACCCCGCCTTCCCAGCGGAATCCCCCGTCGACCCTGCGCGGCTGCTGGCCACCCAATCTGATCAGGGAGGCGATCAGCGACCGGGGATCTTCGAAGATTTCGGACTGCGCCTGCTCGGGGAAGAGGGATGCGAGCCAGGTGTGGCCCGCCAGCACGCCGTAAACCCAGCCGGTTGAGGCGCAGGACGACGCGAGCTCCATCTGCACCTCGAGCATCGTGCCGAACCCCAGCTCGGACCCTCCCCAGCGGCGCGGGGTAACCACGCCGAAGAGGCCCGAATCAACCAGTTCGCTGACTGTAGCCTGGGGAATTCTGCGCAGTTCTTCGGTTTCCGCAGTCCGAGCGGCGATACCCTGACCCAGGGACTGCGCCACGGTGAGTGCCTCTTCGCGTGAGGCCAGCACCTGGGGCAGAGCCGGCGCAGCCGCCGGGCTGTGCATATCTATTGTCATCTTCTTGTCCTTACTGGATGGGCACACGGTTTGGTTCGCGGCAGTTGCAGCATTCCTAGAAGCCGGCTCTGGCAAGTTCCTCAATCCGCTGACGCTCCTCTTTCGGCAGGAACCAACGGTAGTGGTGGACCTTGGAAACCGGAGGCAAACCGGCAGCCACTTCCTGCCAAAGCCCACCCCGGTCTGAGCTGTAGTACAGTTCGCCGGTCGCAGTGCCGCAGAACAACTCGACGCCCTCCGGGTGGGAGGCCAGAGACATGGCTTCGATATTCCCCTTCAGCGGCTGCGGCAGACCGTTGGAAACCTCGCGCCAGGACGTTCCGCCGTCATCACTGCGGATGACCCCCGCGTTCGAGGTACCTTCCTGCTGGTCCACCCAGGTCCGGGGCGGGTTCCCCGCCCCGGCAATGAAGATCGTGTCTTCGTTGTGCGGATCGATCGCCATGGCATCGGGATAGCCCAGACGGTCAGAGCGCGTTTGAATGTGTGTCCAGCTTTCTCCCGCGTTGGCGCTGTAGTACACGCCCTCACCGCTGGAGAGAAACATCTGCCGCGGGTCCCGCTGCCGGATCACGATCCGATGCGTGTCGTGGTACCAGAGGTCGTTCGGAGACTCGTAGGAGGCCAGCTCAGTGAAAGTCTCGCCGGCATCGGCAGTCTTGAGCAGGGCGCCCTGTTCAACGCACACGTAGAAGGTGTCCGGATCCGAAGGATGCCATGCAACGTTCTTGGCGTGTGCCAGGTGCGGGGGTGGCGGGAAGGTCCATTTTTCCGTGCCGGGAACCTTATTGAGCGCCGGGAGCTTTGTCCATGTCAGGCCCATGTCATCACTGAAGTAGAGGGATGCGGGCTCGACGCCGGCAAGGATGCGGACACCGTCGCCGCGGTACTGCGCGGCTAGGTGGAAAATGTGGTTCTCTGCGATGCCGGATTGGCGGCGTTCCCATGTCCCGCCGCCATCTGTGCTGACCCACAGCCCCCCTTGGCCGTGGCCGCCGGCGAAGATGGTGCCGCTCCTTTCCTCAAAGAGGACCGAGCTGATATGGACATCCTCAAGAGTCCTTTTGGCCTCCCTCCATGGCAGGTGGGGGGCTTCCCGTTCGAAATGGACGATGCCGCGGATGGTGCCGACGAGGAGCTCGCTTGCGGGCTCCTCGGAATGGGAGACTGCGGCGCCGTTCGGCGATACACATACCACCATGTAGCTCACCTTCTTCAATCTTGTCTTAGATGTGATCTGTACTACCGGGAAACAGTAATGAATAAGTGCACTACTAGCAAGACCCCAGCGTACCGGCCGGCGCGAATGCCCCCCGTTACCCAAGAGGCATTGCCACTAACAAACTTCTGCTCTAGCATCCAAGCATGATCTTGTTCCGGATCCCACCGGAGGGTGGCCGGGCAGCAGTACTGCTCCGAATGTTCCGCAAAGAGGCGGTTCAGGGACGGGCCTAGGAACACATTTCGGTTGCATGAAGCAATCAGACTCAAGTTCCCGACGATCTGCAGAGGGAACCCGAACAAAGGCTTGAACATGCGCAAACCCCTCCTCTCCGCAGCGTTCGCGGCGTCTCTTCTGCTCACTGCCTGCGGTGGCCAGGCGGCCTCCAGCCCTCCGTCCGAGCCCGTAGGCCCGGTGACAGACCTGGACAGCCTGGTCGAAGCGGCAGAGGCTGAAGGTGAGGTCCTGCTCTATACGGCACTGACAGAGGGAGACATGAACTCACTCGTGGAAGCCTTCGAGGCCAAGTACGACATCGAGGTTCAAGCGTTGCGTCTCGGCGGTACGGATGCGGCTACCCGCTTTGACACCGAAACTTCGGCAAACGCACCCAGCGCAGACATCCTGGCGCTGGCAGACAGTCGATACGTTGGCGACGCCGTCGGCAGCGGGGCGCTTGTGAACATGGAAGAAACGGGCCTGTACGATCTGCTGGATGAAGTTCCGGAGCACCTGAAATCTCCCGACGGGGGGTTCTCCATCTCGCAGATCGTGTTGTCCGGCGTTGCCTACAACACCGAGAACGTCTCGTCTACCGACGTTCCCGGGTCTTGGGAAGACCTTCTGGATAGTCGTTGGACCGGCAAGCTCGTGGGAACCTCGCCTGATGCCTCAGTCAATAATCTGGTCGTCTGGGGTCAGCTTTACGACACCTATGGCGCGGACTTTGTTTCTGAGCTCGGAGCCCAGGTGGCCCGGACCTACCCGAATATGGTGCCCCAGCATGAGGCATTGTCCGCGGGCGACGGAGACCTGGCTCTGCAAAGCGCCCAGTTCTTCATCGAAGGCCAAAAGCAAGAGGGGAAGCCGCTCGAATTTGTCCATCTTTCTCCCTCCGTCTACCCGGTGATTGCGACGGGAGTTTCGGAACGGGCACAGCACCCGAATGCCGCACGCCTGCTTGCTCATTTCATGATGACTGAGGAGGGAACCCGGACGGTGACCGATCCGGCAGTGGGTTCATTTTCGCCATACGACGATCATTTGATCCCCGAAGATTTTGCCATAATTTCCGCAGAGGACTTCGAAAGATATGAGGGCATGCGGGACGAAATCATGGAAGCCTTCGGCAAATAGCTTCCGCTGGTGCTTCCAGTGTCACTCTGAGACGCGGGGCGGGGGGGTAGGGCAATAAACACCGCCCCCCTTTGAACCCGCCCCGCCCCCCCCCCCCCCCAGAGAATATTTATGCCACGTCTCACCCAAAGGAGACATTCTTATGCACCTGGTACCCACAATGTCCGCCACAGAGCATCTCGGTGAGTTCTCCGCTTCGCTCCGCTACAAGGATCTGCCCCCTGCAACAGTTGATCGCGCCAAGCAGCTGCTGCTCGATCAGCTTGGCTGTCAAGTGGCATTTTCCAGTCTGCCCTCGAGCCGGCAGGCCCGCTCATATGTCCTCGCCAGACGTCCGGGTAAGGGTACTTCCACAGTCGTCGTCAATGGTGACCGCCTCGGTCCGGAGGATGCCGCCTTCCTCAATGCCGTCAGCGGCCACGGATTTGAGTACGACGACACCGAGATGGGCACTGCTTCCCATCCCGGCGCAGTGGTCATTCCGACAGCACTCGCTTTGGCAGAACAACATGGGACACCGGGACCCGACGTGATCACGGCGATGGTGGTGGGCTATGACATCATGGTCCGCGTCGCGTTGTCAGCTCCGGGAATGATGCAGAGAGGTTTCCACACCACTGCTGCCGCTGGACCCTTCGGCGCGGCAGCCGTCGCTGGGCGCCTTTCAGGATTACCCAGCGCCCAGCTTGCCAGTGCCCTCGGGATCGCTGCAAGCCAGGCCGCGGGAATAACCGAATATACGTCTACCGGCGGTTCCGTGAAGAGATTCCACCCGGGGTTCGCCGTCGCCGCGGGAATCCGGGCGGCAGCTCTGGCCGCGGCGGGAGTGGATGCACCTTCCACCGCTTTGGAGGGGACGCGGGGATTCATTGCTGCCTTCAGCGGCTCGGATCGTTCGGGAGAGCTCTCCGATGGGCTCGGCATCGAATTCATGCTCGACAGGACCGGCACTAAGCCCTACTGCTGCTGTGCCGGGCAGCACACAGCCATAGACGCCATGGCAGTACTGATGGAGCGTGATGGTCTCCGGGCCGAAGAAGTTCAATCGATCGAGGTCTATCAACGAGACCGCGAGCGGCACGTAGTCGGCAAAATCACCGCTCCGAAGGACGAGATCGAGGCACAGTTCAGTGCAGCGTTTGGGCTTGCTTTGAGGCTCGTTACCGGTCGCAACGGCTACGCTGACTACTGCCTCACCAATCTCCAAGATGAGGGTATCCGCGCCCTCTCCCGTCGAGTCACTTACCCCGTTGCTGCCGAAGGTTCGCTGCCCACCGGGCACGCCCCAGCCCGAGTAGTTGTTACCCGCCGGGATGGGTCTCGCATTGAAGCCACCGTGGAATACGCCTTGGGCTCCCAGGAACACCCGTCGGGTTGGGCCGACGCCGAAACGAAATTTCAAGACCTTGCTGACGGGGTCATTTCCGAGGCGCAAATACGGCAGGTAATCGAGCAGGTCCAGGGGTTTGATTCCGCCCCTGGTGTTGGGGCGCTGATGCGATCGCTCACTCTCCCCAAGAGCGCCCGATAGCGCATCTGGTGTGGGGCAAACCCCTGCCACATTGCCTTTCACATCCCGATCCTGTGCAGGACCGGGATATGTTGGCCCGTCGCAATCAGCCGTATTCGCGGCGGTCGGTGGAGCTGGACATGTGAAGCTTGGCTGTGCGTGGCCCCTGATGTTCGATGATGGACCATCACCCTGAATCTCCGGAGTACTCACCCGGCGCGAAGCGCGGCGGAACCAGCCTGGGTTCAGCCGCGCCTCGGCACGCCGAGTGCGTCGGCTCGCACTGTTACTTTTTGAGCTGCCCGACGATCTCGTCCTGGCGCGACTGAATCTCCTGGATCTCTGCCGTGCCCGGGACCCGGAAGTCCGCCGGAACACCGTCATCGTAGGGCGAGAAGACGCCGGCACCCGACGTGATGGTGGAGATGCCGTCCTCACTCATCAAAAACTGGGCCAGCAGGCGGGCCGCCGCCGGGTGCTCGGCAGCTGTCGCAACGCCGAGCGCCTGAGCAGGGTAGTAGTTCGGGGACAGCGACTTGAATGCGAGCGGCTGCCCAGCCGCGGTTTGTGCGGCGACGAAGAATTCCGGGCTTGGCACGGCCAGCTCTCCCTCGCCTGCGGCTAGGGCTTCATGCATCGGGACCAGGTTCGGATAATAGCGGCCAATCTGGGCGCCGATCTCCGACAGGTAGTCCTCACCCTGGGATTCGGACACGATCGACCAGGTAAGGATGTTGGCCAGGGAGGATTCCGGTGCCACGGCCAGGATCTTGCCGGTCCAGCGGGGATCAAGCAGGTCCTCCCAGGTGTCCGGTGCGTCCGCTTCATCGACCAGATTGGAGTTGTAAACCAGGCCATTGTTCGTGACGGTCAGCACCGCGGTCTTCTCTTCCTCCAGGAGCATGTCAGAGGGGAAGTCCGGGACCAGAGGAAGGACACCGGTCTCTTCCAGGGGAAGAATAGTGCCCTTTTCAGTCGCTGCGCCAAAGAAGGAGGTGTCGTTGACGACCACGATATCTGCCGTCCGGGACTTTGCTGCGCTTTCGGAGTCGAACCTGTTCATGGCATCGCTGCCACCCAGCCGGATGTCTTCAATGTCGATGTCGTAAGTTGCCTCGAACTCCTCAACCAGCTTGACGAGGTCCGGTTCCAGCAGGCTGGTGTAGAGACGGACGCTTCCTTCCGATTCCGCAGCGGCAACCAATTCCTCCAGGTTCGAAAACTCGACTGCGGTCGGTTCCGCGGTGGCCGCGGCACCTCCGCTGCATGCGGTCAGGCTTATTGCCAGGACGGCATAGAGTGCCAGGGTTTTGCGCATTGCTTTTCCTTTCGTCGACATGGACGAATCGGGCGGGTAGAGCAGGAATTTGGTGCTATAGAACAGATGTTTCCTCGACACGCCGGTCCGTAATGAGCATGTACGGCGGGTCAAAGGTCAGCATGAGGTCCGGCTTTGCAGCTTGCGCCGCCAGGACGGCAGTGGCGCTGCAGGCCCAGAAGACCGGGACTTCGCCGGCTGCCAGGGTGGGCGCCGAACCGAAGTCAGGCTTGCTCAGGTCTTCGAGTCCCAGTTCCCCGGGATCCCCGAAGTGAATGGGCCCGCCATGCGTGGCCGGGAAGCGGGAGGTCACTTGAATGGCACGTATTGCGTTCTTCGTATCCATCGGCCGCATCGTGACGGCCAGGTTCGTTGCGAAAGCACCCACTGACTGTGCTGGAACGGTCGTCGTGTAGACCCGGCCCTCACCTCGAACCACGCCGGCCTGGGTCAGCGCATGTTCGAAGGTAAGGGAGCAACCGAGGTAAAAGGCAACCATATCTTCCCGCCACAGGCCGGATATGTCATCGCATGTGCCGGCCAGTTCGCCGTTACGCCAAATCCGGTAGCTGTGGAGGTCAGTCCGGATATCTCCACCCGGGGCCAGATATCCGGGTTCCGGATCGCCTGGTGCGCCCACATGCAGCAATCCTGCCGCTTTGGAATTCAGCTGGCAGAAACGCAAAAAATCCGCCGCGTACGCCTGGGGAAGCATCAGGACTGAGGACTGGGTGTATCCCTGCGGAATGGTACGGAGATCACCGCCCCACCTGCCTGCCGCAATTTCGCTGCGCAGCCGACCGGGCGATTCCAGCGGAATCTCCGTCGTCAAAGGGCTCATGCGTGCACTCCCGCGGGTATGGCAGGAACCGTGGCAGGCCGGGGAGTTAGGGCTGAGGCACTCCGTGCGGCGATTTGCCCCGAGATCAGAAACTCGGCGATGTCCCCCATCGAGTTGTAATACGGCCCCCACAGTGACCCGCACTCACCAATCGCATAGAGCCGCTGGATAACCCGGTCACGGTGGTCCAAGACCCTTTGTTCCGAGTCGTGCTTGGGCCCGCCATGCGTGTTGACGAAAGTGGGCAGCATCGGACCTACCGCGTAGTACGGCCCCGCCCCAAGCGGCGCGCGGTAGTTGCTGCGGCCGAACGCATCGCTCTCCCCCGAGACGCAGCTGCGGTTGTACTCTTCCACGGTTGAAACAAGTTGGGCTGCGTCCAGATACCCGGCCCGATACGATCCCGGAGCCTCGGGGTAGCGACACTTGTGGGCAAGTTCCTCGAGAGTATCCGCCCGGACGATCCAGCCGTCATCCAGCTCCGCTCGGTTGTCGTCGCTCCATGCCGGGGTCCGTGAGTTGAGGGTCGTCATAACGGCGCCGGCGTGGAAGGCCTTGGCGTCAAAAATCTGGAAGGCCGGTACATGGGCAAACTCCGCGGAGTCCACATCCACCCTAAACCAGCTCTCGCGGTTGCTGTATCCATGGTGAACCTCCCCCGTTTCCGTCGTCTCGTTGTGAAAGCGGCGGGCGTTCTTGTCCACCCAGATGACACTTCCTGCATCCTTGAAAGCAGGAGCCCGGTGCCCGAAGCCGGACATCTGCATGAAGTCGTAAGTCACGTACACTCGCCCGGGTTCAGGTTCGATTCCCCAATACAGCGGGCCCGATACGGAGTTCATATGCCAGAGCTGGGCACCTGCCTCCTGGGCGAGCTCAATTCCGTCCCCCGTCAGTTCTGGACTCCCTAGGAAAAGCACCGGGCAGTGTGTGAGGTACTGCTGCCTCATCCGCTCGTTGAACTCGAATCCGCCTGTTGCCAGTATGGTCGCTTTCCTGGACCTGACGGTGATCCGTGCTCCATCGGAGGTTTCCGC
Organism: Arthrobacter sp. zg-Y1219; assembly: GCF_030125545.1. Taxonomy (NCBI): domain Bacteria; kingdom Bacillati; phylum Actinomycetota; class Actinomycetes; order Micrococcales; family Micrococcaceae; genus Arthrobacter; species Arthrobacter sp. zg-Y1219. Next base: position 118,178 of record NZ_JASKLY010000020.1, read on the forward strand.
TACCACGCCGTGAATTTCGCCCGATGACGGGTCCTGGACCAGAGCGACGACCCGCGCTCCATACTGGATGCGCGCACCTCGGTTTTCCGCCAATGCGGCGATGGACTCGTAAAGGGCAGCTCCGCCTGGCGCCTTGATGGCGCTGAGCCCCAACAAGCCTTCTGCACCTGGCGCCCCGGGGTACTCGGGAAAGAAACCGTCAGCGCGGAAGGGCTCGGGGTTTTCCTTCATTTCGAAACCGAGCTGAGATTGGAACTGCGGAAGAGTTTTCATGCCGTCGATGAAGGCACGCAGCACTGCCGGCTCTGTCTGGCCCGCGCACATCCAATCCAGGTAGCGGAAAGCCTTCTCATCATCAACGGGGAACGTGAGCAGGGACCCTGCGACGCACACGGAGTTCCCGCCGCCACGGTCCGCCTTTTCAAGCACCAGGACATCCTCGCCAAGAGCAGTTGCGGTGGCGGCGCAGGTGGCACCGGAACCCCCGTACCCCACTACAACCAAGTCGGCTTCCTGATCCCAGGCTGGCGGTGCCCAGGCCTTGTATGGGTAATTTTCGATCAACGGAGCTACCTTGCCCTTCGGGAGTCTGATGCGGACGGACCTGACCACGGCCGTTCCTGGTTATTGGCTGGGGACGATCGTTGCGTGCAGGACAGGGTCACTGTCCCACCCGCCCGTGGCACGCAGAGCGTAATCCACATCGTCCAGTCCGCCAACGAAACTGGACATTAATTCCAACGGGTACTTACCGGACGCGATGAGCTGCAGCGCCCACTCGACCGATTCGAAGCTGTGTCCTCGGACTGCCTGCAGGTCGAGGTGTTTACGGGACAGTTTCCAAATGGGAAACCCATCCAGCGGGGTCCTGGACGCCGCAGCCATGATGATCCGGCCTCGTTTAGCCACCAGGTCGATGCCACGTTCCAGGGTCTCCGAATTCCCGGCGGCCGCGTCGATGACCAGACTAGCTCCCGAGCCGTGGGTCAGGTCTGCGATCAGCCCCGCGACGTCGTCGGGGCAGTCCCCGTCGACCACGCAGGTTTCCGTGGCACCGAACGCCTTCGCCACGTCCAACCGTGCGGAATCACGTGTCAATCCCACAACGACGACGTGCGCCGCGCCGGCCTCTTTAGCCGCCAGCAGCGATCCGATTCCCGCTTGGCCCGGACCCATGACGACGACGGTGTCGCCGGGGCGGACACCCCCATCGAGGTACGCCCATTGATATCCGTTTCCCAGCGGCAGTCCCAGTGTCGCCAGCACCGGGGACACGCCGTCGGGAACACGGTGAGGAACGGCATTGGGGTGCACGAACATCATTTCGGCATAACCGCCCCAGAGCCCGTGGCCCACTGCCGTTCCCGTGGATCCGAATCTCAGGGCATCCGGGTTGGCCGATGTGTCCGAAGCCAGACACGACCGGAACTCGGAACTCCGACAGAAAGTGCAGTGCCCGCAGGGCAGATACTCCTCCAGCAGCACCCTGTCGCCGTCGCCGACTCCCCACCGGGCTTCGGCTACCGGACCGACCGATACCAGGACCCCTACATTCTCGTGGCCCATGATTCGCTCAGGCAGGTCGCTGCCGTATGAGTGGACGTCTGACCCGCACACGCCTGCCGCTTCGACCCGCAGCAGTGCCGAGTCTGGTCCGGTTTGCGGAACGTCGAGGACACGGATCTCGTTGCTCGCCGGACCGACAGTCACAGATGCCCGGATGCGCTTGGTTATACCGGATACAGCGGCGCTCTCCCGCGGCGGTGCGTTAGTCACGGAATCAGCCCGCCTGGTTCCGCGGTCGCACGAACACCAGGATCAGGTATCCCGTGGTCGAGGAGTTGTAAATAATGGGTTGGATGCTGTCCAGGGACCAGCCTTGGGCATCGTGCTCGTCCAGGACCTCCTGCATCTTCTCCGTAACAGCCTCCGGCGTGTAGCCGGTGGCCCTGACTTCAACAACGTGGTGCTGCTGCATACTGTCTTGTCCCTTCTGGATCTGATGTTGGTCGGCGCTGCGTCTCACCAGTAGGTCAGCGTCATCTCCTTGGCGGCATCGCGCCAATCAGTTCCAGTTGGGACAAGGGCATCAGCGCCGCGCACTTCCCGGTAGGTTTCCGGTTCAGTTCCTGCCGGTGCCGTACCCGTCTCCATCTCGTCCATGAGCTTAAGCAGCATCCGACGGCAGGCCAAGACGGCCCTGTCCGTGCTGCCGAGGGCCTCGGTGCTGCGGTCCACGATGGCGCCCATGCCTTCCTGGATGGCGTAGTCCTGGGTATTTACCCCTTCGATGCCGGTGAAGGTCTTGGTGCGCTGAACCTCACGGTCGATCAGGTAATCATTCGCGGCATTTCGCTGGAGCCAATAAGTCCCGGGAATCCGCTCGGGAACACCGCGGCCCATTTCAGATTCGTGGGCGTCCCACCACTCATCGCTGATCGGATGGTCAATGTCAGCCGATGCCAGCGTGTTGTAGACCATGACGTTTTCATCGTCGATCGGAACCCAGATATGTCCGTACATACCGGGCATTTCCGGCGTCTTGCCGTCCAGCCCAACCAGAAAGCCACGGCACTGCTGCGACGGCAGCAGGAACTGGTAGATGCGAAGGTACGTCGTGTCATTGCCGACGTTGCGCAGCGACGCATATCGGAATCCGTAGTCGGTGAAGTCGACGTCGAGCTTCGGATGACGATCCAAGTTGCGCAGCAGGCGCGGGTTCTCGAGGTCGTTGTTGTGGGCAAAGGACGAGTGGGCAGTGTCGATGCCGCCTTCGATAGCTTGGAGGAAGTTACAGTGCTCACCGGACTTGGAAACACGGCGGTGTGTCGCCGGAGCGCGCATCCACTCCTGGTCTGGGACTTCCGGGGTGTGTTCCTGAGGGCCCATATAGGTCCAGACAATCCCTGCGGCCTCATACGTGGGATACGCCTTCATGGTTACCCGGTACCGGAACTTGCTGTCAGGCTGCTCGGTAGGCATGTCTACACAGTTGCCCAGTGTGTCGAACTTCCACCCGTGGTAGACGCAGCGCAGGCCGCATTCCTCATTCCGCGCAAAGAACATTGGCGCCTTGCGGTGCGGGCAGTAGGCATCGACCAGGCCCACTGCACCGGAACTGTCTCGGTATGCGATTAGGTCCTCCCCGAGAATGCGGACTCTGACCTGGGGCGAGTCTGGTTCCGGGATCTCCTCGCTGAGGCAGGCTGGGATCCAGTAGCGGCGAAAGAGCTCACCCATCGGTGTACCCGGGCCAACCCGGGTCAGGCGTTCATTCAGTTCCTTGGTGATACGCAACGTGTCCTCCTTGAGACGGCTACGGCGGTAAGAAAAGTGGAGTATTGCGGCAGGCTAGAGCCGCTTATAAAGACCCTGGGCATTTGCTGAAAAGATCTTTTCCTTCTCGTCCTCTTCCAGCCAGCTGATGGATTCGATAAGAGGACGGAGGTCGTCGTAACTGCGCCCGGTCTCCGGATTGATTGGTGATCCGCTCCCCGGGACCTCGGTGCCGAAGAGCACCCGGTCAGCGCCAACCAGGCGGATCAGCAGCTCCAGGGACGGCTGGTAATGGACCAGCGAATCAAAGTACAAGCGGGACAGGGAATCATCGAAGGATTCGACATCGGAGCCCTTGCCAGCCTTGTTGTCGAAGGCTTCCACCTCCGTATTTTCCAGATAGCGCGCTGCCCTCCAGCGGCCAATCTGATAGGGGACAGACCCGCCACCGTGGCTCATGATGAGCTTGAGATCCGGGAAATCCCTGAACGTGTTGGACTCCGCCAGTGAAATGACGCTGCGGCTCGACTCCGTGATCATGTGTTCGCTGTAGGACTCGCGCCAACTCTTGCAGCCACCGGAGTGGACCAAGCCGGGGACGTTTAGCTCGACCATCTTCTCGAACAGCGGGTACCACCACTCGTGGCCGATCCGCGGCAGCCGCTGCTCCTGGCCCTCCGCCGGATCGGGATTAATGAGCACACCCACAAAACCAAGTTCGTCGACGCAACGTTCAAGTTCCTCAATCCAGGACTCGGGCGTTGTCCCCGCAGCTTGGGGCAATGCGGCTACGCCCCGAAAGCGTTCTGGAAAGGCCTGCACTTGAGCTGCGACGGCGTCATTTGTGGCCCGGGCCCACCAATGCACGATCTCTGCGGGCTCCTCCGAATGCATGAGCTGGAACGGGCGGGGAGAGATGAACTGCATGTCTGTCCCGGCAGCGTCCAGAAGGGACACATGCCGCTGCGCCGCGGCAAGGACCTTGTCCTTGGGCAGCTGGATTCCGCTGCGCCCGTGGGCGCCCCGACCAGCGATCAGGATGGACCGGTAGGCATAGAGCTCGGCCGGGGACGAGACATGGCCGTGGATATCAATAACCGTCATGGAAATACCTTTGGGTGGCAGGGATGAAGACTAGAGATCGAGCACAATGCGGGGGGATTTGGCACGCGACACACAGACGAACATGGATTCGTTGGCCTCCCTCTCGGCAGCGCTCAGGATCTGGTCGCGGTGTTCCACCTGGCCAAGCAACACTCGGGTCTCACAGGTTCCGCAGAAGCCTTCCTCGCATGAAGATGGCATGTCCGGTACCACGGCGCGAATCGCCTCAAGCACGGTCTGATCCGGGCTGACGCTCACTGTGCAGCCGGTGCGCCGCAGCTCGACCTCGAAGCTCTCCACGCTTTCTGAAACCTCGGGCTCGGGGGCATTCGGAGCTGCGCCGAACCGTTCGAAATGAACCTGTGCGCTCCTTCCGGCGGCTTCCGCTTGGGCCAAAACGGCTCCCAGGAGCCCTTCCGGGCCGCAGCAATAAACTGCGGTGTCGTCATCAACATCAGCGAAGATTGCCTCCAGATCCAGGATCCCTCGGGTGTCCTGAGGCACCAGAGTGACGTGCTCCGCGCCCAGCACAGACAGCTCATCTTTGAGCGCCATGGACTCCAAGCTCCGGCCTCCGTAGTAGAGATGCCAGGCCTTCCGGTCTCCCAGTTCGCGGGCCATGGAGAGGATGGGAGTAATGCCGATACCTCCCGCGATGAGGACGTATTTGCCGGCATAACCAAGTTCAAATCGGTTCCTGGGCCCACGCACCTTCAGCAGCCGGCCGGTCATCACTGTGTCGTGGATTTCCGCCGATCCCCCGCGGCCGTTGGGTTCCCGCAGGACAGCCACTTTATAGCGGCACCGGTCGTAAGGATCGCCGCAGAGGGAATACTGCCGTACCAGACCCGAAGGCAAGACAATCTCCAGATGCGCCCCGGGCTCCCATTCCGGCAGGTCCGCCCCCTCGGGATGGACAAAGGTGAGTGAGTGCACGCCTTCTGCTTCCCACTTGACGTGCCGCACCCGAAGCTCCATCACGTCTACCTGCGAAGTCTGCTTTTCCATGGCTTCAGTTGTCATGAAGGTCTCCTCTAGGAAATCGGCGTCTGGAGGCGGTGGTAGCCGGCCCGCGACCGGGCTTCACGCAGGTCCGAACCGGTGCGGATATCCTCCCGGATACCGTCTTCCCTGGCTTGAATGTCCTCGCCTACGCCTATCACTTCCTCGGCGCGGTCACGCGGCACCGCGACCAAGCCGTTGGCGTCCCCCAGGAGGAGGTCACCCGGCCGAACTGTGACTCCGCCAATGAGCACCGGGACATTGAGCGCCTCCAGCTGGACGCGGTCCTTGCCTGTGCGCATCCAATTGCCGCGTGTGAAGAGCGGATAGTCCAGCTCCAGTGCCCGGTCAAGGTCGCGGCACACTCCATCGATCACGGTTCCGGCGAGCCCGCGGCGTTTGGCCACGATGGTCATCAGGTCACCCCACACCGTGGCATCCATTCGTCCCGCGTTGTCGATGACCACCGCTTGCCCGGGGTCAAGGTCGTCGACAAAATCACCAACGGTCGCCCCCGCTTCGTAGGCCGGCAAATACTTGACGGTGAACGCTTCGCCGGCAAGACGGAAGGACCGGTCCAGAGGCATGATGCCGAGGCACTGGCCGGGGATGCCCAGTCGGTCCATGGCATCGCTAACGCCGGGGGTTTCCAGGGCTTTAAGCCGCTGAAGCAGTTCGTTGCTCATCCTGAGTCCCATCTCCGCCCTCGAACGTCTGTGTTCAATCGGGCATTCACTTGTGTAAGTCAGATCACAAACTAGCTGATAAGTGCGTGACTCCGAACGTAGCCGAGCACCCTCAGGAATGCAACCGATTTGCCGAGTTATTCGGCAAATCGGCTACCAAATTACTGCACTAGTCAAAGGGAGAGTGTCTGTTCCGCAAAGATCTCTTTCACATCGACCTTTTCCTGCATAAGGCCCTGTTCCACCAGATAGTCTGCAGCTGCGTCCAGGACAGGCAGTTCGCTCGCAAAGCCATAGGGCACGGGATCCGCCAGCCGTGCCCGCGCCACTTCCCCCGGTGACAGCACACCAGCTGTGGCATATAGCCCCAACAAATCGAGGGCCGAAGACAGTGTGGCCCTCTTGGCTGCTTCGAAAGCGGAATACAGATTGAGGACGATCCACGGGTGGCGTTCCACCAGTTCCCTTCGCACCACCACGCAGTGGTTTATCGGCAACAGGCCGTGGGCGTCCAGATAGCGCCGGCCCTCAGCCTCCGGGTCCGCAAACAGGGGAACTACGTCGGCCTGCCGTCCGGCCGCTCCGGTCGACCTGTCGATCAGGTTGGTCTCCGTGAGGTGCACGAAGGATGCATCCAACTCCCCGCGTCTCATCAGCGAGGCCAGCGTCTCACCTGGCTGCACATGCCTGAACTCCACTCCTTTCGGGGCCTGGAAGCCGGTAGTTCCTCCGTGGCTCCGCTCTGGAGGGCGCTCCATAAACCAGCGCATCTCCGAGGGATGGACTCCAAAATCGTGCTGCAGCACTGCCCTCGACCAGAGTGCAGAAGTCTGCTGATATTCCGGCACACCCACCCGTTTGCCTCGCAGGTCCGCGGGCTTCAGTATGCCCGCCCCCCTGCGCACCATGATGGTGGTGTGGAAGAACCGCCTCGTCGTGAAGACCGGGAGAGCGACCCAGTCGCGCTTGCCCTGCGCCCAGCCGATCAGCAACGTGGCCAGGGACATCTCCGACACGTCGAAGTCTCCGAACTTCAACTGGCGCCAGAACATTTCCGAGGGATGGACGTAGCTGACTGTCCAGTCGATTCCCTCGGGCTGCAACGATGACAATGGTGAGGTCATCGCGTTGCGGGACAAGCAGGCACTGATACTGATGCGGCTCATGGTGTGCTCCTGATGTGGCCGGGCGGGGTTCCGTTCCTCCCCGCCCGGCAGTCTTATGCTGGCTGGCTCCGGGCCGGGTCCGACAGGCTAGGACGTACGGACGTAATCCTTGTTGGTACCGCCCTTCTGGGACTTGAGGTAGCCGTCAACATCTCCAAGCGGGTCAATGGACATGCGCATGCGGGCTGCGACCATGTCATCCGAGAACATGGCGTGGTTCAACGGGAGGTGCTCGTCAAGATGAATGGCAATCTTCGCGTGGGCAAGGACAGCGGGGTTGCGGCCCGCCAGCTCCTTGGCGATCTGGTACGACTCCGCATCTAGTTCGGCAGCCGGAGCGGACAGCGTGGTGAGCCCCATTTTTTCTGCTTCGATGCCATCGATGTTGCGTCCCAGCAGCTGCAGGAGGACAGCCTTCTTCCGGGGAATCCCGGACTTGACGACTTGGGCGGTGACACCCTGGCCGAAGCTCCCGCGCAGCACCTCCGGCATGCCCATCTGGGCATCTTCAGCGGCGATCACAACGTCGTGGGCCAGCATCAGGGAAAAGCCGCCGCCAAGGCAGTAGCCGTGAACAGCTGCCACGGTGAGCTTGGGGTAGTCACTGACTGCCAGGGACAGCCGCGCCGGAGTCTTCCACTTCGCCCAGTCATAGAGCGGGCGGTACTCCTTGCGGAAGTCACGGAGGTAGTGGAGGTCCATTCCGGAGCAGAATGACGGGCCGTTCGCGCGGGTAAGGACCACCTGAATGCCGTCGTCATCCCGTACTTCTTCGAGGGCAGCGATGTACCCGTCCAGGATGTCGCCGTCGAGCGCATTGTGCTTCTCCGGGCGATTCAGGGTGATTACAGCTACCTTGTCCTCGTAGCGCTTCTCCAGCAAAACTTTCTCGGTCATGGTGTTCTCCTTGGTTGTGATTGAGTTTTTGGTCTTGTATCCAGAGCCTTCGGCCATTAGCCGACGATGCCCGCGGGCCGTACTGTCGAAGCATTGGCCGTTAGCGCGGCAAACACCTTTTCGGCCGTGAGCGGCAGCGAGCAAAGCCGGATACCTGCGGCGTCATGGAGTGCGTTTGCCACGGCGGCCGGGACACCGATGTTCACAAGTTCCCCGACTGCCCGAACACCGGCGAGCCCGGTTTCCGGAAGAGCGGCGTCCCCCATCAGGTGGATGGCCAGCTCTGGAATGTCGACGCCGGAAGCGAGTTTGTAATCGTTAAGGGAATCGAGGCTTATCCGGCCGCCTTCCTGGCGCAGGTCCTCAAAGAGGGTCTGGCTCAGGCCGAAGACGAACCCGCCTTCCAGCTGCCCGCGAAGACCCACGGGGTTCAGCGCTGGGCCAACGTCCACTGCGAGGACAGCTCTGCGGGCACGAATAATTCCCGTGGCTGGGTCGACCGCCACCTGAATTGCCAGGGCACCGTGGGCATGGCCCAGATCGCCCACCTCACTGCGGCCGACCGATCCTGTTCCCTCAACGACAAGGTTTTCCTGCCGGCGTTCAGCCAGGATTTCTCCCGGCCAGAACGGACTATTGTCCGCGCCCTGAGGAAGGCTGGGCGCGGCATCCAGCTCTGCCAAGAGCCTGCGACAGGCATCCTCGCAGGCACGCCCCACAACCACGGTGACCCGGCTGGCGCCGGCCCCCTGGTCCACGAGTCCGCTGTCCGTGCCCAATCCCCGGACCATCACTCTGGATCGGGGAACGCCCAGTCGTGCGGCCACCAGCCGCCCAAAGGCCTCGAAGCTGCCCGCTCCCTGATCGGGAAGGGCGAGGTCCAGCTGAAGTCCATCAGTGTCAGCCGTCAGTCTGACCGTAGACTCACCGGGACCGGCACTCCGGTGAAAGACTGAATAACCGGTGCCAAGAAGCATCTCTCCGTCCGGTCTCCCCGATCGTCCCCAGTCTGAGCTTTCCGACCGCACCCGTTCCAACAGCACCCGTGAGACTGATTGCCGCAGATGGCGGTACTTGAACTCCAACGGGTCCTCGCCGCGGGCCCGGGCAATCATCTCCAGGTGGGACTCGGAGGCGAAGATGGTCTGGAACTCACCCGGTGACCGCACATGGGATCCGGGCATCGTGTTCGTGTAGGCGCCGACCGCGGACTCAGCGAGGTGGGGAACGGAATAAGCGCCCATCGGCAGGCCGAGCATCGGCAGAATACCCTTGGGCATCGGCTTCAACGCCACGAAGGCCCCACCGTCCAGCACGAACCGTGATTCGTGGGCATGAACAGTGCCCTGGCGCAATCCCGTGCGCAGGTACAGTGACCCGCCGTGCCGTCCGCCCGTTCCCTGCAAGGCCTCAGAGAAGCTCAGGCGGCCACGCACTGGCCGGCCAGTGCGAACGGAGAGGAAGTAACAGATGCCCTCCACGAACGGATTGCCCTTGGACCCGAAATCTCCACCTATTTTGACGGGATGCACTTCGAAGTCAGCTTCCGGACGGTCCGAGAGTGCCGCCAGGTCGCGGCGGAGCTTGTAGGGTTCCTTGTGCGAGGCATACACATGGACCTTGTCCCCGGTTGCGTCAACCAACGCCCCGTGAGTTTCCAATGCGGCGGAGGAGGAACGGGCCCAGGTGAATTCGTTCTCAAAGACTTCGTCGCACTCGTTGAAGGCAGTTCCCGGGTCACCGGTACGTGCCGCATCCTCGCCCTGGAGGTTGTGGTGTCTGCGGCCGGTGACGGCGTTGATATAACCCTCATACCCGGGGTGGATGGCCGGCGCGTCCGGAGCCAAAGCTTCCACCGGTGTCAGCAGAGGAGCCAAGGCGCGGTACTCCACCCGCACCCTGCCGGCGGCCTGTCTTGCCGTGGCTTCGTCAACTGCCGCGACCGCGGCGACCGGCTGCCCGGCGAAAAGCACACGGCCAGGAGCAAGCACCGGATAGTCCCTGGTAAAGCGCCCGAACCGGCGGTCTCCGATGTCTTCGGCGGTTAGCACTGCTTCCACCCCGGGCATTGCGGCAGCTGAGGAGGCATCGATCGACAGGATCTCCGCATGAGGATGAGGGGACCGAACCAATGCAAGGCTCAGGGCTTCCCCGGGCACATCCTGTGCGTATCGTGCTGCGCCGGTCACCCGGTCCCAGGCTTCCCCTGCGTACCCGCCGTCGTCATTCACTGGCTCTCCCCTCCGCTTCGGGCCCGCGCAATCGCCCGAACCAGTGCCACCCGGACGAGCTGGCGCTTGTAGTGCCGGCTGCCCCGGTGATCATCTTTGGGCTGGATCTCTTTTTCGAGCGCATCCGCTGCGGCCTCGACCGCTTTCGCCCCAATCGCGCCATTCCCGCCGACTACCGATGCTGCGAGGCACTGTGATGCTTTCAACGGATGCACATGGGTATCGGAAGCACCCACGAAGATCCGCGGGTTGGCAATCTGGCCGCCGGTCTCTTCGTAGGCGACGGCCACTGACACACTCGCATAGTCGTCCAAGCTGCTCGTCTGCAGCTTGGACCAACCGCTGCGCAGCGTTTGGGGCCGGGGCGGCAGTTCAACTGCAGTCAAAAGCTCCCCCCGCTGAATGCTGGTCCGGAAGGGCCCTTCCGCCAGGGATTCCAGCAGGACGCGCCGGGTGCCGCGTGAGGATTGGAGCACGACTATGGCCCCAAGAGCGCATAAGAGCGGTGAAGGGTCGTGCCGGGGGTCGGCATAAGCGAGGTTCCCGCCAAGCGTTCCCACCGCGCGAACCCGGACGTTGCCAACGTCGGAGAACATCAGGGGCAGCAGAGGGTCGTAGCCGGCCAGCGCCGGATTTCGAAGCAGCTCGCCATGTGTGGTCATGGCTCCGATCGTGAGCCCCGCGCCGACGACGACACCACGCAGCCCATGCAGCTTGGCTAGGGATACGATCGATCCCGGCTGGATCTGCCCCTTCGACAAGGCCATCGTGAAGGCTACACCGCCGGCCAGTGCGTGTGCCCCGTCTGATTCGAGCAGGTAGCAGGCTTCCTCAACAGTGGGAGGAACGTCGTAGGACGTGTTCACTGTGCTGCCTTCCGCAGGGCACGATGGATGCCGTAGTACCCGGTGCAGCGGCATGCGGTACCGGCCATTTCCAGCGCGATGTCACCAGGCTCCATGCCGCAGACATCGTGTTTTTCCAAAAGGCTGGTTCCCATCACCAGCTGACCTGAGGTGCAGAAGCCGCATTGGAAGCCGCCCTCCGAGATAAACGCTTCCTGCAGCCGGGTACATGCAGGCCGGGCGCTGAGTCCTTCCACCGTAGTGAGTTGGCGACCGTCAACCTGCAGCGCCAACATGTGGCAGGCGGCTACGGGTTCTCCGTCCAACAGGACTGAACAGACGCCGCAGAAACCAACTTCGCATCCGACTTTGGTGCCAGTAAGCCCCAGGTCTTCCCGGACGAAGTCGACTAGCCTCCGGGTTGCCGGCACTTCAGCGGTGACGGGTTCCCCGTTCACGACCAGGCTAAGCGGATATTGCCGCTGCGGCGTCTGCATAACTAGGCCTTCCGCGTCTCGAGACGCGTGGACCAGCCCAACCGCCCGTTCTCCAGGGATTCGGTGTTTAGCTTGGCGAAAGCCATGGCCTCCTCGGCCGCCGTTTTCAGCGCCTGGCCCGGCTCGACAACGGATTCGACGAATCCCAGGTCCAGCGCCTGCTCGGCGGTGAGGCGCTCCCCCGTCATCGCCAGGCGCATCGCCCGGCGCGGGCCAATAACCTCTGCCAGTGCAGCAACGATTGGGCGTGGAAAGCGGCCGTGCAGGAACTCGGGCACAGCAAACCAAGCTGAGGACGAAACAACCACCCGGGGGCAGGTGGACAGCAGGTGCAGCGCTGCCCCCAGGGCGGGACCTTCAACGGCGGCGAACCACAGCAGAGGCGACGTTTCGAACGCGTCGATCAGGCGGACCCCTGCCGGGGGAACGCCGGGGATCCGCTTCGCTTTGAGGTCACCGCCGGCACAAAAAACCGGTCCTCTCGCGCTAAGGACGCCAACCTTCAGCCCTGCGTCTGCGAATTCCTGCAGGACCGCCAGCGCCTCATCCACGATGTCGGCGGTCATTGCATTGCGCCGGTCGGGATCGGCTAGTGTCAGGTATCCGACACCCTCTTCGATACGGCTTTCGACAAACGTTCCCATGTTTTTCTCCCCTGTTCTTTGGTGCGGTTCTCTGGTGCGGTAAACCGCCCGGAGCTAGTTTCCGGCGGCCAATACGACGAGTGCGTCAAGCGCCACTACACGGTCAGCCGAGACGTTGAGCGGATTGATGTCGATTGCCTCAATCAGGCCCTCGAAGTCCACTGCCAGGCGACCGAGTCCTTCGATGGCTGCGAGCACGCCCTCGTGGTTCAATGACACTCCCCGAAATCCGCTGACAAGGGTTCCTGCCTTGGTGGCGGCGAGCAGCGTCGCCGCCTGGTCACGGTCAAAGGGGGGCAGGCCCACGGCGATGTCGTCGAAGAGTTCCACCGTGATGCCGCCTGAGCCCACTGCGACGGCGGAGCCGACCTCCGCGTCGCGGGCGAGCCCCAGCATCAGCTCGGTACCGCCGGAAACGAACTCGGCGACCAACACCTCCAAGACGGCTCCGGCATCCGCTGCAGCAAGGTTGGACCGCAGGGTGCCGAATCCGTCGCGAACGGCCTCAGCAGTGCCGAGGTTGAGCAGGACGCCTCCAATGTCCGACTTGTGGGTCAGGGTTTCAGAGCTGATCTTGAGCACCACCGGGTAACCGATTTCCTCGGCGGCGGTGACGGCGTCTTCGGCGCTTCCCGCACGCACTTCGGACGTGGTGGGTATTCCGTAGCGGCGCAGCAGCATCTTGGAGTCGTATTCGGACAGGCTCACTGGTCCGTTGGAATCCTGCTTGGCCCGGATCTCCGCGCGCAGCCTGTCTGCCTCGAGGTGCGGCACATGTCGCGGACGAGGGCGGACGACTGCGGCACGTCCGATCTTGGTAACGACTGACAGCGCGCGGCTGGCTTCCTGGAGAACAAAGATGCCGGGCAGCTCGCGCCGTACGGAGCGCGCGTGGTCAGTGAGCGAATAGGAAGAAAGGGACATCGAGCCGACGGGCTTGGGCAGCGGGTCCTCGCCCCGTGCCAGCGAGGAGAGATTGCGGAGGTACCGCTCTTCTCTGACCTTGGCCGGCGTGCGTGGGAGTTCTTCCTGTACCAGGACGACGTCGATGTTCGGGTCAGCAGCGACCAGGCGCACACACCGCTGATAAATATCCGGGTTTGCGAGCCCGGGGAAGCCGGTATCCAGCGGATTGCCTACGGAGGACCCTGCCCCCAGCAAAGCGTCGAGCGCTTCGGTGGTCGCCGGATCAAGACGCGGGAAGGCAACGCCCTGCTGCGATGCGTAGTCCATAAGCAGGTCTTTGAGCCCGCCGGAGTGCGAAACGACGCCGATGCGTGGACCGGGCAGGAACCCGGCGTTGAGAAGCACTTCAATTGCATCCACAAGCTCGTCCTGCGTGTGAACGACGACGATGCCGAGTTCCGCTGCCAATGCTTCGAACGCCCGAAGGGAGCCCACGACTGAACCGGTGTGTGCAAGAGCGGCCTTCCGGCCCTCCGGGGAAGCACCCACTTTCAGGACAACCACGCGCTTGCCGTTGGTCCTTGCCAGCTCGCAGGCTTCGCGGAAAGTGCCAATATCCTTGACGGATTCGATGAAGCAGCCAATCACCTCGGTCTTGTCATCGGTCGCGAGGTATTTGATGTAGTCCGCGCAGCTGAGGGACAGCTCTGACCCGGACGCCACAAGCGTGGAAGGTGCGATGCCTCGGTCCATCAGTGCTTCGTAGGTGAACATCAGGACTCCCCCGCTCTGCCCCACCAGCGCCACCGGCGATCCCTCGTCATCGGAAACGCGCTGGAGGGAGATGGTCATGAGGGAAGAATCCAGACGGAACATACCGCCGAAGTTGGGCCCTGCGATTGGAATGTCGGTTTCGGCGGCGATAGCTCGAATCTCCGCACCCAGCGCCATACCTTCAGGATCTCCGCCTTCACCGAAACCCACGGCATGGATGGCGATGGCCCGCGCGCCGGAAGCGATCGAATCGCGAAGCGCGGCTGGAACGAGTTTCGCGGGAACCGAAATGATCACGTGCCCCGGACGCTCAGGCACCTCACCGATGGAGGAATAACAGCGCCCTCCCCAGAGCTCTTCACGCCTTGGATTTACCGGGTAGACCGGCCCGGCGAAGCCCATCCGGACGAGGTCCTTGCTGGCCTTGTCTGTTGGTCCTTTGTCCGTTGCCCCAATAATGACAATGTTCTCCGGTGCCACCAGCGGCCCTAGGTCAGCGCTGCGGACGGACTCGGCGTCGAGGATTTCAGTGCTCATGAAGTCTTCCTTATCGGTAGGGGTACTGCGGCAGTGCCTGGTTAGCCTGCGTCCAGAACGGACTGGCGGAAGCTGTCGTTGAGGTACTCGGGAACGGGTGTCACCCGGTCCACCACCCCACCGTCAACGAGGTACTGCTGGAAAGCGACAACCGCTTCCGCATCGAAGCTGCCGTCGCTGCTGACAGTGGGTAGTTCCACATCGGCCCAGTCGGAGGCTTCAGTCATGTTCGTGTACTTGGTGAGGATCCCGACGATGTCGGCCCGCCGCCCCTCCACCAGGGCCTTCTCGTAGAACCCAAGTGCCCGCAGTGAGGCCTCAACGAAAGCCTGTACCGCAGCCGGATCAGCGGAGACGATCTTTTCCGATGCCTGAAGCCAGGTGGGGAACCCCTCGGCGACTTCTCCAACCCCTGCGACGGCAACGGCGATGTCTCCCGAGATGGCGGTTGAAGCGAGGGGTTCGAACATCCAAGCGCCGGCGATCTTGCCATTGGAAAGGGCGGAAAGCATGTCCGGCAGGCCCATCACCGTAAACTCGACTGTCCCCGGATCCCCTCCTGCAGCGCGGATCGCTGACTCGGCGAAGTACTGGCTGCTCGTTGAGGGACCAACCACGGCGACTGTTTCACCGTCCAGATCCCCCGCTCCTGTGACCTGCCCCGAGTCGGCCAGGTCCTTTCGCACCAGAAGGGCGGGGACTGAGGTATCCGGCCCATAGACGTTGGTGGCAAGTACCACCGGGTCCTTGATGCCTGCGGCCGCGGCGTTAAAGAACGTTGCGTTGGGCTGTCCCGTTCCGAAGTCCACCTGCCCGGAGGCGAGCAGGGCTGGAACGTCGCTCGATGCTTTGACCGGCACCAACTCGACCTCGAGGCCGACATCGTCAAAGTACCCTTCTTCGATCGCCGCATAGAGCGGAGCGTCGGCCGCGGCCGAGAGCGATGCGACCTTGACCTTGGTCAGTTGCTGCGTACTCCCCGGCGCATCCGCTGCGGGGTTTGCACCGCCGCAGGCAGATATCGCGGCCATGCCGATGAGGGCTGCGAGCACGCCGGCGCGCGCCGGCCAAAGCCTTGGTTTCATCTGGTGGATCCTCTCAGGAAATCGGGGGCTGCACGCTGTCAGGCCAGGTTCTGCATAGCCACGACGCCGGCGGCGGTATTCGCCACGGGCACGACATAACCGCTTAGGGCCTGTTTGACGTCTTCGTCCATTGCTCCCCGCATGATTAGCCACATGACGAGTTCCGCACCTTCAGATCCGGCGAGGTGGATGTATTCGGGGTTGGACAGGGAGGCCAGATTGCCGGGGTCCTCGACGATTTCGCGGAGGAACTGCCGGTCGAAATCAGGGTTGATGTGGCCCGCCCGCTCTCCCTGCAGCTGATGGCTCATGCCTCCTGTCCCGACGACTGCGACTCGCACGTCATCGGGGTAGGAAGCGATCGCCCGGCCTATTGCCTGCCCAAGGTCATAGCAGCGGCGGGCCGTGGGAGTGGGCTGCTGCACCACGTTGACGGCCAGTGGTATTACTTTCACGGGCCAATTGGCGGGAGCGCCGAACAGCACCTTCATGGGGGTCGAGAATCCATGATCGACGTCGAGACTCTGACACACAGTCAGGTCGAAACCATCGTTAACGACCTGATCCACGATGTGCCAGGACAGATCAGCGGCACCCGGATATTCGGCTATGGGAGGGCGGCCAAAACCCTCATCCGCAGGCCGGTAAAATTCAGCAGCGCCGATTGCGAAGGTCGGGACAAGGTCGAAGGAAAAGGACGCTCCATGATCGTTGTAGACCATTACCACGACGTCGGGCCTGGTGTCGGCAAGCCATTCGCCCACCTCCGTGAATGCCTTCATACCAGGGTTGGTGTCCGTCCCGCGGGCTGCTGCTTCGACCGCCGGCCCCAGCGCTGGAACATGTGAAATACCGATGCCTGCCACAATTTCAGCCACTTGGCTGCCTCCCTCCATTGCTCATCATTTGTTTGAAATCTTCTGCCGTGGTGCCGGTCATTGCGGCCAGGACTTCCTGGACGCTCAGCCCGTCCATAACACCGATTTTGTAGGCGAAGTAGATGTTTCCCCCCTGCTGGATCATGCTCATCCAGTCCCTTTTCCGCACCGCCTCCCGCTGTCCGGGGCTCAGCCCGAAACGGTCCATAAAGGCTTCCGGATCGGTTTGGAAAGATTCCCGCTCGGTCGGGCTGTTGAGCGCCGCGCTCATCCTGTTCAGCGGGTAGCCCATGCGGGACCGGCGTCCGTCGAACACATATGTTCCCGGAATGTCGTCGAAGCCAAGTGGTGCCTTCGGGTCCATGCCTTCCGCTCCTTTCGATTTGTGGTTGGTGGTGGAGGACCTTAGTTCTTCAGCGGTTCACCCAGAGCCCGGAAGCCGTAGACATCCACCGTGAGCTCTCCGTTGCGAAGGCGCTCCATGAACATGTCCTCCTTGGCAACACGCTCCCTGGCAGCTTCCACGACGCGGGAAACCTCGGACGAGGGAATGACCACTATTCCGTCTTGGTCGGCAACTACCAGGTCCCCTCGGGCGATCACCCTGCCGCGAAGCGTGATGTCCCGGCCCACGGCACCGGGCCACTCTTTGCGGGTCCCTCGGATGGCGATGTGAGTGGAGAACGCCGGGAACTCCAACCCGGCCAATTCCCGCGTGTCCCTGACACCGCCGTCGATCACCAGGCCGGCGACACCACGGGCCTGGGCAGCTACAGCCATGACCTCACCCCAGTAGCCGTAAGCGCCTCCACCAGCGTCAACCATGAGCACATCCCCTGGCCCTGCGGCTGCAAGTCCCCAATGAAGGGCCAGATTGTCACCGATGGCGGCTTCAACAGGAAGCGCCCGTCCGACGATCTGCGCGCCGGTCCAAGCGGGACGGAAGGACGCATCAAGGAAAAGGTCACGGGAGGAGGCTTCATACAGCGTGGCCGAGCCCATTGCGAGCAGTTCAGCTGCGTCTATGTCCAGCACGTCCGATTCGATAGTCATGTCTGTCGTCTGATCCTTTAGTCGGCGGTCACTGCGGGGAACTGCGAGTCGTGCATGACCTCGACGACGTTCCTGCCGGAGCGGACGGCCGCAGCCATTGCCGCTTCGCGGGCGGCGATGCGCTCAGCAAGGACCAGGACACGGTGGGCGTCAGCAGCCGCCACGAACACGATTCCGTTCCAGTCGGCAACCACTAGGTCTCCGGAGTGGACGGCGACGCCGCCGATCTGGATAGGCTCATCCATCGATTCCTGGACTATCCGCCCCCTGGCGCTGACCGGGACTGACGCCCTCGCATAGAGCGGCAAGCCCACCGCCGCGGATTCCTGTACGTCGCGGCAGGCTCCGTCCACGATTACCCCGGCGACGCCCCGCTGTGTTGCGGCTTCAGCCAGGAGGCCGCCCCAGCAGGAAACGTCGGTCCGCCCGTGGTTATCGATGACGATGACGTCGCTGGGCGCGGCAACGGCGACCAAAGGCGTAGCAATGTGTGTGGTCGCCCCGGCTGCCGATTTGGGGGCGGCTTTGACCGTTCGGACGCGCCCGGCGGTAACCCGTCCCGTTTCCCATTGGGCACGGAGTCCCGTTACGGCTCCGCGCAGCCCCAGCATGTCGAGCGCGTCTGAAACCGCGCAACTGTCGAGCGCGCTCAACCGTTCCAGCATTCCGTCTAAGGCCTGTTCTTGGATCGCCTCTGCGCTCATGCCGCCAGCTCCTTCGCTGAGTTTCCGAATGTGACCACTGCCACTGTTGCGTCTCAAATCACGCTATCGGAATTGTGCGCTATCCGGAATCGCACTTGTGTGGCAAGTTGTGAGGTAGGTCTCCGACAGAGTGTCGGAGACCTCAGCTGGCAGGCCGGTGAAAAATCCGCCCGTCACTGAACGAATCGTCAAACCGTCGCATGACAGGATCATCTCTATGTATCTGGAAAGCATTGTCAAAGACCTGTTTAACCAGCTCCATGCGCCACTGCTTGTCCTCGATACATCAATGGAACTCGTGGCGCACAGCATCCACGAGGACGCCGAACATGATGCCACACAGGTCGCCATGATCGTTTCCCGCCGTGGAACTGCGGGAGCCGTCGAGAGTTTCAAGCGTTACCGAGTTAAGTACTCAACTGAGCCGGTACGGATCCCGGGGCGGGCAGGCGGGCGGGGACACATAGTGGTTACCGTCCGGAGTGCCGGACAGCCCACTGGCTATCTGACCTTTCCCGACCTCTACGGGGAAGACATTCCAGAGGCGCATCTCGCGGCCATCGAGGCTGCGTCCAGCGAAATCGGTGAAGCCCTGCGCGACAGGATGCTCGACCGGCGCCGAGGAAGAGAACATGTAAAACAGCTGCTGGCCGGACTTCTGGGCACAGACCGCCTGCAGCACAATTACGCCGTGCAGGAGATCCTGGCTGGGCGCCTACTGACTCCTGCCGCCCAGTACTGCGTAGTGGTTTTGGAAGCCGGCCGGAGGGAAAACGACCAAGCATCTGCGCGCCGTCACCTGGAAAATGCGGTGGAACAGATCACCGCAGCGGGTGCGCCACGCTGCATGGGTGCGGTCATCCACGGAGAGGGCATTGTGATCGTTCCGGAGTGTTTGGATTCCGATACGCTCAGCGGACTGCTGGCGGAGCACGGCCTGGATTCAGTGTGCGCTGGATCCGGGGGGAGGGCGGACACATTGGAGGAAACGGCCCAGTCCTACCAGCAGGCGCGTACCGCACTTCAGGCCGTCCGACGGGACCGGTCACGCTACGGCCGCTCAGCTGCGTGGAACGACCTCGGCGCCGACCGCATCCTGCTCCAGCTTCCTCTGGAAACCATGAGCGGTTTCGACCTTTCGCCCGGCATACAGCGCCTGTTCGCTGCGAAGAACGCCGAGATGCTCGTGGAATCGGTTCGCGCCTACCTCGACGCAGGAGGCAACGCCGTAGAAGCCTCGCGGGTACTGCACGTTCACCGCAGCACGCTGTACTACCGGCTGGACCGTGCCGCCGAAGTGTCCGGACTGGACTTCGCGGATGGCAAGCTCCAACGGGAATTGCACTTGGAGCTGCGGGTCGCGGACCTCATTGGCTTGCAGCCCCGAAGCTGCTGACGGTGTCTCAGTGTCGCTTCCAGGGCATCAGGAGCCGCTCCAACAGGGCGAACAGCCCTGCAAACCCGAACCCGAAGAGGGCAGTGACCACCAGTCCCACATACATCTGCTCCACTTTGAATACCTGCCAGCTATTCCAGATCAAGTAACCGATTCCGCTGGATGCCCCGGTAAATTCGACAGCGACGATCACCAGCAGCGCCACGTTCATGCCAAGTTTCAGCCCGGAAAGGATAAAGGGAAGCGCCCCGGGCAGCGCAATATCGAAAAACATCATTCTGGTGCCCGCGCCGAAGCTGGACCCTACCTCCAGCTGCGTGCGGTCGATCGCCCGGACCCCAGCGGCCGTATTGACCAGGACGATGAAGAAGACCGCCACCGCCAGCACCATATACTTCGATGCCTCTCCCAGTCCGAAGATCAGGATAAACAGGGGAAGTATCGCCAGCTTCGGAATTGGGAAGGTGGCGTTCACGAGGGGCTGGAGAATGGCCCTCACCACGGGTGAGAGGCCCATCGCCAGCCCCAGCAGGACTGCCGGAATCCCTCCGATCAGGAATCCG
The DNA here is from genome assembly GCF_030125545.1 of Arthrobacter sp. zg-Y1219. NCBI lineage: Bacteria > Bacillati > Actinomycetota > Actinomycetes > Micrococcales > Micrococcaceae > Arthrobacter > Arthrobacter sp. zg-Y1219. Next base: position 138,422 of record NZ_JASKLY010000020.1, read on the forward strand.
ATCACTATCCGGGAGAGGCTGATCCCGATATGCCCCCACAGCTCGGCGCCGCCCAGGCCTTGGACCAGGGCAAGAAGCACACCGCTTGGCGGTGGGAAGAAGCGCGCGTCAACCACCCCACTGCGCGAACACAGCTCCCAGAGCAGCAGGAGCACAACGGGAGAGGCGATGGAAAGCGTCAGCCCGGTTGAACGGCGCAGCTCCCGTCGCTGGGTTTTCAATTCAGGTACATGGGTGGCCGAGGCCTCGACTTGCCCGATCGGGCTGGTCACCTTCATGCTTGATCTCCCTCGGGCTGTCGAAGCTGATTCCAGATTCGCCCGAACATCGCGCCGTACCTTCCATCGGTCCTGACTGCGGCGACCTGGCGGGGACGGGGAAAAACGGAACGAACGTCGATGACGTCCTTGATGGTTCCGGGACGACCGCTCATTACGATGATCCGGTCTCCCAGAACGAGCGCCTCGTCAAGGGAATGAGTGACGTACAGGACCGTCTTGGAGGTTTCCTGCCAGATCCGCAGCAGCAGCTCCTGCAACACGAGTTTTGTCTGCTCGTCCAGTGCGGCAAACGGTTCATCCATCAGCAGCATTTGGGCATCGGTCGCGAAGGCCCTCGCTACGGAGACTCGCTGGCGCATACCGCCGGAGAGTTGATGCGGGTACGCGTCGGCAAATGGAGCCAGGCCAACCCGCTCGATGTACTCGACGGCTATGCGCTGGCGTTCCTTTCTCCCCATACCGCTGGCCTTCAATCCGAAGGCCACGTTCTCCCGTACCTTCATCCACGGGAACACACCGTGTTCCTGGAAAACCATGGCACTGTCCGGACGCTGCACAGCGTCGGAGTCCGGGTGAATGAGTATGCGGCCGCCATTGAATTCTTCGAGGCCCGCCAGCACCCGCAGCAGCGTTGTCTTGCCGCAGCCGGATGGACCCACGATCACAAGGAATTCACCCCTCCGGATCGTCAGGTCGATCCCGTCCAGCGCTGTGATCTTGCGCCTGCCCAGGTCGAACTCAACCCTGAGTCCTTCCACCTGGACCTTTGTGTCGGGCTGCGTGTCTGATTCAAACCCAATATGGGTCATCCGCGTGCTCCTTCGGGTGTTGCTTGGCTCAGGCCCTCAAGCAGGGCTTCGTTGAACTGCACCGGGCATTCCCAGTAGGGCGAGTGCCCTGCCTCAGCGATAACCCGCAGAGTTGCGCCCGGAACTCCTGCTGCCAGCCGACGGTAGGCCGGCGGGGTCACGTATGGATCGGCGCCCCCGGCTATGAGGTGGACGGACACGCCTTTGCCTTCCGGCCCACCCGACCGGGCCAGCACAGCCAGATCCGACAGCCGGATTTTTGCCCCGCCGGCTCGGCGGAACCCTTCCGCCCTGGCCGGAAGGGCAATATGCTCGGGCACCGCTCTGCGTCCTCCTGCCGGACCTGCCGCTTCCGCCCTGCCCCTGTCTGCAATCAAACTGCGCCAATCCGCGGTACCTGTCGGATTCTCACCGCGGTAGACGGGTCCCAACTCCCGGAGATATGCCGGCAGGGCCAGGAACTCCGGTGGCAGAAGCGTGCTGGTGCCCGCCGGATACAGGACCTCTGCGATCCCTGCCAGAGAGCAGACGAGCGTCAGCGATGCGACGCCATCCGGATGTGCCAATGCATACTCGACGGCCGTCCGTCCGCCGGCGGCCGCTCCCACCAGGTGGACCGGCTGATCCACACCCCTGGCACTGAGCAACAACCGCAGCAAACCGCTGTCCTCGGGTGGCGCACTTCCCGGTTCTGCAAGCGGAGAGTTTCCGCACCCCGGCCGATCGTAGGCCAAGAAACGGAATCCACGCGCAACCATTGGGTCGATCTGGTGGCGGAATGTCCGCGAATGGCCGACACCGGAATGAAGGAAGATCGCAGTGCCGGCACTTTCGGCTCCCCTCTCCCCGGTGTCCATCAACCACAGCGTGCAGCCGGTCGCCAGGTTTTCCCAGGCACCCGATTCGAAGTTGTCGGAAGCTGTTGCTCCGCTTTCGGGCGTTATACGGTCTGAAACTCTCACCGGCTAGTGGTCCTTCCAAGGCTGCAGAAATGTGAGACCCACCATACATACATACGCACAAGTTTGATAGTGTTTGTTCGGACCGCCACAGGGGCACGCCCCGCACTATCGACGCCATGCCGGGCACGATGCAGGGCTGATGGAATGTGATGCTTGCACATCACCGCCCCCGCCGCTTTGACTGACGGATTGGAAGACCAGTGCTGAACATTCTCGACCAACTGATTCAGCGCTGGCGGGCGGATGAGGCCGTGGCGGTGTCCACGGTAATCCACACCAGCAACTCCGCCCCCTTACCTTCCGGGTCTTCCCAAATGGTGACCGTGGACGGTGAAGTTTTCGGTTCCGTCTCCGGCGGCTGCGTGGAGGGGGCGGTGTACGAGGAGAATACTGCCGTTTTGAGAGGGGAGCCCCCGGCCGTCCGATCCTATGGATTCAGCGATGCCGATGCATGGTCCGCCGGCTTGACATGCGGCGGCACCCTGGAAGTCTTCAGCGAACAGATCGACCAGCAGTCCCTTCCTTGGCTGGAGGAAATCTTCCAATCATATCTGGCAGGCCGCCCCCTAGCGCTTGCGACGGTCCTCGCCGGCCCGGCGGGCAGCCCGCCGCCCGGAGCGAAGCTCCTGATTCGACGAGATTCAATTGCCGGTTCATTGAATTGCCCCACCCTGGATGAGCGGGTGACAGTGATGTCCCGGGAGCTTATGGCGGAGAGAGCGCACGGGATCCTGTGCCTTTCGGATTCCGCAGGCAACCTTAGGGAACCTGTGCGGGTATTTGTTGAGACCTTTCTGCCCCGGCCCCGGCTCCTGGTATTCGGGGCCGTCGATTTCAGTTCAGCCCTGGCAGAAGCTGGCTCCTTCCTCGGATACCGGGTCACAGTGTGCGATGCCCGCCCGGTATTTGCGACACAGGAGCGCTTCCCCAGCGCCGATGAAGTGGTTTCCCGGTGGCCGCACGAATATTTGGCCGAGCAGCTTGGCGAAGGACTGCTCGACGACCGAACCGCCATCTGTGTGCTTACCCACGATGCAAAATTTGATGTCCCACTACTTGAGGTGGCCCTCCAATCGGCATTCTCGGGGTATGTGGGTGCAATGGGTTCCCGGCGAACACATGAGGACCGAATGGACAGGCTCCGGGCAAGGGGCCTGGGTACAACAGCGCTTTCCCGGTTACATAGTCCGATTGGGCTGGATCTCGGTGGCCGAACGCCGCAGGAGACAGCGGTGTCGATCGTCGCGGAAATCCTGGCCTTCAACCACGGCCGCTCTGCCGCCCCACTGGGCAGCGGGGCCGGCACCATCCATGCTGCAGCTCCGCGCGGTCTAGATGAGCGGGACCGCACATCGGAGTGCGGTCCCGGCTACGGCAGTCCGATTCTGACGAGCACAGGATCCATTTCCTGACCCTCCGGATACTGGCCATTGAACAGGGGCGCACCCTCAGCCGTGAGGAGGACCCGCCCAGCCGACCACAACAGATCAGCGCCCGATCGCTCGAACATTCCCTCATGCAGGACTGCAAGCGCAAAACGGGTCCCGTCGCCGGAAACGACGGTGAGAACTGCACCGTCCGGCCCAAGCTCAAGCCGTGGGTCCTGGAGACTAATGGACATCATGCCGAAGTGACCGCGAATGGCGGCGACTCCTTCAAAAGCCAAAACTCCATATCCGGTGCCAGCATTCAGGGTGCTCCCTGCCGGGCGGAAACTGAAGTAACCGTTACCCAACGCTCCAGCCCCGTCGCCGACAGATACTTCTACGTCTGGCACGGAGAAAATATAGCGAATGAAGCTGCGCTTCACGCCCCAGGTCAAGCCGAAGGGCGGTAGACCACCGGCCGATTCGGTGCCATTAACCATTCGGAGTCCTCCATTTTCACAACGAGCTTGTTCACGCAGGGCACCACTGCGATGACCCACTGCTAAGAATCGCATAAGTTTGCTAGTGTGTGCCACGCAACACGGTTCGTCCGTTATCGCAGCCGAATTTCCCGGACGCGCGGGCTGCCCCTAAATCTCTGAGGAGCCGGATGAATAGTGGACCCCAAGACCTGACCAGCCGGATTTCGGAGCGACCTGGTGGTTCCCCGCCTAAGGCGCAGCGGACTAGCCTGTTGCTGCTGGGATTACTAACAGCATTTGGTCCCTTGTCGCTGGACTTCTACCTTCCCGCCTTGCCTGTTATGACGGCTGAGCTGGGGACAACGGATGCTGTGGCTCAGCTAACCATTTCAGCGTGCCTGATCGGGCTCGCGCTCGGCCAAGTAGTCGCCGGGCCGTTGAGCGACCGGCACGGCCGCAAAGTGCCACTGGCCATCGGGCTGTCAGCCTACGTTGTGCTATCGATCGCCTGTGCTGCAGCACCCGGGATTGAGGCCCTGGTGGCGTTTCGCCTTGTACAGGGCATGGCGGGGGGATCAAGCATCGTGATTGCCCGGGCAATGGTGCGGGATACCTACGGTGCAGAGGGGTCGGCGCGGGCCTTCTCCCTGCTCGTCATGGCTGCTGGAGTGGCCCCCATAGTGTCACCGGTCCTCGGCGGCCAATTGCTGCTCTTTGCCTCCTGGCGGGGGCTCTTCGCCGCCCTGGCAGTTCTCGTCAGCGTGCTGTTGATCGCAGTTCTTTTGCGGGCACACGAATCCCTCCCCCGCGAAAGCCGGCATTCGGGAGGGTTCTTGAGATGGCTCGAACAGCTTCGCTTCGTGACCCGTGATCCCGTTTTTATTTCAGCAGCCGCTGTACAGTGCCTAATGGGCGCCGGCATGTTCACGTTTATTGGAATGAGTGCTTTTGTTTTCCAGCGCCACTATGGCTTCGACGCCCAGGCGTACGGCTATATGTTCGGCGTCATCTCGCTCGGCATCGTCACATTCAGCAGAATCAACGCTTGGGCCGTCGCGCGGTGCGGTGCGGTGGCGCTCGTGGGCTGGGGCATCGCAGCAGCCATCACAGGGACTCTCTCCCTGCTGGCGGCCGTACTTTTCGAAGCCCCGTCCCCTGTCGTCGTGGGCTGCCTGTTCCTCAGCATTGCCAGTGGTGGACTGATCAGCCCCAACTGTCACGCACTGGCTCTGAGCAACCAAGGTTTGCGCTCCGGGACAGCATCCGGATTGCTTGGGCTTATGCAGTTCGGTCTGGGAGCGGCGATGGGTCCATTGATGTCTCTCGCAGGAGCAACAGCGCTTTCCATGGCTTCTGCCATGTTAACGACGACCGCGCTTATGCTGGTCCCTTACCTGTTCGCACTCAGGCGCGTCCGGTAGCTTCAGTGGCTGTCGGGAGAGCCCTCTGGCCAACCCGTCATTGCACCTCACCGGGAGTAGGGCAATTGTTGCAAAGCGTGTGAAGAATCGTAAATTGAAGAACATGCCCATCGAGCACGAACAGTTCGCCATCCCCACCGGTGACACCGAGGTCTCAGCCGCCTTCGCCGCACCGGCCACCGCAACTGCGGCCGTCGTCGTCGCGCACGGAGCCGGCGCGGGCATGGACCATCCGTTCCTGACCGGTTTCACCGATGCCCTGAACGACGGCGGCATCGCGACCCTGCGTTTCAACTTTCCCTACCGCGAGGCCGGACGGAAGTTTCCGGACCGGCCGCCGGCCGCCATCGCAGCCTGGCGCGCTGCCATGGCGGCAGCGGCCTCACGCACCGCCGGACTGCCGCTCTGGTCCTGTGGAAAGTCCTTCGGCGGGCGCATGGCCTCCATGGCCGCCGCGGAGGGAATGCCTACGGCGGGACTGCTCTTCCTGGGCTACCCGCTGCATCCGCCGGGCAAGCCGGAGAAAATGCGCGACGAACATCTGTACGGGCTGACGCTGCCGATGCTGTTCCTGCAGGGCACCCGGGACACCTTCGCGCTGCCCGGCGAACTGGAACCGGTGGCCGAGCGGATCGGGCCAAACGCCCGCATTGAGTGGATCGACGGCGGGAACCACTCATTCGAGGTGCGCGGAAACAAGCGGGCACCTGAAGTCATCGGGGCCGGAATGGCCGCGTACGTCTCGGAATTCATTCGGGCCTGACTCCGTCAACTCCCGGAACGGATGAAGTAGCGGCCGTTCAGCCAGGCTGCGATGCTGAAGACATGCCCAGTACTCATGTCCTCTTGCCGCCCTGTGACCGAGATCGCCGATTCTGCTTGCTGAGTGACAGCGACGGTCAGAGATGACAATTCATTCCGCTGCCAGCGCCCCGGAGCCGAACGACGACGCTGCACGTCAAGCCACCGAATTTGAGTCCTTGGATCGAGCGTTCGTGGAGGACATATACAAGACAGTGGTGAAAGGAATTGCGCGTGAGATGGTTCTCAGCGGCGAGGCTGACCCGCAGAAACTAACAGTCGACGAGCTTAGGCAGCTAGCCGAGAAAGAGCTCTTCCGCCGACGCGGAGCCGGCGAACTCGACTTAGTAATGACCGTCGACCACAGCCAGTCCATTCTGGAGGACGCCCGCCGCTTCGCTGCGGATGGCAAGCGTGAGTATGCCTTTGTCTTTTACGCCCTGTTTGTCGAACACATACTGAACCGGGCGGTCCTTGACCGCACCGTTGAGCTCAGGCTCGCGAAAGACGAGTCCATCTCGCTCATGAGAAAGTCCATGAATGATAAAACCGGGGTCATCTGGCATCTGCTGTTTAGGGAGCAATTCCCTGAGGAACTGAGCCGCTCCATTCGTCTGCTTGCAGAACGAAGAAACGCATTCATGCACTACAAATGGGGTCCGGATCCCGAAGGGGACATGTCGCCGGAATCTCTGCGGTCAAGCCACGAATCGGCCTTGCAAGCAGCAGAGGAGACGGCAGTTGGTGTTGAGGCTTACGTTGATCAGCTCATCTTTGCCGCCCCTCACATTTCCGGGTGGCTCAGCAGCAACCCGGAGGCACCCTACTAGCGGCAACCCTGCTTTGGGAGCAGACGCTCCGCCCTTCCGCGCCGGGGCCGGGCCGTGTTTACTGGAGCTCCGCAACCGGTGATGGTTGCTTCCGGACCCACATAGGAGTGGATATGGCTGAAACGTCGCAGGCCCTGCTGGATCAGTCAGTCGAAAATTGGCTGAGGAACCTCGACGCCGCGTTGAAAACCCGGAACGCCGCGGCCGCGGCCGAACTTTTCGCAGAAGACGGCCTCTGGCGGGATTTCGTCTCCTTCACCTGGAACCTGAAAACACTCGAAGGACGCGAACAGATCGCCGGCATGCTCAATGCCGTTCTCGAGGAGACTGATCCTGGCGCCTGGGCACTGGCAGAACCCGCAACCGGAACTCCGGAGCTGACTGAAGCTTGGATCACCTTCGAAACCGGGGCGGCAACCGGGTGGGGCCACCTGCGGCTGCGGGACGGCAAAGCGTGGACCCTGCTCACCACCATGCAGGAGCTCAAGGGATACGAGGAGCCGACGGGCGCCCGCCGCCCCAAGGGAGTGGAACACACCATTCGCCGCGGACGTCAGTCATGGCTGGAGGAAAAGGCCGAGCACAACGCCAGGCTGGGCCGCGAGGAACAGCCGTACTGCGTTATTGTCGGCGGCGGCCAGGGCGGAATCGGGCTGGCCGCCAGGCTGCGGCGCCTGAACGTCCCCACCATCGTCATCGAACGAAATGACCGGGCCGGCGACTCCTGGCGCAACCGCTACAAATCCCTCGCCCTGCATGACCCGGTCTGGTATGACCACCTGCCCTACCTGAAGTTCCCCGACGACTGGCCGGTTTTCGCGCCCAAGGACAAGATTGGGGATTGGCTGGAGCATTACACCGCCATCATGGAACTGGACTACTGGTCCGGAACCGAATGCCTGAAGGCACGGTTCGATGACGACAGCGGAACATGGGAACTGAAAGTCCGGCGCCGCGGCGAGGACATCACGCTCCGGCCGCAGCAATTGGTCTTTGCGCTCGGCGTCTCCGGTTATCCCAATACCCCGGAGTTCGACGGCGCCAAGGCCTTTCTGGGCGAGCAGTACCATTCCTCGCAGTACCCGGGCGGCGGGGACCAGTCGGGCCGCAAGGCGCTGGTTATCGGCTCCAACAATTCCGCCCACGACATCGCGGCCGATCTTTGGGAGCACGGCGCCGATGTCACCATGGTCCAGCGGTCCTCAACCCATGTGGTGCGCAGCGACTCGCTCATGGAATTCGCCCTTGGCGGCCTCTATTCCGAGGCCGCGCTGGCTGCCGGCGTCACCACTGAAAAGGCGGACATGCTCTTCGCATCCCTCCCCTATCGGATCCTGCCGGAAGCGCAGATTCCCATTTATCAACAGATCGCCGAACACGACGCCGAGTACTACAACCAGCTCCGCGACGCCGGCTTCGATCTGGATTTTGGCGAGGACGGCTCAGGCCTGTTCCTGAAGTACCTGCGGCGCGGGTCCGGCTACTACATCGACGTCGGTGCCTCTCAGCTGCTCATCGACGGCCGGGTTAAGCTCCAGCGCGGGCAGGTGGCCAAGCTGACCGGCAACGGCGTGGTGCTGGACGACGGTTCGGAGCTGGACGCCGACGTGATTGTTTACGCCACCGGATACGGCTCCATGAACAACTGGCTGGCCGACCTGATTTCCCCAGAGGTCGCAGACCGGGTGGGAAGATGCTGGGGCTATGGCTCGGACACGATCAAGGATCCCGGCCCGTGGGAAGGGGAGCTGCGCAACATGTGGAAGCCGACCAACGTGGAGAACCTCTGGATCCATGGCGGCAACCTGCACCAAAGCAGGCATTACTCCATTTTCCTGGCCTTGCAGCTCAAAGCACGGATGGAAGGCCTGCCCACTCCGGTCTACGGACTGCAGCCGTCCCACCATCTACGCTGAGCCACCGGAATGAGCTGGCACGACGAATGCCCGCCCCCTGTGCCGGCAGGCCCGACGTTCGATAAGCTATCGGCATGCTGAAGAGACTGGCGAAGAAAGTCGCTGTGGCAGCACTGATTTTTACGGCCTTGGCCGCTGGCCTGGCCGCTGTCCTGGGTTATGGATTCCTGCAACTGCTTCAGACGGCAGTTTTCGGCGACGACGGCGACCCCTCGATCCTGTCGTTCGTCGCCGCCTTCATCACGCCGCCGCTGTTCATCGGTGCCGCGGTGCTGCTGGGCCTGGGAGTCCGGGCGCAGAGGCGCCGCACGCGGACCGCCCGGAACCGCCGCGATGATGCCGCGGCGCAGGCCGAGGCCTGGCGCCGGCTGTACCTACGCCGTGACGACCTGCTGGTGAAGTGGTCACGCTACGAAACCGACGTCTCGCTGATGATCGATTATCCGGTGATGACTGACTACTCCGACCCCGTCATCCGCGAGATCATCGTCGCCATGCAGGGCATTCGGGCGGCTGAGGCTGAAGCCCTGGACCTTGGCCGCGGCCGGGCTGAGAATTCGAAGCTCCGCCGTGCCGTGGACCGCTTCGAGGTAGCCTTCGTCACGGCTGAAAAGTACGCCCGGCGCTGCGGACAGTCGAAGCTCAGCGACTCCGAGCGCAGCAAGCTCGCCACTGCACGGCAAGCCCTGAACATCATCCTCGACGGAGCAGCCACACCGTCGGAGGTCGACGCCGCCTATCGCAGCCTGCGCGGCTCGCTGCGCGGAATCATCGACCTGCCGGACTCCGCCGTCGCCGATCTGGAAGCGCACACCAGGCAGGCCCTGGGCGTGCACCCGCACGGCTCAACGGCTGCTTCCGCCGCCAGCCGCGCGGCCTAACGGGTTCATCCAGCAGCGGGAACGCCGCGAGGGGATGCCGCTAGCTGCGTTCGTCGTCTTCCCTTTCGCGCGGATACTCATCCTCATCGCTGTTCGCTGCCCCGCCGTCGGCGTCCTGCTCCAACCTGTCGGCCTCGGACCCGTCAGGCCGCAGCGGATCTCCATGCGGTCGCACCGGGTCCTGAATCCCCGTGTCCTCCTGTGCCTCCGGGACAACGGAAGCCTGCTGCTCAAGGACATCGGCTTCATTCTGCGCCGCTGTTGCGGGACGGTCATTCGGAGTGGACATCGTTCTGCTCCTTTTGCTGGAGGGAATTCTTAAATTGTAAGCCTGCTTACCAGGTTGTCCGCAGGGCATGAGCGCAAACACCTTGGGATAGTCTGTGACTTCCGAGCGATCGGCAGACGAAGGAATCCATGACAGTCTCCACCAGTACGCGGCTCTCCGACGGCCGGGAACTCATCTACTTTGATGCTGCGGAGGACACCGCCCGCCGGCGGGCAGCCGCCCCGGCGGACCGCCGAGGACTGCCGGCCCGGCCGGACAACGGAACCGCCAGGTACGACGCCCTCACCGGAGAGTGGATCGCCGTCGCCGCGCACCGCCAGTCGCGCACCCACCTGCCGCCCGCCGACCAGTGCCCCCTGTGCCCGTCCTCGCCGTCGCGTGCTTCGGAGATCCCGGCCGAAGACTACGAGGTGGTGGTCTTCGAAAACCGTTTCCCCTCCTTCGGCCCGGAGCTGGGCGTCCTGCCGGACAACCCGTCCTGGGGCACGACGGCGCCGGCATACGGACGCTGCGAGGTGGTGGCCTTCGATTCGGCACACGAGGGCTCCTTCGGTTCGCTGTCCCCCGAGCGTGCCCGCACCGTCGTCGATGCCTGGGCCCACCGCACCGAGGCGCTGTCAGCGATGCAGGGCATCCGTCAGGTGTTCTGCTTTGAGAACCGCGGGGCGGATATCGGCGTCACCCTGCTGCATCCGCACGGACAGATTTACGCCTATCCGTTCATTCCGCCGCGCTCGGCAGTCATGGCGCAGCAGGCTGCCGCCTTTTTTGAAGCCTCGGGCGGTCGGCAGACCCTGGTGGGTGCGGCGTTGGAAGCGGAGCGGAGCTCCGGGGACCGGATGATCCTCGAGGGCCGGCATTTCAGTGCCTTTGTGCCGTTTGCCGCCCGGTGGCCGCTGGAGGTTCATTTGGTGCCGCACCGCCAGGTTGCCGACCTTGCCGATCTGCGGGACGACGAGCGGGATGACCTGACATCCGTCTACCTTGACCTGCTGGCCCGGGTCGACGGGCTGTATTCCACGCCCACCCCGTACATTGCGGCGTGGCATCAGGCGCCGCTGGACGCCCGGTTCCGCGCGGCGAGCCGCCTGCACCTGCAGCTCACCTCGCCGCGCCGGGCCGAGGACAAACTCAAGTTCCTGGCCGGCTCCGAGGCGGCCATGGGAGCTTTCATCAACGACACGATCCCCGAGCAGGTGGCCGCGAACCTGCGTGCCGCCGCTCCCGCTTGCGCCGGCACGGCGCAGGCCGCCGGAAAGGCCCTGGCATGACGCTTTCCGCCCCGGAATTGGTTACCGCTTTCACCAACCGTTTCGGTCGGGAGCCGGCGGGCGTCTGGTCCGCCCCCGGACGGGTCAACCTGATCGGTGAGCACACCGACTACAACGACGGGTTTGTGCTGCCTTTCGCCATTAACCGCTCGACGTCGGTGGCGGCGGCACCGCGCCGGGACCGCACCACGCAGGTGCATTCGGCGTTCAACGGCGGAAGCACTGTCAGCGCGAGCCTGGACGACTTGCAGGCGGGCAGCATCCAGGGCTGGGCGGCCTACCCGCTGGGCGTGCTGTGGGCGTTCGAGGACCACGGCGCCCGGGTTCCCGGCGTCGACCTGTATCTGGATTCGGATGTGCCGGTCGGTGCCGGGCTCTCCTCCTCGGCGGCCCTGGAGTGCGCCGTGGCCGTCATGGCCAACGAGCTCTCCGACGCCGGGCTGACCGGACCGGAGCTTGCCGCGCTGGGGCAGCGCGCCGAGAACCTGATGGTCGGCGCACCCACCGGCATCATGGACCAGTCCGCGTCCCTGCTCGGCGAGGAAGGGCACGCGGTTTTCCTGGACTGCCGGACCCGGGAAGCGCAGCTGGTGCCGCTGGATCTGGCCGGCAACGGCCTCACCCTGCTGGTGATCGACACCAAGGTCAGTCACGAGCATTCCACCGGCGGATACGCCGCCCGGCGGACTTCCTGCGAGCGCGGCGCCGAGGCCATGGGCGTCGCCGCGCTCCGCGACCTCTCCCTCGCTGACCTCCCTGCTGCCGCGGGCATTTTGGATGAGGAGACCTTCCGCCGCGTCCGGCACATAGTGACGGAGAACGACCGCGTCCTGGCCGCCGTCGACGTCCTGCGCGGGCAAGGCCCCGCCGGGCTCGGCGCCCTCCTCAACGAGAGCCATGCGTCCATGCGGGACGACTTTGAGATTTCCTGTCCGGAGCTGGACCTGGCCGTGGACACCGCGCTCAGCGCCGGTGCGCTGGGCGCCAGGATGACCGGCGGCGGCTTCGGCGGCTCGGCCATCGCGCTGGTCAACAGCGACGACGCCGACGCCGTCACCGCCGCGGTAACGGTGGCGTTCGCCGCGGCCGGCTACGCCGCACCGGCTGTCTTCACGGTCCTGCCCGCCGCCGGTGCCGGACGCGTGCAGGGCTAGGAGGCGTCCGGGCCGCCGGAAACGAAGAACGGGGCCAGGTCGCCGTAGGGGTTCACGGCCGTTTCGTCGTCGAACCCGTCGAACTGCTGGCGCAGGCCGATCACGGCGCGGGCACCTTCATCCGTGATGGTGGTGTCCCGGGCCATGCCCCAGGGGCCCAGTTCGGCGTCCAGCACCAGACGCGCGTCGGGCTTCGACAGTCCGCGCACATCGGCCACCACGTCCACGGCGTCGTTCCGGTGGGCCGGATCCAGCACCCAGGCCAGTGCCGCCTCGTAGCTTTCGCGGAAGCGCACGGCGACGTCCCGGTGTGCGGAGTACCAGTCCCCGTTCCAAGCGGCCACGGAACCCAGATAGGGCATGCCGAGTGCTGATTCATCGGCGAGCTGGTTCATCCCCTGTTCCCGTGCCAGCGCTTCGAGGCCGTCGCTCAGCAGCGTGGCCGAGGCGTAGCCGTCAGTCATGCGCCGGTAGCGTTCGGCCACCCCGCCCTGGCTGACCACCGTGTAGTCGGAGTCCCGGCGGAGGCCGGCCTTGTCCAGGATCGAGTACATGACGTACGCATAACCGCTGTCCCTGGCATCCACCGCCACCTCGCCGCCGTGGACGGCCTCCAGCGACGTAATCTCCGGCGGACTGACCGCCGTCAGTTCCATGCCCAGGTCCAGGGCAAAATCGGCCATAACGTACAGCGGGCTGCCGTAGTCGTTGGAGGCGTTGCAGCGGTAATTGACCACGTTGTCCCAGGCGGTCTGCAGGACCTCGTAGTGTCCCGCGGCGAAGTCCCGAAACTGCTGGTCCGAGGACTGCACCTGTTCGTACACTACGTGCACGTCGTTGTCCCTGAAGAATCCCTTTTTCTCTCCCGCTGCCAATGCGGGAGAAAGTGAAAAGACTCCCATCCTCAGGGGATTCGAGCTGCTCCCTGGCTGTGACATCTCAGGTCCTTTGATCGCTCGGAGTTAACCCCCACAACCAGCCTAGGGAGCCGGGCCTGGTTGCGAAAGGATGCATCGCTAACGGGCGCCGCCGGCCCTTGCACGGGCCCGGTAGCCTGCGGCTATGCATCTAAAACGCCGCGCCGCCCTGCTTGCGGGATACGGGATAACCGGGGTCAGTGGCTGGCGGTTCCCCGCCTGGATTCCAGCAGCGGTGGTATCCAGGCATCGCACAACGATCCGGTCACCCACGAATACACCGTTTTATGCACGACATCCACCACGGTTTCATCTGTCGGCCAGGAGGCCGGAGGAGCACCGACGCCCGTGGCATTTTCCAAGGTCTGATCCGTGGCCAGCCGCACCACGGTGTGGGTGCTGTTGGCCACCGGTCCGCGGATGCCGGTGACTGACCAGACACCCCGCAGCGCACCAAGCACCGCGCCGGTGCCCCAGTGCATGGCGTGATTCCACGCAGGCGGGCGGGCGTCGTCGTCGGGCTTTTGGCCCAGCAGCGTCAGCAGCGTGCGTGCCGGCACATACGAATTGGGCCGGGACGTGACCAGCTGCTCCACCTTTTCGCCGGCCGTCATCACCGCCACGCCTGCCAGCCCCGCCACTGTCCCCGTACCTGCCGCCTTGAGCAGCATGCGTCCGCGGCCTGCCATGGTTGACCTCCCCTGTCCGGTTTGGGCTGATTGGAATCCAGCGTAAGAGATCAGCGGCAGGATCGGGCACACTGAAAGCATGAGCGTGCACTCCAAGATTCAAACCGCCGAATTGGAACTTCTCGCCTCGATGACGCGGAGCAATGCAGAGCGGGTGGGAGAACTGCTGCATCCGGAGTTTGTGGAAGTTGGGCGTTCCGGGCGCAGGTGGACCCGCGGGGAAGTCATGACAGCCCTGAGCCTCGAGGAACGGCGTCCAACGCCGGAAGCGGATGAATGGGACTTCACGGACCTCGGCCCGGACCTCGTTCTTGTCACCTACCGGCTGCGCGCGGGCACCCGCCAAAGCCGGCACGCGTCGGTGTGGGACACGTCGGCCTCTGCGCTCCGGCTGCGCTACCACCAGGGAACAGTGATTCCGCTGGAGTTCCAGTAGGCCGGAGTCCGTCCGGCGAGTGCTCCGGCACGAACCCCAGGGCTGCGCAGAACGCCGAAGGCCCGCCCGGGTACGGGCAGGCCTTCGAATTCCGGCGGGTGCCGGTCGTGGAGATGGGGGGAATCGAACCCCCGTCCGATGTTGTGTTGAAAGGGCTTCTCCGGGCGCAGTCTGCGTCGGATTTTCTTGGCCCCAGCCGTCGTACAGACGTGCGGCTGATCCGGGCCCAGCCGTTAAGGAGTCCCGAACACGCCAACGGCGGGCATGTTCAGCAGTGGCCCTCTAAATGACGCCAGGATCCGGAGCGAGAGCAACTCCGGGCTGACGGACTGTGCCTTACTGCTTAGGCAGCAAGGGCGAAGTCAGTGCGCATAGGTTTGGCACTTATTTTTTGCAGAGAGCGTTTACGAGATAACTCTGCATCCTCGGCCCGCTTCCCCTGTCGCGGCAAACACCGTCGAAACCGATCATCCCCGTATTCAGTTGCCAAGCCCGTTCAATTTACAAGGCCGCCGTTCCCGGCGTCCACAGAGAATAACGCGCACCGCCCCGCGATGATTCCCGCTCCGGCCCAGGCATCTGCTGCTGCGGACCAATCTGCAGGACAATGTCCCAATGGACATCTCACGGCCCGCCGAGGATCCCGGAAACGCTGTCGGCACCAACACTGTCGGGACCGCCCCGCCGGAGCTGACCACCGCCGCCGAACTGATCAGCCGGGCGCGGACGCTGGCGGCCGGCGGCACCCGCCGGATCCTGGGCATCACCGGGGCGCCCGGAGCCGGCAAGTCCACGGTTGCCGCGCAGCTCGTGAAGGCGCTGGGACCGAACATCGCCGTCTTGGTGCCGATGGACGGGTTTCATCTGGCGAACAGCATCCTCAGAGACCTGGGCCGCCACGGGCGCAAAGGAGCGCCGGACACGTTCGACGACGGCGGCTACGCGGCACTGCTGCAGCGTCTGCGCTTCCAGCTGGCGGACGAACCGGTAATTTTTGCCCCTGATTTTCGGCGTGACCTGGAGGAATCGATCGGGTCTGCAATTTCCATTCCTCACACCGTTCCGCTGGTGGTCACGGAGGGCAACTATCTTCTGCTGCCCAACAGTTCCTGGCCCCGCGCCCGCGCGGCAATGGATGAGGTTTGGTATCTGGCGGCGGACGCCGCCGTCCGCCGGGAGCGCCTGATTCGCCGCCACGCACGGTTCGGCAAGTCACGGGCTGAGGCCCGCAAGTGGGCGTTGGGCAGCGACGAAGCCAACGCGCGCATCATCCGGCGCCACGCCCGCCGGGCCGACGTCGTCGTCCGGCTTGCCGACGCGGGCCGGGCCGCCGGCCACTCTTTTTCCGCTCCGCCAACGGGTGGATAATTTGGTTCCATCACTTCCCGGCCATCCCCCATCATTTCCCCGCCATCCCAGGAGCAGCCATGAAGAGCGAACTGAACCCGTACCTGTCCTTCCGGGACAGCGCTAAACCAGCCATGGAGTTCTACCAGTCGATCTTCGGCGGTGAGCTCAGCACCAACACGTTTGCCGAGTTCGACGCCGCCGAGGATCCGGCCGATCGGGACAAGATCATGCACTCGGTGTTGCGGACGCCCAGCGGGATGGTCCTCATGGCCGCTGACGTTCCCAGCAGCATGCCGCTGGGCGACAACAGCAGCTTCACGCTTTCGCTCAACGGGGACAACGAATCCGAACTGAGCGGCTATTGGGAGCGGCTGATCGAGGGCGGCAGCATCACTGAACCGCTGGAAGTGGCCCCGTGGGGCGACAGCTTTGGCATGTGCACTGACAGGTTCGGAGAGTGAACTGGATGGTCAACATCAGCGCCGGCGGGGACGAGAGCTGACGGACTGGCCCGCGGCGGCAGGCCGGTATCCCGCCGCCGCGAATGCCCGGACCCACGGCCTTTCCTAGCGGCGGCGTCCGAAAATGAGGGCGGCCGCGGCGGTAACGGCGGTGACGGTGTAGACGGCCGGCCAGGCGCCGAGCTTCTTGGCCAGCGGGTGGGACAACCCGAAGGCAGCCACGTAGCCGGTTGTCAGGGCCACAGCCGTGCCGGTTCCGGCGTCGCGCTTCCACATGGTGAAGGCTGCTGCGCCAGCGGCAGCCAGTACCGCTCCGCCAAGCTGGCGGTTGCCGGTGTCCCGGGCGGTCTTGTAACCGCCGATAAGGCCGGCGCTGGAAACGAGGGACGTCAGAAGTGCACTCACGGTTGATTTCTCCTAAAGGCTGGGGCACGAAGGTCGTGAACAAACACCACCCTATCCCCCGCGACGGACAGATCCGGACCGGTGGATCGGCGCGCAGAGCGCGAAGGAATGGCGCGCCCGGCAGCGTCTAAGCTGAGGCGAAGCTTCTCCTCTTCTTACGCCCACTTCCACCGCTAGGACTACGCATGACGATGACGCCGGGAACTCTGCTCGCTGATGATGCCACTCTGGAAAAGGTGGCCACCGGCGCCGCCTGGGCCGAGGGGCCGGTCTGGATTCCGGCCCGGTCGGCCGTGCGTTTCAGTGACATACCGGGAAACCGGGTTTTGGAATTCCGGGAAGCCACCGGCGTTCTGGAGGTCTATGCCTCCGACGCCGAGTTCCCCAACGGCCGCGCCCTGGACCTCGACGGCGCCGTCGTCCAGTGCTCGCACGGCCGGCGGGCGATTGAGCGGGACACCGGCACCTCGGACGGCGCCGTCCCTGCCGTGAGCACCCTGGTGGACTCGTACAACGGCCGGCGGCTGAATTCACCCAATGACGTGGTGGTGAAGTCCGACGGCACCATTTGGTTCACCGATCCGTCCTACGGAATCCAAAAGGAGAGCGAGGGCCACCTGGGCCGCGAGGAATACGGTGACCGCTATGTCTTCCGCTTCGATCCGTCCAGCGGCGAGCTGACGCCGGCAGTCGTTGACGTGGAGGTCCCCAACGGCTTGGCGTTTTCTCCCGACGAATCAGTCCTGTACGTCTCGGACACCTCGCGCGGCACACCGGCCATGGACGGCGGCGAGCGCCTGCACGGCCACGCCATTCATGCCTATGACGTCGTGGCGGGCCGCTTCGCCCGGAACGGAAGGATTTTTACCGAGGTGGATCCCGGCGTGCCGGACGGCTTCCGTGTGGACGTCCACGGAAATATCTGGACCTCTTCGCAGGATGCGGTGCGCGTTTACTCCCCGGACGGGGTCCAGATCCTGCGGATCCCGGTGCCGGAAACCGTCAGCAACCTCTGTTTCGGCGGCGACGACGGACGCACCCTGTACCTGACGGCTTCGACCAGCCTGTACCGGATCCGCACCCGGGTCACCGGTGCGGCCGCCGCACTTCGGGGCGGCAGCCGTTAGGGCCGCCGTTTAGGAGCAGCAGTTAGCTGAACCGTGCGGCGGCGGACACCGCGAGGTCGCGGGCTGCGGTGAAGCGTTTGGCCGTGCTGGCCCGGTCAGAAACCGTGCCGCGCGCACCATCCGGTTTCCCCGGCGGCGGCGACCGGCGTCGTAGGCATGCGGGGCGGAATCGACGTCGGACGCCTCCGCCAAGGCTCCCACCAGCACTATCGCGTCGAGCAGCGCCTCACAGGCACCCCCGCCCCAGGTTTGGCGCCATGCCGTGGGCGGCATCCCCCGGCAGCGCCGTCCTTCCGAAAACGTAGGAGGGCAAACGCGGTATGTCGAACAGCTCGCGGTAGTCCACCGGGTTCTCCGAGCCGATGCAGGCGGACCAGTTGGTGTTCCCGGTCCAGCAGGATGATGACGAACAGGCGCCCGGCCCCCCAGGTCTCCGTCACGCCGGCTGAGATTGATGGTCCCCGTCTGCCCTGATTGCGCTCTGCAGATCGTGATTGCCGAGGTACTGGCCGCCGAGGAACGGGACGCTGACGCCCTTGCAGACGCACTGATTGACTACAACATGGACGAATGGCTGGACGGTAAACTGGACTAGTCCGGCAGCAAGGAAGGAAAGCTACCTTGACGCGCAACACCAAGTACATCGCGGCGGCAGTGCTAGGCCCTGACTGGTTTGACGGCATGCATGCCCGCACCGACCGACTGCACGCCTGAACCAGCCCCCACCGTGACCGTGACCGCCAGGCCTAAGCCTACTGAGGAGCAGTCCCAGAAGGTCCCGGCAGGCCACCGCGCCGCTGCGGAGAAGGCCCAGCAGATGCTGGACGATCTGGCGTGGTCCCCGGCGAAAATCCGTGAAGAACTCATGGACATGTATGACTATGACTACACCGAGGCAGAGGCAGACTACGGCGTTTCGCAGCTGAAATAACCCCCCACCAACTACGCCCCCACTACACAGGAAGGACAAGCAACCATGAGCAAGAAGCAGCAGGCCCCCTACCCGCCGCAGCAGGGCTATCCCGCCCAGCCCTATGTGGACCCCGCAGCTATCGCCGCAGCAGTGGCACAGGGCCACGCAGCAGGCGCAGCGCAGCCGGTGCCAGGCCGCCGCACCCTGACCCGCACCGTGGCCCGCGTGGCGCTTTGCATCTTCCCGCTGATGGGATATGCCCTGGACATATCCCTGGGCGTCTGGGTGCAGCTGCTCTACCGCGCGATCACCAAGCAGCCCAAGGGCCGCCCCTTGTTCTGGCTCGGGAAGAAACTGACCATCAAGCCCCGCAAGGAGATTCCGCTCTATCAGGCCCAGAAGACCCGCTGGCGCGTGAACCTGAACGTCTAAGCCCCATAAGCCACCTGCCCGGTTTCCTGAGAGGAAGCGGCCCTAAACCTCTTGGCCGCTAGGGATACGCGGGTTCCGGGCAGGTTGGTGCTTTCCCCGGGTGGACCCCTCCCTCGAGGGCAGGTTGAAGCTGCGGGGGCCGTCCTCCCCCAGGCCGGACGCCGCCAGGGCGGGATGGCCAGCGGTGTCGTGAACTGCACGGTCTCCGGTTGAGTGCCCCGGGACATACCGTCACAGGCCCTTAGCAGTAGAACGCCGGCTGCTCCGGCCAGGACCTGCCGCCGGGTTGGAAGAAGGGCTGCACTGCATCTCGTCCTCCCCCTCAGCAGGCGCCGAACGGCCGCGGCCAGCAATCCCCACAGGCCGTTCATGATGAGGATTGGGACGACGGCGATCGGCATCGCCAGCGGCCCCTGCACAGTCCCGGTCAGAACCGTCGACACCACGGCGCTGAACGAAATGATGTGCAGGCCGTAGGCGAGACCGGCCAGCGTCAGGGTCAGGGCGAGCTGCCACTTCACGCCGGGCGGTGCTGTCAGCGATGTTGTTTTCGGGGATCTCTTTCATACTTCGACGCTATGAAACCGTCCTGATCCGGACATCGGGCGAGGGGCGTCACTTCTGTCGCCTGTGGATGACATCCGCGGTCGCTTTCCGGGGACCGTATTTCCCGCGAAGAGTTCCGAGCAGATGAGCGGGGCTGAACTACCTATCTCCTGCAGCGCTACATGCGCCTCATCGGTGCCCGCACGGTCAAGAACATCACCACCGTTACCGATGTGGTCACCATCCTCATCCGCGGATCAGAAAATGAGCGATACCGCCCGCAGCGGCGGCGTGCTCAATCTTCATGAGAATCCTCCGTCTGCTCCCGCCCCGTCGCCACCAGAGTGTCCCGCCGGGCGGGTATTCCTCAAGAGGAAGCGCTCACTCCGCGGTTCCGGTGCTGCCTCCGGCCGTCCGGTAGCTCCACAGCTCAGCACTCAAACCAACGGGCTTGGGCCGGGTCCCCGCCGAGTCACCGTCACCGGCTGCTGCTGCACCGTGTCCGTGCGCAAAGTTCTTGGACGACACCCAGTCCTGGAACGACTTCTCGTCACGCCAGCGCGTGACGACCAGCCAGGTGGTCCGTTCATCGGTGGGCTGCAGCAGTTCGAACCCCTCGAAGCCGTCCTGCCCGTCGACGGCGCCGGCCCGCGCCGCGAACCGGTGGGCGAGCTCGTCGCCGGAATCGGCGGGGACAGTGATTGCGTTGATCTTGATAATGGTCATGGGCCCATTATGCTCAATTTCCGAAATGCTCAGTTTTCGAAACACCATCAGCCGGACGTTTGGCGGGTGCCATGTGCCGGGTGCCGGGCCGCTCCGGATTTGCTACCGTGGGAGGCCAAGACCGGATGCCGGTCTCCGGACGACGGATCAGTACCCGGACAGCGACAAGACTGGCCAAAGGAATCTGTCATGGCATGGGTCATTCTTGTTCTCTCCGGCATGTTGGAAGCCGTCTGGGCGACGGCGCTGGGTAAGTCGGAGAACTTCCGCCGGCGCTGGCCAACGGTCATCTTCGGCGCCGGCATCATTTTGAGCATGGCCGGCCTCGCCTTCGCCATGCAGTCCATCCCGGTGGGAACCGCCTACGCCGTATGGGTGGGAATCGGCGCCGTCCTCACCGCCGCCTACGCCATGCTTTTCGGCGGCGAAAGAGCCACGGTGCTGAAGGTCCTGCTGTTGCTGGGCATCGTGGGCTGCGTTGTCGGCCTGAAGTTGGTGGCCTGATCATGCCGTGGATCATCCTGCTCCTCAGTGCCGTGCTGGAAGCCGTCTGGGCCACAGCACTGGACGCCTCCGCGGGGTTCACCCTGCTGGCGCCGTCGCTGATCTTTCTCGCCGCCGGCATTGCCTCCATGGTCGGTCTCTCCTACGCCATGAACTCCATTCCCATCTCCACGGCCTACGCCGTGTGGACCGGGCTGGGCGCAGTGCTTACGGTCGTGTACGCCATGGTGTCCGGCGGCGAGCAGCCGGGACTGCTGAAGATCCTTTTCCTCGCCGGAATCATCGGCTGCGTGGTGGGCCTGAAGTTCACGGATGCCCCGCCGGCGGCACGGGAGCCCGCCGGCTCCGACGGCGAAACACCCGCAGGGCCGTCCGAAACCGCTGAATAGCTGCTCCTGCGCGCCCGTCTTTCCGGCCGGTCTTTTCACTGGATTCCGACGGGACGATACTGCTCTGAGTGTCCGAATTTACGGTTTTCGGCGCCCGCGGTATCGGCTGCAACGATCGGAGCCTTCCATGGCCACGGCAGAAAGCTCATCTTCCTCATCCCTCTTCCGGCGCAAGCCCATCAACGAGGTGGACGATGAGAAATCCGGCAACAAACTCTTCAAGAGCCTTGGCCTGTTGCAGCTGACTGCCATCGGCGTCGGCGGCATCATCGGCGTCGGCATCTTCACCCTGGCCGGCCTGGTGGCCAACGGAGGCGGTGAGGCACCCGGCGCCGGGCCCGGTGTGCTCATTTCCTTCCTGATCGCCGGGCTGGCGAGCGCCGCAGCGGCACTCTCCTATGCGGAATTCGCCGGCCTGGTCCCGCGCGCCGGCTCCGCCTACACCTACGGCTACGTGGCCCTGGGCGAGATCATCGGCTGGTTCATCGGCTGGGACCTGCTGCTGGAATACACGGCCATTGTTGCGGTGGTGGCCATTGGCATCTCCGGCTACTTCACCGAGTTCATGGCCGGAATCAGCGTTGAGGTTCCGGCGTGGATGCAGGGCACCGGCGACACCGTCGAGGGCGGCCTGATCAACCTTCCCGCCCTGGTGGTGTGCCTTTTCATCACCTGGATCCTGAGCCGGGGAACCAAAACCTTCGGCCGGTTCGAACTCGTGGCCGTGGCCCTGAAAGTGCTGCTGATTCTCTTCATTATTGGCCTGGGGTTCTTTTTCGTGAACACCGAGAACTACGTGCCGTTCCTCCCCAACGGTTTTGGGGCGGTCTTCGCCGGAGCCGCAACGGTGTTCTTCGCGGTGTTCGGTTATGACGCCATGAGCACGGCGGCGGAGGAAGCCACTGACGGCAAGAAGCACATGCCCAAGGCGATCCTGCTGTCGCTGGCAGTGGCCATGGTGCTCTATGTCCTGGCCACACTGGTGCTGACCGGCATGCAGAATTACACCGAGATCAGCCCCACTGCGGGGTTCGCTTCGGCCTTCCAAACCGTCGGCCTGCCCGTCATTGCGACGGTCATTTCGGCGTTCGCTGTGCTGTCCATCCTGACCGTCATGCTCACCTTTCTGCTCGGAGTCACCCGGGTCTGGTTCTCCATGAGCCGCGACGGCCTGCTTCCGGGCTGGTTCTCAGTTACTGACCGGCACGGCACTCCGCAGCGGGTGACCTGGATCGCCGGCATCACGTCCGCCCTGCTGGCGGGGGTCTTCCCGATCCGCGCCGTGGCTGATCTGACGAACATCGGCATTCTCGCCGCATTTGTGGTGGTCTGCATCGCAGTCATCGCTCTGCGACGGCGCGAGCCGGATGCGCCCCGGGAGTTCCGCCTGCCGCTGATGCCGTGGATCCCGGCGTTCGGTGTCCTCTCCTCCGGATTCCTCATGCTGCAGCTGCACTGGGAAACCTGGCTGCGCTTCGGTGTCTGGCTCGTGATCGGCCTCCTCATCTACTGGTTCTACGGACGGCGTCATTCACTGCTGAACCCCTCCAGCCCGCGGCATGCCCAGCCGCCGTCGGCCCCGGAACCCGCCTAGCGCAGCCCGCGCCGCGGTCCCTTCGAACGACAGCCGCCTGCCGAGTCCTCCTTTTGGCCGACGACGGCGGTGGCCCCGACCTTTACTGTTGGTGCCATGGATCCCACACTTTTCGGTGCTTTGGCTGTTCTCGCGCTCGTGGACTCCACGAGTTTCGGCACGCTGCTCATTCCGGTCTGGCTGCTGCTGGCGCCGGGCCGGTTGCGGCCCGGCCGGATACTGCTGTTCCTGGGAACGGTGGCCGTTTTCTATTTCGGAGTTGGCCTGGCGATCCTGTTCGGTGCCGAGCTTGTTGTGGAGAACTTCTCCGGCCTCTATGAATCACGCGGGTTTTCGGTGTTCC
This sequence comes from Arthrobacter sp. zg-Y1219, assembly GCF_030125545.1. Classification (NCBI taxonomy): domain Bacteria; kingdom Bacillati; phylum Actinomycetota; class Actinomycetes; order Micrococcales; family Micrococcaceae; genus Arthrobacter; species Arthrobacter sp. zg-Y1219. The sequence continues at coordinate 161,718 of NZ_JASKLY010000020.1, forward strand.
TGCTGGCCGCCGGCATAGCCCTGCTGGCCTGGAGCTTCCGGCTCGAGGCGCAGGCAAAGCGGGAGAAGGCAGCCCGGGGTTCGGTGCAGCATACCGGCCACGGAGCCTCAGGAACCGGCGGAACAGGCACCGGAGCCGCAGGGACGGCCGGCATGGACGAAACTGCAGGCACCGACCTCGCCGAATCCTCCGCGGGCGCTCCGGCCTCGGGCCGGCTCGCCCGGTGGCGGCACAAGGCCGTGGGCTCCGAGACCCGGGGCAGCGGGGGTGCGGCGGCCCTGATCGGTTTGGCTCTGGGTGCCACGACGATCGAGCTCGCCACCATGGTGCCGTATCTGGCGGCCATCGGCCTGCTCAGCGCCTCCGGCCTGCAATGGCCGCTGACCGGCGCCGTTCTCGCGGCTTACTGCGTGCTCATGGTCGCGCCGGCTCTCGTGCTCCTGATTGCGCGCTTCGCCGCGTCCCGGCGGGTGGATCCGATGCTGAAGAAGCTGGACGGCTTCCTGAGCCGGACTTCCACCAACACACTGTCCTGGATCACCGGAATCCTCGGGGTCCTCCTGATCGTCAACACCGCAGGTTCAGTCCTGAACTTCGGTGGATGAGTCCGGTTCCCGCCCCGGCTGCACGATGTCTTCGGATGCTGGCCGCACGGGCAGCCGGACAGTGAAAACGCTGTCTCCCGGCACGCTTTCCAACGTAATGGTGCCGTGGTGGGCGGCCACGATGGCATCCACGATGGCCAGTCCCAGCCCGGAAGACCCGGTCCGCTCCGAACGCGAGGTGTCGCGGCGGGCGAAGCGGGAGAAGATCCGCTCCTGAAAGTCCGCCGGGATTCCGGCACCGGTGTCAGCGACCCTGAGCACCGCGTCGTTGCCGTCCCGGACCAGCGACACATCCACCGTGGTGCCGGGAGGCGTGTGCACATGGGCGTTGGTGGCCAGGTTGATGAAAACCTGACGCAGCTGCCCGGGATCACCCGTTACCGTAACGGGCTCCTCCGGCAGCTCGATGCGCCAGTGGTGGTCCCGGGCGGCAATTCGGGCGTCACTCACGGTCTCGACCAGCAGGCGCGTGAGGTCCACTTCGCTGCGGATCTCCTGCCGCCCTTCGTCGAGCCGGGCCAGGAGCAGCAGGTCGTCAACGAGGCCGGCCATGCGCCGGGACTCGGCTTCCACCCGGCCCAGCGATTGGGTGCCCTCCGGGCTGAGGTGTTCGGTGAGACGAACCATTTCGGTGTAGCCGCGGATGGAAGTCAGGGGTGTGCGCAGTTCATGGCTGGCGTCGGCAACGAACTGGCGGATCTGCAGTTCGCTGCGCTGGCGCACTTTCAGGGCATGGGCAACGTTGTCCAGCATCTTGTTGAAGGCCAGCCCCACGCTTCCAACCTCCGTTTGGGAATCGGCGAGGTTCTGCGGCACCCGTTCGGCCAGCGCGACGTCGCCCACGTCCAGCGGCAGCCGGGAAACGCTGGTGGCGACGGCCGCCACTTCCTCCAGCGGGCGCAGGCTGCGCCGGATGATCAGATAACCCAGGACGGCGGTCAGTGCCAGGCCGAGCAGGGACACCGCGGCGATGGTGAGTCCCAGCCCGAGCAGCGTGTTTTTGGTGGCTGCCAGCGGCATTCCGGAGACCACCACGCTCCCGGTCTCCGGCTGCGGCTGGGACACCAGCCGGTACTCGCCGAAGGACAGCTCGGCGGACACCGGAACGCGGTCCGCCGGCAGTGCGGCGAGGACTTCGACGTCGTCGGCGGACAGCGCCTGCCGGGTGCCGTCGTCGAGCGTCACCCCGTTGCTGAAGGCCGTGTTTCCGTAATACCGGACATCGAGCATTCCCGGTCCGCCTTGGCCCGGGACATCCAGCGGGTCGGGCAGGTTGCCGTCGTCGGGCGACGGCGGCGTGCCTCCGGGCGGCAGGGGAAAGTTCACGGCACGGTCCGAGGCCTCCAGCAGGGTCTCGTCCAGTTGCTGCACCAGGAAGACGTTCATGACCGCGTGGCTGAGAAAGCCGATAGTGCAGCAGGTCAGCGTGAGCAGGCCCAGTGTGGCCAGCAGGAGCTTGGTTCGCAGCCGCCAGCCGTGCAGCCTCTGGAGGACCGGGCGGCCACCCGTGCCGTCGCGGTGCGGAGCGGCGTTGCTCATCCGGCAGGTCTGAGCACGTATCCGGCTCCCCGCACGGTGTGGATCATGGGTTCGCGGTCGGCGTCGATCTTTTTGCGCAGGTACGAAATGTACAGCTCGACGATGTTCGCCTGGCCGCCGAAATCGTAGTCCCAGACCCGGTTAAGGATCTGCGTTTTGCTGATGACCCGGCGGGGGTTCTCCATCAGGAAGGTCAGCAGGGCGAATTCGGTGGCGGTCAGCTGGATCTCCTGGCCGGCCCGGGTCACTTCGCGGGTGTCCAGGTTCAGCGTCAGGTCACCGACCACGAGCTCGGCGGTGTCGACGGCGGTGACTCCGGAGCGCTGGACCAGCCGGTGCAGCCGCAGCAGCACTTCCTCCATGCTGAAGGGCTTGGTGACGTAGTCGTCCCCGCCGGCCGATAATCCGGTGATGCGGTCCTCAACGGAGTCTTTCGCGGTGAGGAACAGTGCGGGCACATCGGGAGCGAATCTGCGGATCTTCACCAGCGCCTCGACTCCGTCGAACCCGGGCAGCATGACATCAAGGACCAGCACGTCGGGACGGAAGTCGCGGGCGGTTTCCACCGCCTCGCGTCCGTCCGCCGCCGTCACCACCTGCCAGCCGGCCATGCGCAAACCCATCCTGATCAGCTCGGCGAGGTTGGGCTCGTCGTCGACCACGAGGGCGCGGATCGGAGTGCCGTCGGGGTGCGAGAGCTTGGGAAGGTTACTCACGAAGGAGCCAGGGGCCTCGGACATGTTTGGTTTTCCTATCGGTCCGCCCGGAGGGGGTTGGTCCCAGCATAAACAAACAGGTTCCATCCTGCAGGCAGGTGCTGGCCGGAGCCTGTCCTGCTGCTGTGAACCGGCTGTGGATGACCTGAAGTTATTGGCCTAGGAGATTCCCGCGGGAGTCCGCGCATTCAGCCTCATCCGGTGCAAAACGAGGGCCAGCACCACGCACAGCAGGTAGCCGCCGGCCACGAAGATCCACCCGGCGAGGAACCCGCCCGAATACTGCAGCAGCAGGCCCATGGCCAGCGGTCCCGCGGCGAAGCCCGCGTACATGCCCAGGGACACAACGCCCGAGGCGGCACCGACACGCTCGGGCGCCACCTCGCGCAGAACCGCTGCCATGACCACAACATTCACACCCAGCACCGTGGCTCCGTGCAGAACGACGCCGCTCCACAGCAGCACCGGCCAACCGGTCTGCCCCGCCGCCAGCAGCAGCCCGGCACCGCCGATCGCCCCCACGGCCAGCGTCACCAGCAGGACCGGCACGGCAGTTCCCCGGGCCATGCGGCGGCCCCAGAGAATGCGGGAAGCCACGCCCACGACCCCCGCCGCGGCGGCTGCCGCACCCGCCAGCAGGAGGGAAAAGCCCACCTCGCGCTGGGCGAACAACGGCAGGTAGACGTTGGTGGCCTGCATTCCTGCTCCGGACAACAGAGCAAATCCGGCCAGGAGCCACACAGTGGGTGGAAAGGGTTGCCGCCCGACGACGGCGGTCGGCCCGCCCGCGGGCAGCCGCGGCGGATCAGCCGGGAGCTTGTTCCATGAGTAGAGCAGCAGTGCGCCCATGACGACGGCGGCGCCGGCGGCTGAGCCCCGCCAGCCGGCCAGCAGTGCCGCAGCCGGGAAAAAGAGGCTGGAAAACAGCTGGCTGGCCTGCACACCTGACTGCTTAATGCCCAGCCAGCCGGCCCGCCGGGCCGGCTCGACGTGGTGCGTGATCACCCGGTTGGTGGTCGGATTGGAGATTGCCTGGGCCGGCCCGGCCAGGGCCACGGCCACCAGAAGCCACACGTAATTCCGGGACACCGCCATCAGAACGAGGGCCAGCGCCGTTCCGCCGAAGATCAGCAGGAGCTGGGCACGTCCGGAAATCCTGTCGCTGAGCCGCCCAAGCGATATGGCGGACAGAGCCGCGCTGAGGAAACAGACCGTCGCCAGCAACCCGAACTGCGCCTCACTGATGCCAAAATCAGAAATGATCAGGGTGCTCGTGGCGCTCAGCCCGTAGTTCATGACCGGTCCGGCACCCATGGCGCAGACAAGCACAAACAGCAGGCCCGGACCGGATTTATTGTTCAATTCTCACCCTTCTCGCAACGACACAGTACATTCTGGCGCACCGGTGAACATCGTTCGTTCATAAAGGAGCTATTATCTGCTTGGGGACCTGCTGGGTGGGTCTGGTAGCTGGGGGAGTAGAAATGGGCGAGTCTCAAGCAATGCCTTTTGCGCGGAAGAAATCCGCCATGCTCTTCCGCCGCGGGCGGACCATGTTTGTCCTCGTTGCCGTGTTTTGGCTATGGCTGCTGCTGGGCAGTGCCGATTTCATCGCCAGTCTCTTCGAGTCCCCTTTCTACGCGCTGCTGGCTCTTTACGGCCTCGGCGTCGTAACCCTCATTTCCCTGCTGGTGGCCGGGGTTTCCGTGTTCTACATGGTCGTCAACCGCCCCGCCGGCACCGAAATCCCCTCGGGGGACGCCGTCCGTCACGGTCTCTCCGAGCTGGCGCCCGTCATCCGCATGGTGCCGCGCCGGGTCGCCGACCACAGTGCCGCTCTGTCCAACAAGGCCGCAGCAAAATGGCGGGATCTGGCTTCCTGATCTGAGCTTCCCGCGCCGGATGGTCTGCGGGCTGCTGATGGCCGGATGGTCTGCGGACTGCCGAGTGAGTGCACATCCCGCCGGGGGCGGCTCGGACCAAAGTGTCAGTGCCGGGCGGCATGGTGGTTCCCATGACTCCCGTCGCTTCACCTTCCCCGCCGGCGCCCGCCCTTCAGCCGCTTTCTCGTGCGGCGCTTACCGGGCCCAGACCTTCCGCCAGGCCGGCTGCGGGTCCGTCGCCGACAGTCACGCATGCTCCGTACCGCCGCGAGCCGTACATCCGGTGCCGGACGCCGTCGTCGGTCATAGACGGCAAGGCTGCTGCCTGGACGCGCACGTCGGTGCTGCTGCACTGGATCGACGACAGCGGCCGCGCCCACAACCGCTGGGTTCCTGCCGAAGCGGTGCAGCGCATCCGCCGGGATGAATCGTCGTGGCAGGACCCGTACGACGACTGGTCCTTCTACTATCCGGCCAACCCCGCTTCCCACATTCCCGTCGCAGCCTAGGAGCGCGGGCACTTCTTAGGTCCGCTTTTTGGTGCCGGATCCTGACGCGGTTCCCGGACGCCTTTCCCTTGACAGGGACAAGACCCGCAGGGCTTATGGAGATAGGGCGGAGCGCCCGGCTGAACCCAACTGCGGTCCGGGAGCGGAGCACGGAATGGATTTCAAGGGCATCATCGAGGAAGCCGGGGAAATCGTTGATCTGGCCGGTGTTGCTGTCATCATTGCGGGGGCCGTCATCGCGAGCGTCTCCGCGGTGCGCGCTCTCCTTCGGCGCACCGGACAGCCCGTTTATGAGCCCTATCGGCAACAGCTGGGCCGGTCCATCCTCCTGGGCCTGGAGCTGCTCGTTGCCGCGGACATCATCCGCACCGTGGCTGTGACTCCCACCTTTGAATCGCTGGGTGTGCTCGCCCTGATCGTCCTCATCCGAACCTTCCTCAGCTACACCCTGCAGCTTGAGGTCACGGGCAGACTCCCCTGGCAGCGCAGCGGCGTCGCTTCTGCGCCTCCCCTGGAATGAGAGCAGCCGGAATCAGTGGCGGAGAACAGCTGCACGCTTGCGCCTCTCTCCCTCGAGCTGTGCTGCCTCCCGGAGCGACACCACAACCAGCGACACGGTCAGGCCGAGGGTGAGAATGCCCGCGGGATTGGCCAGAGCGGCGGAAATGCCCGCTGCCTCTTCTCCCAGCAGTGCAGACATTACTGAACCGGTCCGCCCGGGTGAGCCGCCGACGTCGGGCACCAGAAAGCCGAAGGCGCCACCGGCGGCCCAAGCGGCCAGCAGCAGGAATGACGTTCGCAGCGGCGCTCCAAAGTTTTGGTATCGGGTTGCGGACACGGTGATTCGTACGGCTGACACCAGCATCAGCACGGCCAGAAGCGGTCCTGCCGTTGCCGCGAAGATCGCGACCAGATTGCCCTCGATACCGAAAAGGGTGCGCCCTGCCGTAATCCACAGCGGGATCAGAAGGGCCATGGGGATGCTCAGTGCTGCAGACACGGCGCGGAAGAGGCTTGCCGCGCGAGGAAGGCCGGCCGGTGACTGTACTGGTGACGGGGTGCTCATGGTTCCAGCCTAGGGTTCTCCCGGAGTCTCACCGCGACCGACTACGCGGTCAGGAGACAACCGGATCCGAAGTCATCACATGGGATGAGGCGCGACAGTGGTGCTGATACATATTCTGGAATGGCGTCGATTTCCAGCCGATGGCCGTTCTCCGTTCATTGCTAATTGCTTCTCTGTTCATGATGAAAGCGCAAGGTTTGGTTATGCCTGTCGAATACCTGATGTGGGTTCCCCTGGTGGCCACGTCACTGGTTTTATATGTGACTCTGGCTGTCGGTGCGCTCTTTAGCATTGCCAATTCCGGCTGGGTCCCGTCTTCTTCCCGTCCTGTGTGGGCGGCAACGGTTGTTGTCCTTCCCGTGGGAGGGGCCATCCTGTGGCTGGCCGCTTCACATCGGCACAATACGGCCGGTCGGGACGAAGCCCGCGCTGCTGTCCGGCAGCCGGACGGAGATGGCCACACGATGACCGCAAGCAAAGAGACTTCCGATCGAGTGGATGCCACCTCTTCTCCGTCATCTTCTTCGCCATCCCCTCAGGACGGCCGGGACAGTGGTGGTATCCAGGCTTGAAGTACAGAGGGTAAGGATCATGAGACTGGAGCATTGGGGCATTCCGGACGAACCTAGAAGGGCGGCGGGTTGCCTCCGTAGCCACCCGGATCATCTGGAGCACTTGGAGCACTTGGAGCACTCGGATCGCCGGGGGCGCTTGGACCACCGGCATCATTGGCCCGTGATGGATCAATGCCCGCCGCGTCGCCTCCGCGATTCGCCTGGCCACCATTCGCCTTGATACCCGCTTGCAGTCCGCTGGCACCATCACAGGTTTCCTGAGAGCCCTTACCGGTTTCCCGGGACAGGCTCAGTTGCGGTTCGGTGCGGTAACACCTGCCGCCCGGTGAGGTCCACTCAATCACCCCGGGACGAGGCTGCCTGGCTTTCCAGAACCCTTCGGATTTGAACATGTGATGCCGCCGGCACAAATGCTCCAGATTGTCATGATCCGTCGGCCCGCCCCGAGCCCACGGCTTGGTGTGGTCGATCTCGGAAATTACCGCATTGGTCCGGCACCCCGGGAACCGGCAGGTTCCGTCCCGCACCCGCAGGACCCGTTTCAGTCCGTCGGGGACCTTTCGTCTTTTCCCGACCCGCAGGATCTCTTCGGTGTCCGGGTCGCGTTCCACCGGCGTCCATTTCATGGCCTCGCGGGCCATCCGCCGGGCCGTTACGGGACTGATCGGTCCGTATCCGTTCAGTTCGGCTGGCTGGTCATCGGCTCCGAAGATGGTTTCGGCGTTGATCAGCACCAGGATCTCCGTCCGAGCCTTGGGACCATGGCCAATACGGCAGGACCCGGGCCCCTTCCCGGAACCGGAATTCTTGCCGAGGCCCTTGCCCTTCCTGCCCTTCCCGCCCTTTCCGGCCCCTCGACCGGCGCCGTCGGCATCACCGCATTCATGGTCGTGCCCGCCGAGTAAGTCCGTGAGAATATCCGTGCGCAACTGATCCACCGTGCGCGTGTCCCCGGCGGCCTGCTCACCCCGGGCCGCAACACTGAGCTGAGTAAAAATGGCCTGGGCTTTCTCGGCCGGCAGTAACGCCGAGAGCCAGGACATCCCGTCCGGCTCCGGCCGCACCCACACCGTCCGCTGCTCAAACGCCGTCAACTGCCGCTGCACGATGGTCTCCGGATAGTACTGCTCCCGCAGCCGGTGAGCCTTCACCCGGAACTGGGTTCTGGTCTGGCCCGCCGCCAGAC
>NZ_JASKLY010000021.1:0-111616 GCF_030125545.1 Arthrobacter sp. zg-Y1219
TGCACTAAATTCGAAACCAGCTAAAAAAGTCCTCCCAACCCACGGGGTGGGCGGAAGAACCAGTTCAACCAATTAAAATAATTGGTATCAATAAACTTGGCACACTATTGAGTTCTCAAACAACAGATGCATCCGAAATACTCGGAAAAACAATTGAATGTCTTTCTTTTCTCTTCGCTGCAGTGTTTCTTTATTCTATTTCATCCGGACTGTTTTAGCAATTCGGGATATTCCGAAGACTGCTTCATTTTGTCCGGAGAAACCCACGCCAAATCCCCGGCTTTCCGCTCCCGGGCTTCTCAGCGCAGGATGGATCACCAGGATGTTTTTGGTGTGGTGTGGCCGCCATGCTCGTGAAGTTTTCCAACTCCCGGCCGCGGCGACTTAGAAGACTCTACACAGGTTTGGCCGGGCCCGCAAATCGCCCCCGGAAGCCCTCCGGCGGCCCGTTTCCAGGGCTTAAGCCAGGGGGCCGGCCCCCCCAAGGAGCCGGCCCCGCTGTCGTTAGGAAAGTGCAAACTGCGGTTTGCGGTGCCTACTTTCGGCGCCGACGCGTCGAGCCCATCACCAACAGGGCGCCCACTACCAGGGCTCCTCCTCCTGCCAGCGCGAGACTGGCCGTGCTGGCAGATCCGGTCTTGGGCAACCGCTCGGTGTAGGGAACAGGAGCGAAAGCGTTGGTAACCCCAGTGACCTGAACCTCGCCGGCGATGATAGAGACGTCGCCAGTGAAGAAGGATTCGACGGTTACGTCCTCATTGGCACCCGATGTCGGCTCGGAGATCCGGCACGGTGTCCCCGCCGGGAGGTTCTCGTATAGCTGCGTGTACTCCCCGGAAGCAGTGCCCGCGGGCAGGATAATCGTTTCGTCCAGGATGCCGTCACCACATTGAACGTGGATCAGGATGTCGTCTTGGAGCCCTGCCCCCGAGCCGCTGATCGTCTTCGTGACCAGAAGGCTTCCCGGGTTGTATTCCACCGTGTTCATGACGGTTAAGGTGTTCTCACCCTCGCCTATTTCTACAGGGTCGGGAAGCGTCACGGTTACCGTCACTGCCGATGTCGAACCGGTAGTTGATTCAGTCACCGAGCAAACGGTCCCCACCGGGAGGCCAGTGATTGTTTCGGAGACGGCAGCGGCAGCTCCTGCCGGTATCTCAATCAGAAACTGCCCTGCCGGCCCACAATCAACAGTGAGGCTAATGGCTTGCTGCTGTCCGACAGCTGCACCGGCAAAGGTCTTGGTCACCGCCAGGTCTCCGGCAATGAAAAATTCCGCCGTGGCCTCAGCAGTGGAATCCACTTCGGCGTCGGCAGCAAGGATCAGCTTCTGCGCGGTGGCGACGTCAGGGTTGTTACCCGCGTAGAGGTAAACGTTGCCCGTCTCTACTGGCACGACCGCCCTGGCATTGATCACCACGGGATCGGTCGTTTGGACGGTGCTGCGCACCCACACCTGGATTCCGGAGCCCACCGGGTTGGTTACCGGCACAGTACCGGCAGCATCCGTATAGAGCGTGTAACCTTCCGGAACTGACACAGTCAACTCGGCACCCTCCGCGGCAGTCACCGTAAAGGGCCCCGTGACACCGTCGACCGGCCCGGCAGCGACCGGCGGTGCAATGTAGACATCCGGGGCCGGCGGTTCGGCGAGGGGCCCGGCGAGCAGGACGGCCTGCACAATTGCCAGCGTGAACGGGCGGACCGGGTCGGTGTCTTGCAGCACGAAGCCGTCACTGAAGAACCACACGGCCGCTTGTACAGCAGCAGCACGAACGTCGTCGGACGGCGCTCCGGCGGGAAGTCCCGGCTGCTCCGGATAGTAGCTGTTCAGGACGCGGTTCACATATCCAATGTTCGGCACATTGGATTCACTCCAAGTTCCACCCTCATATCCAAGCCCTGCATAGGTGGAAGTCCTGATATCGATGCAGTACATCTGCTGGGTATTTCCCTCAAGGTCCACGGTCGTGATCACGCCGGCGAAAGACGGGTTGTCGGTTTCATACCCCTCGGGAACATCCGCGGGGTACCCGGTGGTCGGATCGAAAGCGGCACCCACCGGCGGAAGGCCCCCAGTTACGGCACTTCCCTGCCCAGTGCCGGTCATGGTGACCTCGACAGCACCCACCGGAACCTCGTCGCCCGGTGACTCCCCGTTGAAAACACCGTGGGCAGGCACCGCCAGCGGAACAATCATCATGAACAATCCCGCGATGACGCCCAATGAGGCTCTGGTGATCTGCCGCCTTGTTCTTTGTTGCTTTTGCCCCGCTCCAACAGCGTGGCCCGCTCTGCCTTGCACACTCATAAGAGGATCCCGTCTCCGGTCGATAAATCTGTGAGCTCCGGTAGCCACTGTGATTCATGAGCAGCACCGTGACCCGGGAGACTACAGTGACGGGTCGAGGAGGCATAGGGAAGGACCCGGTTAGCCGCAAGGGCTCAGATAATCACTTCCACCGGTGACGTGGGGGCACCATGCCTCGGGTATCCAACCAGCAACCAGCCGACATGAAGTCCTTATAGAGGGGAACTTCATACAAACCTCCCCTCTCCCGCGAGATGGCAGGAAGTGCTTTTCCCAGGCCCCAAACGTGCAGTTTCTGCCATCTCGGGGCACCGGGAACCAGGGCCCGGGAACGGGGTGGACGGGCCCCGGAAGGGGGCCGGCCTGGCTAAACAAGGACGCCGGGTTACACAAGTAAGGCCCCGCCAAACTGGCGAGGCCTTACTCTCTGAACCACCGGTGTCTTTCAACCGTAAATATTGTCCGGCGGTGACCTGCTCTCCCACATCCTCCCGGATGCAGTCCTATCAGCGCTGTGGGTCTTAGCTTCCGGGTTCGGAATGGGACCGCCGGCCGCTAGTTGCCGCCCTCGGCCAGCGTCACATCGATCGGCTCGTAATCCGCGCCCTTGGTGTCCACGCCGTCGGCTTCCAATTCCGCCAGCGCCTTCTCCACGTACTCGTTGGTGTAGGCCGTTTCCGGCGGCTCGGTGGTCAGGATGGTTGCTCCCGTTTCGTTCTGCGTTCCCATGGCAATCTCCACGGTCTGCTTCCACGCCTGTTCATCGATCATGCCGACGCCGTTGGTGGACGGAAAGATCAGCTTGTTGGTTTCGTTCGTCATCCACAGCTGGTGGCTCTGGCCCAGGGTGGATCCGGATTCGGTCACGATCGCGGCCGCTTCCTCCGGATTGTCCTTGGCGTAGATCCAGCCCTTGATCGCTGCCTTGATGAATGCCGTGGTGGTTTCCTGATATTCGGCGTCATCGGCAAGCCGGCTGGCATCGGCCCAGATGGCGTCCTGCAGCATGGCGGACCCTTCTTCGTTCCAGTCAATGACCGTCAGGTCCTCGGGCTGGAACAGTTCTCCGGTCTCCGGGTTGATGGTCTCCAGCACCTGCGCGTACTCGTTGTACGTCATGGCCTGGGCCGCATCAATGTCTCCGGACAGGAAGCCGTTCATATCGAAGGCCTGCTGGATCAGGTCAATGTCGCCCGGCTCCACTCCGGCGTCCTGCAGGCCCGCGAAGAGCTCCCATTCATTGCCGTAGCCCCAGGACCCCACTTTCTTTCCCGCGAGGTCTTCCGGGCCGTCGATTCCGGAGTCGGCCATGGCGACCTGCAGCGTGGCGCTGCGCTCAAAGATCTGCGCCACGTTGGTGATGTTGGCGCCCTGTTCAATGGAGCCCAGCACCTTCGGCACCCAGGAAATCGCATAATCCACGTCCCCCGAGGCCAGCACATCCTGCGGCACGATGTCGGCTCCGCCCTCGACGATTTCCACCTCCAGGCCTTCGTCTTCGAAAAAGCCCTGGTCCAGGGCCGCGTAATAACCGGCGAACTGCGCCTGCGAGAACCACTGCAGCTGCAGCTTCACCGGCGTCAGCCCTTCGGCGGACTCCCCCTCCTCAGCACCGCTGCCCGAGGCACAGCCGGCCAAAACCAGGACTGCTGCGGTTCCCGCCGCTGCGGCGGTGCGGATACGTTTTCCACTTGCCATTTCATAGCCTCCATTTGGGTGTGAGCAGATCAATGCAGACCGTCCGGACGGGACGGCAGTGAAAACCGGCGATGTCAGTGCCGGGAGCTGTATTTCTCCAGTGCCGCGGTGGCGCAGAAGAAGACCAGGCCGACGACGACGGCGCCCAGCACGTAGGCCCAGGCCAGCGTGTAGTTGCTGCCGGAGGCCGCCGAGGTGATGGATTTGCCCAGTCCGCCCACGGGGCCGCCGAAGTATTCGGCGATGAGCGCCGAGATCACGGCCAGGGAGGATGCGATCCGCAGCCCGGTGAACATGTACGGGACGGCGCTGGGGAGGGTGACGGCGCGGGTGACCTGCCAGCGGCCCGCGGCATAGGAGCGCATAAGGTCACGGTGCACGGGCAGGACCTGCCGGAAGCCGCGCAGCGAATTCACGTAGACCGGCACAAAAACGGCGATTCCGGCCACGATCTGCCGCGGCGCCTCCTCGCCGGCGCCGAACATCGTATAAAGCACCGGAGCCACGGCCACGATCGGCACCACCGACAGCGCTGACACCAGCGGTCCGGTTAGCCGGTCAAAGATTGGCAGGAAGGCGGCGACGACGGCGGCCACCACCCCCAGCAGCCCGCCGGCGACCAGTCCCACCGCCGCATTGCCTCCGGTCACAAGGGACGCCGACACAATAGTGCCGAGGTTGCCGAAAAACGCCGCGGCTATGGCGAACGGCCCGGGCAGCACGAACGGCGGCACTTGGAACAGGGTCACCGCGCCCTGCCACAGCAGGACCGCCGCGACGCCCAGCAGCACCGGCAGCAGTGCCTGCCGGCCGCCGTCGACCGCCCGTGCGAGCAGGGCAGGCGAAGTGGCGGCGGCCAGCGCCGGCGCCGCTCCAGTCGGCGACGCTCCAGTCGGCTGCGCCGACGTTCCCACGGTGCTCACCGGGTCTCAACTCCGCGCAGCTCCGACACCGACGTGCCGTGCAGGGCTTCGCGCACCGCGGTGATGGCCGCGTAGAACGCGGTGTCCTCGCGCAGGTTCTCACCGCGCTCCCCCGCCGCCCCGAGGCGCATCGGCAGCACGTCCTTGATCCGGCCCGGCCGTGCCGACATCACGAACACCCGGTCGGAGAGGAACACTGCCTCCGGGATGGAGTGGGTGACGAAAACGACGGCGGCGCCGGTCTCCGCGCAGATCCGCACCAGTTCGTTCTGCATCCGTTCGCGGGTCATCTCATCCAGGGCACCGAACGGCTCATCCATCAGCAGCAGGCGCGGGCTTTCGGCCAGGGACCGGGCGATGGCCACCCGCTGCTGCATGCCGCCGGAGAGCTGATCCGGAAAGGAATCGGCGAATTCGGACAGCCCCACCATGCCCAGGAGTTCCTCGGCGCGGTCCTTGCGGGCTTTCACCGCGACCCCGTGCAGCTGCAGCGGCAGTTCGATGTTGGCCCGCACGGTCCGCCAGGGCAGCAGCCCGGCCTGCTGGAAGCAAATCCCGTAGGCCTGCTCCCGGCGGGCCTGCCGGGCGGTCCGGCCGAAAACGCTGATCGTTCCGCTGCTCGGTTCGTCAAGGTCGGCGATCAGGCGCAGCAAAGTGCTCTTGCCGCAGCCCGAGGGTCCGATCAGTGACACGAATTCGCCCGGTGCCACGGTCAGGCTGGCCGCTTCCAGTGCCGTGACGGAGCCCTTGCCTGTGGCGAAGATCCGGTGGACGTCGCGGACTTCCACCGCCGGTTCCGGCACTGCCGATTCGGTTGATTCACTCATGATGCTTGTTCTCCTCTGCGGTAGCGGTGCAGGAACAGTCCCAGGACCGTGATGGCAGCGACCGCTGCCAGGCCCAGCAGGACGGCTCCGAAGATTGGCGCCCAGGGTTTGCCCGGGTCTCCGCCGGCCGCGGCGGCATACTCCACGATCATCCGGCCGATCCCGCCCTTCAGGCCGATCGATACTTCCGCGACGACGGCGCCGATCACGGCATTTGCCGCCGCCAGGCGCAGCGCCGGCAGCAGGAAGGGAATGCTGGCCGGAAGCCGGAGGAACAGGAAGCTGCGCCACCAGCCCACCGAATAGCTGTGCATCAGGTCCAGATGGCTGGCCTGCGGAGAGGAGAACCCCCGCAGGGCGCCGATGGCGACCGGGAAGAAGGCCAGATAGGAGGCGATGACGGCCACCGACATCCAGTTCTCCCAGGTGAAGGAGCCGATCTCGAGCTGGGAGCCCCAGCGGCGGACCAGCGGGGCAATCGCAATCAGCGGGACGGTCTGGCTCAGGATGATCCAGGGCAGCAGTGCGGAGCCGGCGGAGCGGAAGCGCTGCATGACCACCGCCAGTCCCATGCCCACGGCGACTCCGATGAACCAGCCCACCGCCGCGATGCCCAGGGTGAAGGCCGCTGCCTGCAACACTGCTGTCCACAGGGGCGGCGCCCCCGCGGCCGACGTCGCCGGTTCCGCCAGCCGCGCGAGCATGGTCCAAACGTGAGGCATGGCCAGGTCAGTGGTCCGGGGAAGGAGCGGCAGGCCCATCACGCTCACGCCGTTTTCCGGACCGGCGAATTTGTACGCCTCCCAGAGAAGTACCGGAACCAGCACACCGCCGGCGGCCCAGCCAATCCGCGCCGCCGGCGGTGTCCCGGTTCCGGTGCGGGTCATGCCGTCGCGCTCACGTTCTCGCGCATTGCCGGGATGATGCTCTCGCCGTAGACCCGCAGAGTTTCCTCCTTGTTGTCGTGCTGGAGGTAGCCGGCAAACTGGGTTACGCCCAGGGCCTTGAGCTTTTCGAGCTTTTCGATGTGCTGTTCGGCCGTGCCCATCAGGCAGAACCGGTCAACAATCTCGTCCGGCACGAAGGCGGCATGGGTGTTGCCGGCCCGGCCGTGTTCGTTGTAGTCGTAGCCCTCCCGGCCGGCAATGTAGTCGGTGAGCGCCTGCGGCACTGCGGCGTCGGCACCGTACTTGGCGACGATGTCAGCGATGTGGTTGCCCACCATGCCGCCGAACCAGCGGCACTGCTCGCGCATGTGCTCCCAGTCGTCCCCTATATACATGGGTGCGGCCACGCAGAATTTGATCGCCATGGGGTCGCGTCCTGCAGCTGCGGCTGCTGACCGCACGGTGGCGATCATCCACTCGGCGATGTCCACGTCGGCCAGCTGCAGGATGAAGCCGTCGCCGACTTCCCCGGTCAGCTTCAGCGCCAGCGGACCGTAGGCGGCCACCCACATTTCCAGCTCCGAGCCCTTGCTCCACGGGAACTGGAGCGTGGCGCCGTTGTATTCCACCGAGCGGGAGTTCGCCAGCTCGCGGATGACGTGGATGGATTCGCGCAGCGTTTTCAGCGTGGTGGGCGCGTTGTTGCTCACCCGCAGCGCCGAGTCGCCGCGGCCGATGCCGCACACCGTGCGGTTGCCGTACATCGCGTTCAGCGTGGCATAAGTGGACGCGGTGACGGTCCAGTCCCGGGTGGCGGGGTTGGTGACCATGGGCCCCACCTTGATGTTTTGGGTTTCGGCCAGGATTTGGCTGTAAATAACGTACGGTTCCTGCCACAGGATGTGGGAGTCAAACGTCCAGACGTAGTCGAACCCGTGTTCCTCGGCCTTCTTGGCGAGCGCCACGGTTCGGGCGGCGGGCGGGTTGCACTGCAGAACTGCTCCGAATTCCATTTCTTTTCCGTTCCTAGATCAGGTACTGGCTCGGGGCGCGGCGGACGTACCGGCCGTGGCCCTTGGCCCCGAGGTATTCGTTGTCGTTGATGAGGATCCGGCCCCGGGACAGCACGGTGTCGACATGCCCGTCAATCTCGTAGCCCTCCCACGCCGAGTAATCCATGTTCATGTGGTGGGTTTTGTTCAGCCCGATCGAGGTGTGGCCCGCCGGGTCGTAGATGACGACGTCGGCATCGGCTCCCGGCGCGATCACGCCCTTGGCGCCGTACATGCCGAACATGCGGGCCGGCGTCGTGCTGGTGATCTCCACCCAGCGCTCCAGCGTGATTTTTCCGTCCACCACGCCCTGGTACATCAGGTCCAGGCGGTGCTCCACCGATCCGATGCCGTTGGGAATCTTGGAGAAGTCCCCCACGCCCAGATCCTTCTGCCCCTTCATGCAGAACGGGCAGTGGTCGGTGGCGACCATCTGGATGTCGTTGGTGCGCAGCGACTGCCACATGTGGTCCTGGTGGTGTTCGTGCTTGGAGCGCAGCGGCGTGGAACAGACGTATTTGGCGCCCTCAAACCCCTCGGCGCCCAGCTGGTCCTCCAGGCTCATGTAGAGGTACTGCGGGCAGGTCTCGCCGAAGACGTTCTGGCCGTTGTCGCGGGCGGCGGCCAGCTGCTCGACGGCCTGCTTCGCCGACACATGCACCACGTACAGGGGCGCCCCGGTGAGGTTGGCCAGCATGATGGCCCGGTGTGTGGCTTCCTCCTCCATCTGCCAGGCCCGTGCCACCCCGTGATAGTAGGGATCGGTTTTCCCCTGGGCCAGCAGTTCGGTGACCATGGCGTCGATGGCCGGACCGTTCTCGGCATGCATCATGGTCATCAGCCCGGTCTCGGCGCCAACCCGCATGGCCTTGTAAATCTGCGCGTCATCGCTGTAGAAGACGCCCGGATACGCCATGAACAGCTTGTAACTGGAGACGCCCTCGTCAATGAGCCCCGCCATTGCCTTCAGCGAATCGTCGTTCACGTCGCCGACGATCTGGTGGAACCCGTAGTCGATGGCGCATTCCCCGGCGGCCTTTTCATGCCACGCGGCCAAGCCGTCCATCACTCGCTCTCCGTACCGCTGGATCGCGAAGTCGACGATCGTCGTCGTTCCGCCCCAGGCCGCCGCGCGGGTTCCGGTTTCGAATGTGTCGGAGGCTTCCGTGCCGCCGAACGGCATCTGCATGTGCGTGTGGGCGTCAATGCCGCCGGGAATCACATACTTGCCCGTGGCGTCCAGGACAGTGTCCACGGAGCGGGCAAGGTCGTGGCCCAGCAGCGTGGATCCGGGGGCGAGTACCGCTGCGATCTTTTCCCCGTCAATGAGAACGTCCGCCTCGCTGCGGCCGGTGGAGGTGACAACTGTGCCTCCGGTGATCAGTGTTGTACTCAAAACGACATCCTTGTCTGTGTTAAAGGCGCGGCCTGCTCAAGGCCCGTTGGCGCGTTTGCAGGAAGGGCTACGGCGCGGTGATCGGCGCGTAGGCGTCCGGGCGGCGGTCGCGGTAGAACTGCCAGTTGTTGCGCGCGGTGCGGACCAGGTCCATGTCCAAGTCGCGGATCATCAGCTCATCGCCGTCGCGGGCGCCGATCTCGCCGACGTAGTTGCCCTGCGGATCGACCATGTAGGAAGTGCCGTAGAAGTCGACGGCTTCATCGCCGAATTCGTTCGTTTCGGCGCCCACCCGGTTGGGGACTACCACGTAGTAGCCGTTGGCGGCTGCAGCGGTGGGCTGTTCCAGTTCCCAGAGCCGGTTGGACAGACCCGGCTTGGAAGCGTTCGGGTTGAAGACGAGCTGGGCACCGTTCAGGCCCAGGACACGCCAGCCCTCGGGGAAGTGGCGGTCGTAGCAAATGGTCACGCCCACGGTTCCGACGGCGGTCTCGAACACCGGCCAGCCCATGTTCCCCGGCCGGAAGTAGAACTTTTCCCAGAACTTCTCGACGTGCGGAATGTGGTTCTTGCGGTACTTGCCCAGGTACGTTCCGTCGGCGTCGATGACTGCTGCGGTGTTGTACAGGACGCCGGGCTGGTCCTCTTCGTAAATCGGCAGGATGATCACCATGTTGTGCTCGGCGGCGAGCTTCGAGAACCGTTCGGTGAGGGGTCCCGGAACCTTCTGTGCGTACTCGTAGTACTTGTTGTCCTGCACAATCCCGAAATACGGGCCGTGGAACAATTCCTGGAAGCAAATGATCTGCGCGCCCTCGGCAGCTGCCTTGCGGACAAACTCCTCGTGCTTGGCGACCATGGATTCCTCATCCCCGGTCCAGGTCGTCTGAGTCAAAGCTGTACGGATGATTGTCATTGTGCCTCCTAGTAACGGCAAACGTGGTGCGGTAACGATTGGCCGGTTGAAGGGCCTTTATCAGTCTTCGTGCTGAACATTTCCCCAACATTTCCACCGCGTTAAAAAGCTGCGTTGGATTGCCGAGGCGTCTGTTCATCCTTGACGCTCAAGACGGAACCTGCAAGGGTTTTTAAACTATTGCGCGGAGCACCGCTGGCGCGGATAATGCCGCGGCGGACCCCCTTGGAAACACGATCCGAAACGAAGGGGTGCTAACCTCCTCGATAGATCACCCGCCTTGTTATGGCCGGTAGAGCTGGTCTGGATTTGGGCCATAGATCCCTCCGATATCCCTAAGACCTGCGAGGAACTATGAACCGCTCCCTTTACCCTGCCTATTCCCTGCTCCTGGCCGCCGGCCTGGCCGGAATTGTTGGCTGCTCCGGAACGCCGGCACCGGCCGCACCGGCAGCCGAAAATACCGGCGGAACCGCCGCTTCCGGCTCCACCGAGGCAGCGGCGTCGTACCCGGTGACCGTGACCAACTGCGGCACGGAAGTCACCTTGAAGTCACCGCCCGAGCGAATTGTGACGATAAAATCCACTGCGCTGGAAACGCTGCTGGCCCTGGGCCTGGGCGACAAAGTGGTCGGCACCGCTTTCTCCGACGGTCCGGTTCCCGAATCGCTGGCAGCCGACGCCGCGTCGGTGCCCTCGCTCTCCGACGCCGCACCCACGCAGGAAGCGGTCCTGGAACTCGAGCCGGACTTCATCTACGCCGGCTGGGAATCGAACCTGAGCTCGGACACCGCCGGCGAGCGCGGTTTCCTGGCTTCAATGGGCATCGGCAGCTATGTCTCTCCGGCGGCCTGCCGAGAAGAGGGGCTCCCGGGCAAGCTGGACTTCGAGGACGTGTTCGCGCAGATCACCGAAGCGGGCGACCTCTTCGGCGCCCCCGATGCCGCTGCCGCCCTGATCGCCGACCAGCGCGAGGTGCTCGACGGCGTTCCGCCGGCCGGCGAGGGCCGGACCGCCTTTTGGTTCTCCTCGGGACGGGACACCCCGTACGCGGGCGCCGGCCTGGGAGCTCCGCAGATGATGATGGAAGAGCTCGGCCTGGAGAACATTGCCGCGGGAGTCGAAGATTCGTGGGCTTCGCTGAGCTGGGAGACCGTGGTGGCGGCCAATCCGGATGTCATCGTCCTGGTGGACGCAGACCGGAACACCGCCGAGTCCAAGAAGGAGCTGCTGGCGTCGATGCCGGCCACGGCGGGCATGGACGCGGTGATCAACGAACGCTACCTGGTCCTCCCCTTCGCTGCCGGGGAGGCCGGAGTCCGGAACGCCGAAGCGGTGGCGGACCTCGCCGACCAGCTCTCGAGCCTGCCGTGACCGCCGTCCGCACCCACCCGCGCGAGACCCGCCCGTCACCGCGCCCGTCCGCACGCCCGCCCACACCGGGAACGCCGTCGGACGCTGCGGCAGCGCCGGCCTCCCGCCGCCGGTTCCGCACCGGGACCGCGACGGCGGTGCTGGCCGCCGCGCTGGTCTTCTCCATTGCGGCGGCGGCAACGGTGGGGCCTGCGGACATCAGCGTGGCCGATGCTTTCGGCACGATCCTCTCCCACCTGGGGATCGGCACCAGCCCGCTCTCCGCCCTGCACGACGGAATCATCTGGGAGCTGCGGCTGCCCCGGGTGCTGACCGCTGCCGCCGTGGGGGCCGGTTTGGCGATCAGCGGCGCGGTCATGCAGGCGCTGACCCGCAATGCACTGGCCGACCCGTATCTGCTGGGCCTGTCTTCGGGTGCCTCGCTGGGAGCAGTCTGCGTGGTCCTGCTGGGCCTGCAGCTGCTGCTTCCGCTGGCGGCGTTCATCGGCGCACTGGCGGCGCTGGCGGCAACGCTGCTGCTGGCCCGGCTGGCCGGCGGGCTGACGCCGTCGCGCACCGTCCTGGCCGGCGTGGCGGTCTCCTCCCTCGGCAGCGCCCTGACCAGCCTGGTGATTTTCTGGACCGCCACCGGCGACTCCTACCGGAACATCCTGGGCTGGCTGCTCGGGTCGCTGAGCGGTGCGCAGTGGTCCAGTGCCGGGATCGCCGCCGGGGCGCTGGTTGCGGTGGGCATTCCGCTGCTGGCCGCGTCGCGGATCCTGGACGGATTTGCCTTCGGCGACGACGCCGCCTCGGCCCTGGGCATCAACGTTCCGGCCGTGCGGTGGAGCATGCTGGCGGCAACAGCCCTGCTGACCGGCGCCATGGTTTCCGTAAGCGGGGCGATCGGCTTCATCGGACTGGTGTTTCCGCATGTGGTCCGGATGATGACCGGCCCCGGGCACCGCTCGCTGCTGCCGCTCTCGGCCCTGCTCGGAGCCATCTTCCTGATTTGGGCCGATACGGCGGCCCGGTTCGTGTTCGAGCCCCGGGAGCTTCCCGTGGGTGTGGTGACCGCAGTGCTTGGCGCTCCGGTCTTCGCCTACGTGCTGGCGCGGCGGAAGGGCGGGGCATGAACAACGGTGAAGTGGGCTCCGGAGCGCGTGCGAATGATCTGCAGGCGGCGGGCGTGGACGTTTCCCTCGGCGGAAAACTCGTGGTGGACGGGGTGGACTGCACCGTTCCGGCCGGCGCGCTGTCCGCTCTGGTCGGTCCCAACGGGGCCGGCAAATCCACGCTGCTGCGGGCCCTGGCCGGTGTGGTTCCCGTCCGCAGGGGCACGGTGCTCTGGCAGGGCCGGGACCTGCTGCGCCTGCCCCGCCGGGAACGGGCCCGCATAGCCGCGCTGGCGGAGCAGGAATCCGGTACGGACACTCCGCTGACAGTGCGCGACGTCGTGTCGCTGGGGACCATGCCGCACCGCTCGCTGCTGGGGTTCGGCACCAGCGAGGACGACGCCGATGTGGTGACGGCGCTTCAGTCCGCCGGTGTTCCCCAGCTCGCGGACCGGCTGTTCAGTGAACTTTCCGGCGGTCAGCGGCAGCGGGTCCAGCTGGCCCGCGCGCTGGCGCAGAAACCGCAGCTGCTGCTGCTGGACGAACCCACGAACCACTTGGATCCGCACGCCCAGCTGACCACGCTGCATCTGATGCGGCAGCTGGCCGGGCAGGGCATCGCCGTTGTCGCAGCGCTGCACGACCTGACCCACGCCGCAGCCCACTGCGACCACGTCATTGTCCTCTCCGGCGGCACCGTGGTGGCAGCGGGCGATCCCCGCACCGTCCTGACGGCTGACCTGATCGGGACGGTTTACGGGGTCCAGGCCCATGTACTGGAGCATCCGGCCACGGGCCGGCCGCTGATTGCGTTGTCCCTGCCGGCCGACGGCGCAGCCGGTTCAGCCAGCGCAGCCGGTGCGCGCGCCTACGCCACGTCTGCCTAAGCCTCCTGCTGAAACTCCGGTACCGGCAGCCCGGCGTCCCGGCATGCCGCGGCGTAGCCTTCGCGCCAGGCCTCGTCGCTGCCCAGCCGGAACATGTCCTGCTCCGCCGGGCGGATCAGGCTCCGGGCGCCGTCGTCCCGGGAACCGGGCGAGGCGGGGCGGACGAGTTCCGGCAGGCCGCGCAGCACCGCTACCGGGCACTGGCTGGTTTTGCCCTTGATCAGGTCGGCTGCCGCCGCAATCTCGTCAGCGACGGCGGTCATTGTCGCCTTCATCTGCTGGCCGAAGGTATCCATGCTGCCGCGCAGATCGGTGATGACCTCGAGTCCCGCGGCTCCGATGGCGGCGTCGGTCTGTCCTTCGCGCCAGGCCCGGCCCATCGTGTCGGTAATGACCACGCCGACGTCGAAGCCCAGCGCTCGGCGCAGGCCTGCACACAGCGCCCGGGCCGAGGCGTCCGGGTCCACGGGAAGGAGCAGGACGGTGCCGGCCGGAGTGTTGCTGTTGTCCACTCCGGCGGCGGCGGCCACGATGCCCAGTTTGTTTTCCACAATCCTGGTCACTCCGCCGGGATGGACCTTGCTGGCGACAAGCCGAACGGTCTCGTTGGTGATCGCCTGTTCGCGGTCCCCCGCCGGAACCTGGCGCCCCTCAGCCTTGGACACGATCTTGGAGGTGACCGCCAGGATGTCGCCCGGCTGCAGGGCAAAGTCCGGGACCGCTCCGGCGGCGGACAAAACCACGGCGGCCAGGTCCGTCCCCGGAGCGATCTCTCCAATGCCCGGCAGCGCACACAGCGTGATGCTGCGCATCGGTTAACGCTTGAGCGCGGGCAGCACATCGCGGGAGAAGACGTCGATCCATTCGCGCTGGTTCCGGCCGACGTTGTGCAGGTAAATGCGGTCAAAGCCCAGGTCGACGAATTTCTGGATGTACGCGCGGTGGACATCGGGGTCGCTGGAAATCACCAGACGTCCCTCGAAGTCCTCCGGCCGAACCAGTTTGGCCATCTGCTCGAGTTCGAACGGCGAGCGGATGTCTCCCTTGGGGAACTTCATGCCGCCGTTGGGCCATTCCACCATGGCGTTGGTCAGCGCTTCTTCGTCCGTCTCGGCCCAGCTCATGTGCAGCTGCAGGACCTTGGGCATCGTGTCCGGGTCCTTGCCGGCCTCGCGTGCTCCGGTGTCGAACTTGTCAAAGAGCATGCCGATCTTTTCCAGCGGAGCGCCCACCGTAATCAGTCCGTCCGCGTGCCGGCCCGCGCGCTTGGCCGTCACGGGCCCCGCGGTCGCGACCAGGATTTCGGGGGCCACTTCCGGCATGGTCCACAGCCGGGTGGATTCCATCTTGTAGAACTCGCCCTTGTGCCGGACGTCCTTGCCGGCCAGGGAATTCGTGAAGAGCTTATTGATGATGTCGATGGCTTCGAACATCCGGTTGATGCGCTCGGGTGCCTCCGGCCAGTACTGCGCCGTGATGTGCTCGTTGAGCGCTTCTCCGGAGCCCAGCCCGAGCCAGTGCCGGCCGGGATACATGGCGGCGAGCGTGGCCGATGCCTGCGCCACCATTGCCGGATGCCACCGGAACGTGGGAGCGGTAACTCCGGGGCCGATATCGCCCTTGGTGCGCTCACCCAAAGCCGACAGTACGTTCCAGACAAATGCGGATTGGCCCTGCGCCGGAACCCACGGCTGGAAATGGTCTGCAGCCATAACCCCGGAGAATCCCTTGCTCTCGGCATATTCGGACAGTGCCACCGCCTCTGTGGGGTGGAACTGTTCCAGCATTGCGGCGTAACCAATTGTTAATGAAGAGCTCATATATCGATCCTGACAGCCAGAGATTTCGGAATTGAAAACAAATGTTTCCAATGGAATAAGGCAGCAGAGTTCCGGCTTTCCGGAACGCCGTAGGCCCATCCTAGGGGCGGGGAGGAATTCCGCCCAAGCATGACTAAGCAGGATTTCGAGAAGTGTCGACCGCAGTTGCTGCCCGGCGCCGGGCCGGGTGGGCTAGGAGGTGCAGCCCTCGCCGTCGCCGTCGCCGTCGAACTTTGCTTCCCAGCCTGCGTCGCCGGCGCGGATGGGCGCCGCACCTGCGGCCTTGACCGCCGCACAGTTGGCGTACACGGGCGTGCCGTCAGCGTCGGCGACCTCGGGCGGTACAGCTGCGGGCGGTGCGGGTGCGGACGGTGCTGCTGCGGCATTCGAGGCCCGGCCCGCGTCGGGGACCGGCTGGTCCGGGCAGGCGGAGAGGACTCCGGCGACGGCGTCGTGCTCCGCCTGTGTCATCCAGAGGCGGTATTCAGCCTTGACCGCAACCTGGCGGGCCACATACTCGCAGCGGAAGGCTTTGTTCGGCGGCAGCCAGGAGGCGGCGTCGGAATCCGATTTGGAACCGTTGGAAGGACCGTCGGCAGCCATCAGGTTCAGCGGATCGTTGGCGAACTGGCCGCGTTCCTCAGCGGACAGCTGCTGCGCACCCTTCTGCCAGGCATCGGAAAGCGCCACGATGTGGTCGATCTGGACGGCGGTGCTGGTCTCGTTGCCGCGCACGAAACTGATGGTCGTACCGGTGTAGGGATCGGCGAAGGTGCCGGACGCCACCACGCACTCCTTGGTTCCGTCCTTGAACACGACGGCGGTGAGGTCGCGCGCCAGGATGTCGTTGCGGGTATCGCAGCCGTTCCGGTCGACGTCGGCCCAGGCCGGTCCGAACTCGTCCCGGTCATAGCCGGTCTTGGGAGCCCTGCCCTTGATCGGGAGGGTTTCCAGCTGCTCCACCGCCGAGCCGGCTGTTGCTTCCTGGACCGCGGCAGTACCGGAACCGGCATGGGAGGCGCCGGTTCCGGCATTCGCTCCGGCATCTGAGCCGGCATCGGTCAGCGGAGTACAGGCCGCGGAACCGAACAGGATTACGGGCAGGGCTATCAGGGACAGAAATTTCGAGCGCAGAGAAGTCATCGGTATTTATTATCGGTGATTTTGCGCCGTTGATTTTCCGACGGGCTTTCGGAGCTTCGAGGTTAGGGGTTTCGGGGTTGTTGCCCGGGCAACGATTCCGGGTCGGTGCACGGACAAATAGGGAATGCCCCGGGTATCGCCTAGAGTTTCCCCGCGGCTCGTCACAAGGCGGGCCGCGTAACCGGATGCCCGGGGCCGCTTCTCAGAAGTCGGACCCGGACCGCCGTTGTGACAGGACAAAAATGGGGAAGTATCTTGCTTTAAGGCGGCAGGTGGCCGTGTTGGCTATTGCCGCTTTTCTCGGCGGCACAGTTATCTCAACACCGGCATTCGCCACTGACGGCGGCACGCAGCCCTCATCGCCGCCGTCATCGCCGCCGCCGTCGTCGTCGCCGCCGTCGTCGTCGTCGGAAATCGGGGGAAGCGCTGCCACCGAGCCGCCATCCAACCGCTTCATCGTGAAGTTCCGTGACAAGGCCGGGATCACTGCCGTTGAACGGTTGGACACCTACGGCTCAGTGACAACCACGCTGGGTGTGCAGGCTACGGAGCTTTTCGAAACCGGCACCGGAGCGTCAGTGGTCGAGGTGGATCGAGAGCTGACCGGGGATCAGTCCGCCGCCGTCGTCGCCGCGCTGGCTGCCAAGCCCGACGTCGAGTACGTCGAGCCCGATGTTCTGCTCTTCCCCGCCGCGGCGGACCCCAATGACCCTCTCTATTTCCAGCAATGGAACCTTTGGGAGCCTGAGGGCGGTGCCGCTGTGAACGACGCGTGGAACGTGTCCCAGGGCGCCGGCCAAGTTGTGGCCGTGGTGGATACCGGAATTACCAACCACAGCGACCTGAACGCGCAGATCCTCCCCGGCACCGATTTGATCAGCAGTCCGTCAATGGCGCGCGACGGCGATGCGCGGGACAACGACCCCCGGGACGAAGGCGATTGGAATGATTCCGCCAACTGCAGTGTCAGCCGCTCTACCTGGCATGGAACCCATGTCACGGGAACTGTTGCTGCCAGCGCCAACAACGGCATGGGCATCAGCGGTATCGCCCCGGCAGCGAAAGTTGTGCCGGTCCGTGTCCTGGGCGAGTGCGGCGGATACCTCTCTGACATCTCGGACGGAATCATCTGGGCTGCCGGCGGCACCCTGCCGGACGTCCCGGCGAACAGCAACCCGGCAACTGTCATAAATCTCAGCCTCGGCGGCATCGGTGCCTGCTCCGCGTCCATGCAGGACGCCGTGAACTATGCCACTGGCCGGAACGCCGTAGTGGTTGTGGCTGCCGGGAACAGCAACCGGCCGGCAGCCGATTCCACACCTGCGAACTGCCGCAACGTGATCACTGTTGGCGCGACGGGCCGGGACGGTTCCCGGGCTCCGTACTCAAACTACGGTGCCGCCGTCGACATCATGGCCCCGGGCGGAAACATGTCGGGGAATCCTTCGGGCGGCATTCTCTCTACCTTCAACGAAGGATCGTCCATTCCGCAAAAGGAAAACTATTCCCAGGCTCAAGGCACCTCCATGGCCGCACCCCACGTGGCCGGTGCAGCGGCCCTCCTCTTGGCCGCCTATCCGGAGATGACGCCGGATCAGGTGGAAGCCCGGTTGAAGGCCACCGCGCGTGACCTGCCGAAGGGCTGCAAACCCTATTGCGGACCGAAGCTGCTGGATACTGCTGCCGCGGTAACCATGCCGCTCGTTGCCCCGGTTCCCGCCATCAGCGGCGCCACCGCCGTCGGTGCGACCCTCACCGCAGAACCGGGCGCGTGGGCACCGGCACCGGTTGATTTGGCCTACCAGTGGTACCGCGGGAACACCGCGGTCAAGGGTGCGACCGCCAGAACCTACAAGCTCACCAACGCGGACAGCGGCCAGGCCATCAGTGTGAGCGTCTCCGGTTCAAAGACCGGTTACGCGACCGTCACCAAACGCTCCGCGGCCACCTCCAAGGTGGCACCGGCAAAACCGCCGTTTGCTGATGTTCCTCCCGGCACCCAGTTCTACGACGAGATGCTCTGGATGGCCACGGAAGGCATTTCCACAGGTTGGACCGAAGCCAACGGCACCAGGACCTATCGGCCGCTGCAGGCCGTCAACCGTGATGCGATGGCCGCTTTTCTGTACCGGCTGGACGGAAGCCCGGACTTCACGCCGCCGGCAAAATCGCCGTTCACCGATGTGGCCACCACCAACCCGTTCTACAAGGAAATCACCTGGCTCAACAGCCGGGGAATTTCCACCGGATGGACTGCGGCCAACGGCACGAAGACGTACCGCCCGCTGCAGCCGGTAAACCGCGATGCGATGGCAGCCTTCATGTACCGGTTCGCGGAATCGCCGTCCTACTCCGCGCCCAGCAAGTCGGCGTTCCTCGACGTGCCAAAGAGCAACCTGTTTTACAAGGAAATTTCGTGGCTGGCGGCCTCGGGTATCGCCACCGGCTGGGGTGACGGGACCTACCGGCCCCTGACCCCGGTCAACCGCGATGCCATGGCCGCCTTCATGAAGAGATTCGACAGTACGTTCCTCCGGTAGCTCGAGCGCAGGCAAAGGGAAGTCCGGTGAACCGAAGCTGGTCGCCGGTCCTCCCTGTGCTTGGCCCGGTCAGTGAAACCCCTTCCCTGCCCCGTCGCCGGGACGTAGATTCGTTACTTACCGTCCGCGCAGGGAGATGCAATGGTTACGAATAAGTCCACGACGATCAACGCCGACAACAAGGTCGCCGAACAGCCCGTCGCTGTGAAGGCAGCCGGCGACGTCAAACCCTCGGACGAAACCAAGAGGGTCGCTGTGGCGGAGGACTACGCCCAAGAACTTGATGAAATGCGCGAACTGAAAATCAAGTCCAAAAAACCCAAGGAAAAGGCCGACGACGACGCTTGGCGGCACAATTACCCCTACGATACGAAGCTGTCCCGGCGCAGCTACGAGAAGCAAAAACGTGCCCTGCAGATCGAGCTTTTGAAGATGCAGCTCTGGGTCAAGGAGACCGGACAGAAAATGCTCATCATCTTCGAAGGCCGCGATGCCGCCGGTAAAGGCGGTTCGATCAAGCGCTTCAACGAACATCTCAACCCCCGCGGCGCACGGATCGTTGCGTTGGAGAAGCCCACCGACGGTGAACGCACCCAGTGGTATTTCCAGCGGTACGTGGCGAGGCTGCCCAGCGGCGGCGAGATCGTCATGATGGACCGTTCCTGGTACAACCGGGCCGGAGTCGAACGCGTCATGGGGTACTGCACACCAGCCCAGTACTTGGAGTTCATGCGAGAGGTACCCGAGTTGGAGCGGATGCTGGTGAACTCGGGCGTGCTGCTGACGAAACTCTGGTTTTCGGTGGGGCGGGCCGAACAGTTGGCACGATTCGCGGCCCGCGAAACAGATCCGGTGAAACAGTGGAAGCTCTCCCCCACCGACCTGGCCAGCCTCGACAAGTGGGATGACTACACCGAAGCCAAGGAAGCCATGTTCTTCTACACCGATACCGGTGATGCCCCTTGGACGGTGGTGAAGTCCAACGACAAGAAACGGGCGCGGCTCGAGGCCATGCGTCAGGTCCTTCATTCAGTCGACTATCCCAACAAGAACACGACCCTGGTGCATGCGCCGGATCCGCTGATCGTGGGTCCGGCAGCCAGCCACTTCGAAGAGGGGGAAGAGCCCAGCGGCCGGTTCCCCGTGGTGAAGCCCAAGGGCTGACCGCTTTCTCTGCAGTGCGAACCCCGGCAATACCCTCCGCCCTCTGACATCGGAGGGGCCGGGCTTACGGCGGGCTTGCGGGTCGGCTTGCGGGCGGGCTTGCGGCGGGCATTTCCGGCGGGTTTTGAGGCCAAGTAATTCTTCTCAAAAGTCGAGTATTTGAGAGTCCGAAAAAGGGCCTGTTTTGGGCTGTTTTGGGGCTGTTTTGGGGCTTCTCGAACCAGGAATGTCAGTGCCGGGTGAAAGTCTTTAGTCATGGATCAGAACGGATCTTCGACCGGGACTCCCGGCACTGGCGATGACGCTGCAGCTCGCAGCCGGTTCGTCTTTGTCGCCGAGCCCGGGGTGGCCGGCAGTGATCCGGGTGATGGGTTGACCGGGTCTCTGGTCCTGCAGAATGTGGAGTCGTTGACTGAGGAGCAAACCGGGACGGTGTTGGCCCGGCTCAATCATTTGTCGCGGTGGGTGCAGGCGCAGCAGGCTCGGGTCCTGTCCCGGCTGCAGACCGTTTACGAGGACGAGACGCTATCCGTTACCGGGTTGCGGGATGCGGAGATGGCGTTCAGTCTCGCTGCGGAGGAAGCCGCGACCATTCTGGGAGTGCCCACCGGTACCGGAAAGGCGTTGATGAGTCAGGCCGGTGATCTCTGCACCAGGAACACGGCCACGCTGAAGGCGTTGGAGTCCGGACAGATCAGTTACGGGCACGTCGAGACCCTGGTGGAGCAGTGTGTGGGCGTGGTGCCGGGCGAGCTGACCGGGTTCGAGGCGGAGCTGCTGGGTCTGGCGGCGGGCCAGACCAGAACCCAGTTCCGGGTGAAGGCTCACCGGCTGCGGGAGCAGTACTATCCGGAGACCATCGTGCAGCGGCAGTTGACGGCGTTTGAGCAGCGGACGGTGTGGGTGCGTCCGGAGCCGGACGGGATGTCCTGGCTCTCGGCGTTACTGCCGGCCGAGAAAGCCCAAGCCATTTTTACTCAGCTCAGTGTTGCGGCCCGGGGTGAGCAGGCCGCCGGGGACACACGCACGGTGGATCAGTTGCGCACGGACATCCTCGCGGATCTGTTGGGCGGCCACGAGCATGAGTGCGGGGACGAGTGCAGAAACGGTGGTGGCACGGGTGCCGGGGGCAAGAAGGGTAAGGGCCGTCGTAAGGGATCCGGCTCCGGCAGGGGTGCCAGCAGTGAAGGTAAGGGTTCCGGTTCCGGCAAGGGGTTCGGGTCCTGTCGTATTGGCCATGGTCCCCGGGCGCGGACGGAGATTCTGGTGCTGATCAATGCTGAAACCCTCTTCGGTGCCGATGATCAGCCGGCGGAACTGAACGGATATGGGCCGATCAGTCCCGTAACGGCTCGGCGGATGGCCCGCGAGGCCATGAAATGGACACCGGTGGAACGCGATCCGGACACCGAAGAGATCCTGCGGGTCGGGAAACGGCGGAAGGTTCCCGATGGATTGAAGCGGGTTTTGCGGGTGCGGGACGGAACCTGCCGGTTCCCGGGCTGCCGGACCAACGCGGTAATTTCCGAGATTGACCACACCAAACCGTGGGCTCAGGGCGGGCCGACTGATCATGACAATCTGGAGCATTTGTGCCGGCGGCATCACATGTTCAAAACCGAAGGGTTCTGGAAAGCCAGGCAGCCTCGTCCCGGGGTGATTGAGTGGACCTCACCGGGCGGCAGGTGTTACCGCACCGAACCGCAACTGAGCCTGTCCCGGGAAACCGGTAAGGGCTCTCAGGAAACCTGTGATGGTGCCAGCGGACTGCAAGCGGGTATCAAGGCGAATGGTGGCCAGGCGAATGGCGGAGGCGACGCGGCGGGCATTGATCCATCACGGGCCAATGATGCCGGTGCTCCAAGCGCCCCCGGCGATCCGAGTGCTCCAAGTGCTCCAAGTGCTCCAGATGATCCAGACGGCTACGGAGACAACCCGCCGCCCTTCTAGACGCCCCACCCGCTTCCATAGGCGTCAGCCCTTCACGGCTTCCATACGTGCCAGACCTTCCCCGCTTCCATAGGCGCCAGCCCTTCAGGAACGGGTCGCGGTTCGGCAGCGAAGCCATGCCTCACGATTCCAACGCTCTCGAACGAAGCCCACTTCTCGGAACCGCTCGGAACCGAGGGAAGACGCAGACCACGCCATTGTGATCTGCGCTGTCCACGATGCTAGCGAGATTCGCGCCGCTTTGCAGGAACACGCCTGGATACGGATGCTCATCTGCCTTCAGGACACCCGTCGCGGAAGTGTCGGGAGTGCGTGAGACGATAAATTCATGCCTTCCTCCCCGCCTCTCATCGATGTCACCGACATCATCCGCGTCGTGGGCGGCGCGGCCTTCCAACGCGGACAGACGTACGCCAAGGGCGGCGCGGTGGACACACTGGAATGGGATCCGCAGGCCGAAGTGCTCCGGGCAAAAGTCCGCGGACACTCCTCCGTTCCGTATCGGATAATGCTGCAGTTGGGCGAAAAGCGGCAGGGCGACTACCGGCTGCTGGACAACCACTGCAGCTGCCCGGTGGGCTTCGACTGCAAGCACGTGGCCGCCGTCGCGCTCCAAAGCAATACCGACCATTTGCTGGCGCGGCAGGAATTCATCCGCCCCGGCACGCCGGGCTCGGGCGGCACACCGGGCAAACCAACGGTCCCGGCGTGGCAGGAGTCGCTGCAGACATTGATCGACGCCGACCTTGAGGCCCTGACCGGCAGCACCCCGGCGGCAGCCACTCCGCTGGCCCTGCAGTTTGAGGTGCGGACGTCCGACGCCGGAATGAGCGCCCGCTGGGGAGCACCGGCACCCCGCAGCGCACACCGGGCCACCTCGTTCCGGCTGGGAGTGCGCCCCGTGGTCCGCAATACCAAGGGCAACTGGGTGAAAAACAATCTGGCCTGGAGCAACATTTCCTACCAGACCTATGGTTTGAAGCTGAATCCGGAGCAGCACCGCTGGTTTTCGCAGTTCCCCGCCCTGCACCGCTCGAACGGGGTGAGCTACTTCGGCCAGAACGATTCCTGGCTGTACCTGGACGACTTCTCCAATCCGCTCCTGTGGCAGCTGCTCGAAGAGGCCCGGCGGATTGGCGTGGAATTTGTTGGCACCAAGAAAGACACAACGGTCCAGCTGGGGCAACGGGCGGCGTTGTCACTCGATGTCCGGGCCACGGAACCGGGCACCTCGGCTCCGCTGCAGCTGCTGCCGGTACTGGAAATTGACGGCCAGCCCTTTCCCACGGATGCCGCCGGACTCATTGCCGGACACGGCATTTATGTGCGCAGCCCGGAGAACGTCATCACGCTGGCGCCCACGGCCCGTCCGCTCACCGACCAGGACAAGGGCCTGCTGCTCAAGGGTGCACCCGTTCTGATCCCCGAAGATGACGCCCCGGTGTTTTTGGAGAAGTTCTATCCCAAGCTCCGCCAGGTCCTGCCAGTGACCAGCAGCGACAACTCGGTTGAATTCCCCGAGATTTCCCCGCCCCTGCTGGTTCTCACCGCGTCCTTCCAGCCTGATGACTCGCTGTTCCTGGATTGGGAATGGGAGTACCGGCAGGGAGACGACATCACGCGCATCCCGCTGGGCACCCGAGCCGATCCGGCGGCAGGCTACCGCGACGTGGTCTCCGAAGCGGATCTGCTCACAGCCGTCGGCAAGGTCCTCGGATCGGTGCCCCGCAGCCGCTCATACTCGGGCATCGACACCGCCGAGTTCACTGAATACCTGCTGCCCAAAATCGAAAAGGTCGACGGCGTCCGGGTGGACGTCATCGGCGAGCGCCCCGACTACCGCGAGCTGACCAGCGTTCCGGAGCTGCGGATCACCACGGTGGAGACCGAGCGCCGCGACTGGTTCGACCTCGGCATCATGATCACCGTGGACGGCCGGCTCGTGCCGTTCGCAGAGGTTTTCAAGGCCCTCTCCCAGGGCAAGACCAAACTCCTGCTCCCCGACCGCACCTACTTGTCGCTGGACCGGCCCGAATTCGCCCAGCTCCACGCACTGCTTGAGGAAACTGAGGGGCTGCAGGAGTGGGAAACCGGCGAACTGTCCATCAGCAGATATCAGGCCGGGCTGTGGTCGGAGCTGGAGGAACTGGCGGAGGAGACCGAGCAGGCAGCCGCGTGGCGCGCCTCGGTCACCGGACTGCTGGAACTGGATTCCGTGGCACAGGTTCCGCTGCCGGCCGGACTGCACGCTGAGCTTCGCCCCTATCAGACGGAGGGCTACAACTGGCTGGCCTTCCTCTGGAAACATGGGCTCGGCGGAATCCTGGCTGATGACATGGGCCTGGGCAAGACCCTGCAAACGCTGGCACTGCTGGCCCACGCCCGGGAACAGACAGCGAAGCACGACGACGACGTCCCGGCCTCGGGCGCCGACGACTCCCCGAGTGCCACGAGTGCCACGGGTGCCACCACTTCCATGGGTGCCACGGGTGCCACCACTTCTACGGGCGCCACTGCCACAGCCACCCCCGCACCCCGCCGCCCCTTCCTCGTGGTGGCACCCACCTCGGTGGTGCCCAACTGGCTCTCCGAAGCGGCCCGCTTCACCCCGGGCCTGCGAACTGTCGCCATTCCCGACACCACCGCCAAATCCAGGGTTCCCCTGGCGGAGCTGACCGCTGACGTTGACCTTGTGATCACCTCCTATGCGGTGTTCCGGCTGGACTTTGCCTCCTACCGTGACCTCGAGTGGGACGGGCTGATCCTCGACGAGGCGCAGTTCGTCAAAAACCGCACCACCCGCGCCCATCAGTGCGCCCGCGACCTGAAGGCACCGTTCAAGCTGGCGATTACCGGCACACCGATGGAAAACAACCTGCTGGAGCTGTGGAGCCTGTTCGCCATTGTGGCTCCGGGCCTGTTTCCGTCGGCCCGGAAGTTCATTGAGGAATACCAGCGCCCCATTGAACGCGGCGAAGACTCCAAGCTGCTCGCCCGGATGCGCCGCCGCATCAGGCCCCTCCTGATGCGGCGCACAAAGGAAGCCGTGGCCAAGGACCTGCCCGAAAAGCAGGAGCAGGTCCTGGAAGTCGAGTTGAGCCCGAAGCATCGCAAGATCTACGAGATGCATCTGCAGCGCGAGCGGCAGAAGCTGCTGGGCCTGATCAAGGACCTGGACCGGAACCGGATGATCGTGTTCCGTTCCCTGACCCTGCTGCGGATGTTGAGCCTTGACGCCTCGCTCGTGGACGACGACTACGCCGGAGTGCCCTCGGCCAAACTCGATGCCCTCTTCGAGCAGCTCGAAGACGTCACCGCGGAAGGTCACCGCGCCCTGATCTTCAGCCAGTTCACCTCCTTCCTCAAGAAGGCTGCCGAGCGGCTGGATGCTGCCGGCATCCCCTATGCCTATCTGGACGGCTCCACCCGGGACCGCGGTGCCGTCATCAACTCCTTCAAGGACGGCGAGGCGCCGGTGTTCCTCATCAGCCTCAAGGCCGGTGGTTTCGGCCTGAACCTGACCGAGGCTGACTACGTGTTCCTGCTCGATCCGTGGTGGAATCCGGCCGCCGAATCACAGGCCGTGGACCGCACGCACCGGATCGGACAAACCCGCAACGTCATGGTCTACCGGATGGTGGCCCGCGGAACCATCGAGGAAAAGGTGATGGCGCTGAAGGAGCAGAAGGCAAAACTGTTCAGTTCGGTGATGGACGACGACGCCGTGTTCAGCTCCGCGCTCACTGCGGAGGACATCCGGTCCCTGCTCGACTGACGCCGGCTCACCCGCTGGCGCTGACTCACCCGCTGACGCCGGCTCACCGGCTAACGCTGATGCGAGACCGCCCGGTATGAATTTCCGCACGCCTGCTCCCGCTCGCAGCCTCCAGAATCCGCGCCATGACGGGCGAGAACGGTGTTCCCACGACCCCGGACCGGTTCCCGACACGATTAATCTGGGAGTCAGGACCCGCCGTCATCGGGAAAGGACTATGAGCACCCAGGAATCAACCCTCATCCATCCACAGGATGTGACCGTCAAGGATGAAGATGATCTCGTGCATGTTTTCTGCACGCCCTGCAAGCGCCGGGCGATGCACCATGCGCAACGGCCCAGACCATACTGTGGAAAGTCGATGCCGAACCGTCCCCTGCGGGATGACAACGGCCAGCTGCCCCTCTGCGCTGTGTGCGTGGACCTCGCCCGTTCCGCCCCCTGCCCGCGCTGCGGCATGCGCGCCCGGATCTGACAGTAGTTCCCGGTCCGGCGCCGCGGTTCAGGATCCGACACAGCAGTTCCAGATCCGACACAGCAGTTCTGGATCCGAGACAGTGCTCCCGGAATACCAGGGGTTCCCGCAGGAATTCGAATCGTTGAGTGAACCCGGATTGCCCATTCCGTGAACCGGAATTGATTTGTACAGTGGGGTGATGGCTACTGACGAACGTCCCATCGGATTCTGGCTCAAACTCGTGGACCAACTGGTTGATGACCAATTTGGAGCCAGTTTCGAAGAACACGGCGTCACCCGGAGGCAGTGGCAGATGATGAATCTGCTGACCGACGGCCCCGCTTCCGAGAAGCAGCTGACCGACGGCCTGAGGCCCTACTTTCCCGTCGTGGAGACCGGCACCTCGGTGGAGCTGATTGAAGAACTGCGCGAAAGCGGCTGGGTGGCGTTGGAAGAGGACGAGTACCAGCTGACCGACCTGGGGCGCCGCAGCTTGGAAAACCTGCGCGGCGCCGTCGAGCGCATCCGGGAACAACTCACGGAGAACGTCTCGGAGGACGAATACATGGCACTCGTTGCAGTGCTGCAGCGCATGGCCACCAACCTCGGATGGGACGACACGAAAGAACAGCCGCCGGTCCCGTCCTGAGTGCTTTTCAGCTCCCGCGTCCCGCGTCGGCGCCGCAGGCTCCCCACAGGCCGCCGTCGGGTTAGGATTCCGGCATGGCGAGCCGAGCTGCGAGGCAGATTTATGTGGAGACACTCGGCGCTGCCGGCGTGAAGGCGTCCATCTTCCGGCAGGCGCTGGGCACCGACTTCGACCGTTTGCATCCGATGCTCCAGCGCCGTTTCGGCGTGGATCCGTCCGGCGGCTACGCCTGCTTAGGCCGCGGTGTCTTTACCGAGGTCCGCCGCGGCGCGTGGTGGACCGTGCCGTTCCTGAGATTCGGTGCGTTCCGCAACATCCTCTTTCCCGACCGCGGGATAAATGTCCCGTTCACCGTGGAGAACTATCCCTACATCGACGGTTTCGGCCGGCCCACGGTCACCTTTGTCCGCACCCTTGAAGTCCGCCCCGGCAGGCGCCGGCGGTTCGACGCCACAATGGTCTACAGCCCGACCCGCGGCGCCGTCGTCGACTATCTGGGCACCCACCAGCACCTGGCCACCGATCTGAAGCTAAACGTGCGCGACGACGGGTCGCTGCACCTGCGGTCGACAGCTCTGCGCTTTCACGAGGGCCCGGTCAGCTTCACCGTGCCCGCGTTCCTGACCGGCAGCGCTGATCTGTACGAGTCGTTCGACGATTCCCGCCGGGTCTTCACCATCCAGCTGCAGGTGAGGAACCCGCTGTTTGGATTCCTGTTCGGCTATCGCGGAGAATTCACCTGCGATTTCCCCGCCGTGACCGCGGCGGACGTTCCTCTCCATCTCAAGCCGCGCCGGGAGGAAATTAGGAACTAAGCGTCCGATAACGCCTTGCAGCGCCGCTGCACCCGGACTGCCCGAACCTACCCCCGCTGGGTCTGGGCCAGCAACTGCTCAAACGGCAGCGAAACCAGCGGGTCGGGACGCGCTGCTGGCTGCTGTTCCCCGAACAGCGCAACGAGCTCGGAGGCTGCCCGGCGGACGCGGGAATCCAGGTTCGCCGTCTCAGCATCCCCGGATCCCCAGTCCTCCGGAGCCGCATACACAGCAGTCGGCGTGGCCCTGGCGCGCAGATAGCTGAACATCGGCCGCATCGCGTAGTCCAGGACCATGGAGTGCCGGGCACTGCCGCCGGTCGCACCGAGGATCACGGGCTTGCCGTCGAGCGCGGTGTTGTCGATGACGTCGAAGAATGACTTGAACAGGCCGCTCATGGAAGCGGTGAACACCGGAGTCACGGCGATGAGGGCATCAGCCTCGCTGACCGCCGCGATGAGGGCGTCCAACTTTGGCGGTGCGTATCCGGCCACCATGGTGTTGGCGATGTCCACTGCGTACTCGCGCAGTTCGAACGTGCTCACCGAAGCCCGGGCACCGGACGTTTCGAAAGCCTGACGCGCGGCCCCTGCCAACTGATCGGCCAGCATCCGGCTCGACGACGGGACTCCCAGCCCAGCGGTAACGACTACGATCCTGCGATCCGCCATTTCGGCGACCTCCTCGGTTGTTGCATGCGTATGCATTTACATCAACCGCCCTGGGACTGCCGGTTATTCCCGTGGGATGCAAATCTTAGAGCTGCGGCACCCTGCAGGCAAATCAGCTCCCCCGAGCTGCCGAGCGGAAAACCGTCCGGAAAAATCGCGGCTTCAAACGCCGATTATCGTTAACGCAGTGCCCATCTCTGTAGACCCCTTTCGGGGGTCAGTGCTGCCGTGGTTTTCGTTTGCCGGCCCCGATTCATTCTGGTTCCGCCGCCGTGATACCCCGCAACATCTCAGTGATGGCCGTCCACCGCTTCCCGCTCAGCGGGGAGCTATCCGACTCTCTGATCCTGGGCACGGCGGTGGCGGATTTCCGTGCGCCGGTGCCCGGAACTGCAAGACTTCCGTGGCCGTCGACCTGAATTCCTCGAACGTCTGGAATCTGGTTGCGCCCGCAAACGAATTGGTGAGGTAGACCTGTGAGTGAAACAACCCAACGCCGCGTAAACGTGGCCGCGCTGATGACGGCGTTGCTAGCCGCCTGCATGGCGTTCCAGCTGAACGCCTCAATGCTTTCCCCCGCCCTGGTCACCATCGAAGAGGAACTGAACACCACCTCTGCGGCCGTAGCCCTGACCCAGACGGCGTTCTTCACGTCCGCGGCCCTGTTCTCCTTGTTCCTGCCGCGGCTCGGCGACATCATCGGCCGCAAGAAGGTCCTCGCCGGAATGATGGTGGTCCTGACCCTCGGCTCCGTTCTGGCAGCGCTGGCGCCGAGCGTCGAGGTACTGTTCCTCGCCCGCTTGATCCAGGGTGTCTCCGGACCGACCGTCGCGCTGTCCATGATCATGCTGCGCGTGGAGGTCCGCGAGCCGAAGCGCTTCGGAACGCTCATGGGGGTCATCGCCGCGGTCAACGGCGGCATCGCCGGCGTCGACGCCATTGCCGGCGGTTACCTGGCGCAGAACCACGGCTTTGCCTCGGTCTTCTGGGCCATGGCCGTTGTCGGCGTCATCGCTTCCGCGATGGTTATCTCCACGGCACCCGAATCGATGGCCGTGAAGAAGGAAAAGATGGACTGGGTGGGCGTCATTCCGCTGGTCATCTCGGTGGGCACCCTGTTGACCGCGTTCAACGAGGCCGGCAAGCTGTCGGAAGCCAACTGGATGCTGGTGGCCGGACTGATCGTCATCTCCGCCGTCGCGTTCACCGTCTTCTGGAAGGTGGAAAACCGCAGCGACCATCCCCTGATCGCGACGCATCTGCTCAAGCAGCGCTCCACCTGGGCCCTGCTGCTGACCACCCTGCTGACCATGACCGGTGTCTTCGCCGTCATGAACGGCATCATCCCCGCCCTCGCTCAGGACGGCGTCATTGGCTTCGGCATGGGCGCCGAGGAATCCGCCTGGTGGACCATCACCCCGTACGCCCTCGCAGGCCTGGTCATTGGACCGTTTGCCGGCCGCCTCGCGGGCAGCTGGGGCTACGCCAAGGTGCTGCGCATCGGCACGATCGGCTCCGTCATCGCCCTGGCCCTGATGCTCCTGGTGGTCGACAGCGATTCCCGCCTGGGCCTCCTGGCCATCTCGGTGCTGATCGGCATCACCTACGCCGGCATCGGCAACGTCATGCTCAGCGGCCTGGGCGTGATGCTCTCCCCCAAGGAGAACCCCGGCTTCCTGCCGGGCCTGAACGCTGGAGCGTTCAACCTGGGTGCCGGCCTGAGCTTCGCAGTGATCTACGCCGCGCAGACGGCGACCACCACTGCGGACGGCTCCGGCACTGAAGGCTACTACGGCGGCATCATTGCCGGCGCAGTCATTCTGGCGCTGGCCCTGGCCGTTTCCTTCCTGATCCCCAAGCCTGCCGACGCCGAGGCCAGCTCTGACGCCGAACTCAACGACGCCGCGATCAACACCGGAGAAAACAGCACCGCCGCACCGGCAACAGCCGACGCCGCACCCGCCGTCCGCTGACGCCCTCCGTCCGCTGACATTCCGTCCGGCTGGCATCCCAGTCCGCTGGCATCCGAGACACTGCAGGGCAGCCTTCACAGCTGCCTCGTCACAGAGTGCCTCGTCAGCGGTCCGACGGCGGTGCCCGGCTTAGGCTGTTCCCATGAGTGAACAGCCCGCCTCCGCACCGCCGTCGTTCCTCTCATCCGTCATGCTCACGGGCGCGAACGTGATTCTGGAGCCGCTGTCCGCCCTTCACATCCCCGAACTGGCCGAGGCCGTCCGGGACGGCGAGCTGTGGAACACCTGGTACACCCGCATCCCGGCGCCGTCGGACATGGCCCGCGACGTCGAAGCCCGGCTGGCGCAGCATGAGGCAGGGTCGGCGGTGCCCTGGGCCATCCGGCGCACGGACACCGGCGCGGTCTGCGGCATGACCACATACCTCAACATCCGGGCCGAGCACCGCCGGCTGGAGATCGGCTCCACTTGGCTGGCGGCCAGCGCCCAGCGCACACAGATCAACACCGAGGCCAAGCTCCTGCTGCTCACCCGGGCGTTCGAGGACCTGGACTGCATCGCGGTTGAATTCCGCACCCATTGGCACAACCACCAGTCACGCGCGGCCATCGCCCGGCTGGGCGCAAAGCAGGACGGCGTGCTGCGCAACCATGATGTTTGGCGCGACGGGACGCTGCGCGACACCGTCGTCTTCTCGATTATCAACAGCGAATGGCCCACGGTTCGGCTCGCCCTGACTTCCCGGCTGGACCGCGCATAGGACATCCTTAAAGGACAGGTCCGGGCGCCGCAGATTCGCCGGGCCACCAGCGCTGCAGCGCATAGGTTAAGCGCCGTCCCGGCAGGACGCAAATCAGCCGCAGCGGCAGCGCGATCGGGTGGCAGCCACGGAAATCGCGAGGTAAAAATCGTCGCTATCTTTAATGCAAGTGCCCGCCCCTTCCGGGGCCAGTGCCGCCCTTCGTACCGTTTTCCGGCCCCCGCCTGATCCCGTTCCGCTGCGTGCCGCACTCCGCCGTGGCCCGGACCGTACCGCATCGTTGCGACCCATGGAACGGAACCGCCAGGACGGGGCACTGCACCACCGGGACCCGCGGTCCCTTAGCTAGAACCTCAACGAAGCGGAGATGCAATGCCCACCAAAATCATCCTGGACTGCGATCCCGGTCATGATGATGCGGTCGCCCTGCTGCTGGCCCACGGCAGCCCGGAGATCGACCTGCTGGCGGTGACGACCGTCGTCGGAAACCAGACGTTGGAAAAGGTGACCCGCAACGCGCTGGCAATTGCCCGTGTTGCAAATATCACAAATGTTCCCTTCGCTGCAGGCAGTCCGCGCCCGCTCGTACGGACCATTGAAAACGCCCCTGACATCCACGGCGAATCCGGCATGGACGGCCCCGAGTTGCCCGAACCGGCCATTGAATTGGATCCGCGGCACGCGGTGGACCTGATCATCGACACCGTGATGGCCCACGACCCCGGAACCATCACCCTGGTCCCCACCGGCGGGCTGACCAACATCGCCCTGGCCGTGCGCAAGGAACCGCGGATCGCCGAGCGCGTGAAGGAAGTTGTCCTCATGGGCGGCGGCTACCACGTGGGCAACTGGTCTGCTGTGGCCGAGTTCAACATCAAAATCGATCCCGAAGCCGCTCACATCGTCTTCAACGAGAAGTGGCCGCTGACCATGGTCGGCCTGGACCTGACGCATCAGGCACTGGCCACCGACGAGGTCGCCGAGCGCATCGCCGCGGTGGGCACCAAGCCCGCCAAGTTTGTCGGGGAACTCCTCGAATTCTTTGGACACGCCTACAAGGACGCGCAGGGCTTTGATTTCCCTCCCGTCCACGACCCGTGCGCCGTCGCGTACGTCATCGACCGATCGGTCATGACCACACAGCGCGTTCCGCTGGACGTGGAGCTGACCGGCACCCTGACCCTGGGCATGACGGTGGCGGATTTCCGCGCGCCGGCGCCCGCTGACTGCAACACCTCCGTAGCCGTCGACCTGGATCACCAGAAGTTCTGGGACCTGGTCGTGGATGCCCTGAAGCGAATTGGTGAGGTGGACCTGTGAGTGAAACATCCCAGCGCCGCGTAAACGTGGCCGTACTGATGACGGCGCTGCTGGCCGCCTGCGTGGCGTTCCAGCTGAACGCCTCCATGCTCTCCCCCGCCCTCGTCACCATCGAAGAGGAACTGAACACGACCTCCGCTGCCGTGGGCCTGACCCAGACGGCGTTCTTCACGTCCGCAGCCCTGTTCTCCCTGTTCCTGCCGCGGCTCGGCGACATCATCGGCCGCAAGAAGGTCCTCGGCGGCATGCTCGTGGTCCTGACCATCGGCTCCGTGGTGGCAGCGCTGGCACCGAGCATCGAAGTGCTGTTCATCGCGCGCCTGATCCAGGGCGTCTCCGGGCCCGTGGTTCCGCTGGCCCTGATCATGCTGCGTGTGGAGGTCCGCGAGCCGAAGCTGTACGGCACGCTCATGGGTGTCATCACTGCGGTCAACGGCGGCATCGCCGGCGTCGATGCCGTTGCCGGCGGTTACCTGGCGCAAAACTACGGCTTTGCCTCGGTCTTCTGGGCCATGGCGATTGTCGGCGCCATTGCCTCAGCTCTGCTGATCTTCCTGGCGCCCGAGTCCACGGCCGCGAAAAAGGAAAAGATGGACTGGGTGGGCGTTGTTCCCCTCGTCATCTCGGTGGGCTCCCTGCTGACCGCCTTCAACGAGGCCGGCAAGCTGGCGGACGCCAACTGGGCGCTCGTGGCCGGACTGATCGTCATCTCCGTCATCACCTTCGCCGTCTTCTGGAAGGTGGAAAACCGCAGCGACCATCCCCTGGTGGCCACCCATCTGCTCAAGCAGCGCTCCACCTGGGCCCTGCTGCTGACCACCCTGCTGACCATGACCGGCGTCTTTGCGGTCATGAACGGCATCATCCCGGCCCTCGCGCAGGACGGCGTTGTGGGCTTTGGCCTG
The DNA here is from genome assembly GCF_030125545.1 of Arthrobacter sp. zg-Y1219. NCBI lineage: Bacteria > Bacillati > Actinomycetota > Actinomycetes > Micrococcales > Micrococcaceae > Arthrobacter > Arthrobacter sp. zg-Y1219. The sequence continues at coordinate 33,308 of NZ_JASKLY010000021.1, forward strand.
GGCGCCGAGGAATCCGCCTGGTGGACCCTGACGCCTTACGCCATCGCGGGCCTGGTCATTGGGCCGTTTGCCGGCCGCCTGGCCGCCAGTTGGGGATACGGCAAGGTGCTGCGGATCGGCATGATCGGCTCCGTCATCGCCCTGTCGCTGATGCTTCTGGTGGTGGGCAGCGATTCCAAGCTGGGCCTGCTGGGTGTCTCGGTGCTGATCGGCATCACCTACGCCGGCATCGGCAACATCATGCTCAACGGCCTGGGCATCGTGCTCTCCCCGAAGGAGAACCCCGGCTTCCTGCCGGGCCTGAACGCTGGAGCGTTCAACCTGGGTGCGGGCCTGAGCTTCGCAGTGATCTACGCTGTCAAGACAGCCACCACCACTGCGGACGGCTCCGGCACCGAAGGCTACTACGGCGGTATTATTGCCGGTCTGGTCATCCTGGTTTTGGCTCTGGCCGCATCCTTCCTGATCCCCAAGCCGGTGGACGCTGAAGTTACCGTCGACGCCGGCAACCGCTGATCCCGTCCGCCACCTGATCCCTGCCTCCCAAGGAGAATCCCCCGCATGACCGCCGGAAAAGTTGTAGTTGTAGGGTCGCTCAACGCTGACCTGACCGTCCGCACCGATCGCTTCCCCTCCCCCGGAGAAACCCTCAACGGCTCGGAACTGGTCATCGTTCCGGGCGGGAAAAGCGCCAACCAGGCCGCTGCAGCTGCAATCCTCGGAGCTGACGTGCGCTTGTTCGGCGCCGTGGGTGCCGACGGGCACGGCGATCTCCTGCTGAAGGCTGCGGCGGACGCCGGAGTGGACGCCTCGCGGGTGATGCGCCGTCCGGACACCGCGACGGGCACGGCGATGATTGTGGTCGACGCCGCCGGGGAGAACACGATCATCGTTTCCCCCGGCGCCAACGGCACGGTCACCGGCGCCGAGCTTCCGGCAGACCTGTTCGACGACGCCGCTGTGCTCTGCCTGAGCCTGGAGGTTCCGCTGGCAGCCGTGGTCGCGGCCGCCCAGGCAGGGCACGACGCCGGCGCCACAGTGCTGCTGAACCTCTCGCCCTACCGTGAGGTTCCCGCCGAGCTGCTGGCGCTGACCGATGTGCTGCTGGTCAATGCCCATGAAGCGGCGCAGGTTTCCGGTCTGGCCGATCCGGCCGCGGATTGGGAAGCAGTCATCGGCGCATTTGCGCGGCTGGGGATCTCCCGGGCCGTGATCACTCTGGGCGGAGACGGCGCCGTCGTGCTTGACGGCACGGTTTCCGGGCCGGACCGGATTGTCGCAGCAGCCCCGACGCGGGTCACGGCGGTGGACACCACCGGCTGCGGGGATGCCTTTACGGCAGCCACCGCTGCCCGGCTGGCTGCCGGTGATCCGCTGCCCGCCGCCGCAGAGTTCGCGGCCCGGGCCGGTGCACTGGCCGCGACCCTGCCGGGTGCGCAATCCTCCTACACAGCGCTGCTGGAGCTCACCCGCTAGGAACAGAGCAAGGGACCCGCAGATCGACAACGAGAGGGCTGGAATTGGCTTTATGCCTTTTCCGGCCCTTTCGTTTGTTTAGTTCAGCCTTAGGGACCAGATTCCTGGCGCTTATTGCTGAATCCCCGCCTTGGGATCGAGGCGGTCCGGACACGTCCCGGCTAGGGTAGCTAACAATGCGGCAAAAATATGCCGCAGTATCAGCCAGCTTTTAGGGGAAAGCATGTCCGAACAACCGCAGAACAATAATTTCAACTACAACGCCTACCCCGGGGGCCAGAGTGCTCCCCCGCCCGCCTCCATCCCGGCGCGTCCGAAACAGGTGGACATTTCATTCTGGCTGCTTATTGCCTCGCTGGTTCTTTCAATCATCAGTGTTCCGTTTGGCATTGCGGCACTCAATTCACCCGAAGCCCGGGCGACGGCGCAACGGCAGCTGGAGGCGCAGGGTGCCGCCGTCAATCTTGATGCCGCCATTGCTGCCGGAACAATCTTGGTGGTCGTGATTGCCGTCATCAGCGCGGTGGTGACTTTGTTGGTAGCCATCTTCATCCGCAAGGGCTACAACTGGGCCCGGATTGTCCTCACCGTTTTTGCCGTGATCTCCCTGCTGAACTTTACGGACCTTTCCGCCGCCAATCTGGTGGCCATCGTCTCCACCCTGCTGACGATTGCGGCCACCGTGCTGCTGTACCTGAACCCGGCACCGGCGTACTTCAACCAGATGAAGCAGTATCGGTTGAGCAAGAAATTCGCGCAGGGCTAGCAGCGTAAGGCCCGCAGCAGAAGGCCAGCCGCAGGCAGCCCGCCCGGTTGATCGACGGCGAGATCACAACCGGGCGGGCCGTCGGCAGCCACTCACCGACCTTGTTAACCCCAGCCACCCACCAGCCGGTCACCAGTTGGCTCACCGGCCGCCGCTCACCAGCCGCCGCTCATCGGCCGGCGGCCCTCCCGGCGGCCCGACCGCTGAACAGGCAGCCGCCAAGGAACGTTCCTTCCAGGGACCGGTAGCCGTGCATCCCTCCGCCGCCGAACCCGGCGGCCTCGCCCGCAGCAAACAGGCCGGGCACCGGCTCGCCGCCGGCACCCAGCACCCGTGAGTCCAGATCGGTTTCCAACCCGCCCAACGTCTTGCGGGTCAGCACGGAGAGCCGCACCGCGATCAGCGGTCCGGCCTTGGGATCCAGGATCGGACGCGGCGGCGCTGTCCGAATAAGCCGGTCACCCAGATAGTTGCGCGCCCCGCGGATGGCCGTCACCTGGCTGTCCTTGCTGAACGGGTTCGCAACTTCCCGGTCCCGGGCTTCGAGCTCTTCGCGCACCGCTGCGGCAGACAACACCGGAGCACGCCCCTCAGTGGAGACCTTCGACAGGGCATTCATTCCCGCAACCAGCTCCTCGACTGAGCCGGCGGTGATGAAGTCTTCCCCGTGGTCCAGGAAGTTTTGCACCGGCCCGGGCACCCCGGCCGTGGCCCGGCCCAGAACATCTCGCACTGATTTACCCGTGAGGTCCGGGTTCTGTTCCGATCCGGAGAGCGCGAACTCCTTCCGGATGATCGCCTTGTTCAGGAGGAACCAGCTGTAGTCATGACCGGTGGTACGCAGGTGTTCAAGCGTGCCCAGCGTGTCAAAGCCGGGAAACAGGGGAACAGGCAGCCGGTTTCCCGCCGCGTCCAGCCAGAGCGAGGACGGACCGGGCAGGATCCGGATTCCGTGGTTCGCCCAAACCGGATCCCAGTTCTTGATGCCCTCCACGTAATGCCACATGCGGTCCGGGTTGATGATGCGCCCGCCGGCCGATGCGCCGGCGGCGATGCCGTGCCCGTCCACATGTTCGGGCACACCGCTGAGCATGGTTCGCGGCGGACTGCCCAGCCGCTTCGGCCACGCGGCCCGCACCAGGGCATGATCGCCGCCGATTCCACCGGTGGTGACCACGACGGCACCGGCCGCGAACTCGAATTCCCCCACGGCCGTACGGCTGGTCGCGGTGCCGCGGGCCGCCGTCGTCGGCTCCAGCACGCTGCCGCGGATTCCGGTCACGACGCCGTTGGTCACCGTCAGTTCTTCCATCCGGTGCCGGAAGGCCAGCCGGACGCGTCCGCGGGCGACGCCGTCGCGCACCTTCGCTTCGAAGGGCGCGGTGATCCCCGGTCCGGTGCCCCAGGTGATGTGAAAGCGCGGCACGGAGTTGCCCGGGCCCGTGGCGCCGTAGCCGCCGCGCTCGGCCCAGCCCACGACGGGAAAAATGCGGTGTCCCATCCCCTGCAGCCAGGTGCGCTTCTCTCCGGCGGCGAAGTTCACGTAGGCCTCCGCCCAGCGGCGCGGCCAATAGTCCTCCGGCCGGTCGAAGCCGGCCGTGCCCAGCCAGTCCTGCCAGGCCAAAGCCACGGAATCCTTGATCCGCAGCCGCCGCTGTTCGGGAGTGTCCACCAGGAACAGTCCACCGAAGGACCACCAGGCCTGACCCCCGAGACTGGCCTCCCCCTCCTGCTCCACCAGGATGACCGAGCGGCCGGCGTCGATCAGCTCTGCGATGGCCGCCAATCCCGCCAGTCCGGCCCCCACAACAATGACGTCCGCATCTTCGCTTGGCTGCATCCGGCACACGCTACCCGGCCCTCGGGCCTCTGGCTAGGGCGAAAACCGGGCGCATGGCCGCCAGGCAGCCGCCCTGTGCCCGTCCAGGCTGCCGTGCTCCCCGACGGTTCTCCGGCGGCTCTTCGCCTTTCCGCGGGCCACTTCGCCGTTGCCCCTATCAGCGTGGGGCGGCGCTTCCTAAACTGGGCCTATGGGGCCGCTCCTGAACAGAGGGCTGCCCGCCCGCAGACCCGGCGTCCACCCCGACCTGACTGGAGAAGAGCCATGACTGAGAAGGAAACCCCCGCCGCCGACGACAAGGACCGCACCCACAACGAGGCGCCGTCGGAGGGCGATGCCTCGGAGCAGCCCGAGTCGCAGCGCCAGCACGCCCAGGAAGCCGCGGAGGGCGACGACACTGATCAGAAGTAGCAGTCAACAAACAAAAAGGCCTTGCGTTCCAAGTGGAACCCAAGGCCTTTCTGATGGACCCGCTTAGGATGTCCGCGCCCTTCCGTCATTGCGGCTGGCGTCGCCCAGCACATCGGCGTCGGAGCTTTGGTCGACCACCGGACCGGTGCCGGCAATCTCCCGCATCAGCTCAATGCCTGCAACTGCCTCCTGCTTGGTGGGGAACATCGCCGATACCGCCATCAACGCACCGTCACCGGAAATGAGCTTGATCCGGAACGCGCCGTCATGAGCGTCGACCAGCTTGAAGTAGCCCGACATCTCTTACCTCCTTGTAAGGGGTACCACCTGTGTCGTTAATAGTAAGTCAGCTTAGCGGTGCGGGACCACCCGGTGCACAAATCGGTCGGTTCGATTCCGCGGCACGGTCAGGAGGAGTTCGAACCTGACGGTGAGGCAGTCAGGACGTGCTGGATCTGTTCGGGCGTGGCCGGCTGTGAGGTGAGCAGCGCCGCGAGGATGCGGGCCTGCGGCGGCTTCAGGTCGCCGGCGGGAAGTGCCCCGGCCCGAACCAGGTCGATGCCGCCCCCATCACCGAAGGTGGGAATCACGGGTCCCTCCGGCACCCGGGAACTCAGGACAACGAAGCATCCCGCCCGCACGGCGTCCTGTACCGCTTCGGTGAACCCGGGTCCGGCGTTGCCCAGCCCCGTTCCGGCCAGGACCACGGCATCGGCTCCGGCGTGGACGGCATGGGAAAACAGATCCGTTCCGGTGCCCACGGAGCAGTCGATGATTTCCACACGCGCCGCGTCGAAGGCCTCGTTTGGCAGCGGCAGCGGAGCCGGACGGAGCGGGCGTGCGGTCACATGCAGGCTGTCGCCGATGAAATGGGCCACCTCGGTGCCGCCGGCAAAGGGGTTCGCAGCCAGGGTACTGGCATAGCGCAGGCCCCTGGCTGAGCGGACCACCCCGCCGAAGGACACCAGGACGCCGGTATCCCGCAAGTCGGGTGAGGCTGCCGCGTTCACGGCCTCCTCGAGGTTGTGCGGGCCGTCCGGGGAGGCGCTGTCCAACGGCCGGGAGGACCCCGTAAACACCACCGGTTTGGGCGACGCATGCACCAGATCCAGCAGGAAGGCGGTTTCCTCCATGGTGTCGATGCCGTGGGTAATGACGACACCGTCCACCGTGGAATCCAGCAGTGCGTTCCGCGCAGCCTGCGCAATGACCCTCAGATCCGAGAGCTGCAGCCGGTAGCTTCCGCTGACCATCAGGTCCCGGACCGTCACCGTATGCCTGCGCGACAGCGTACTGATCAGCTCCTCAATGCGCTCCGACGCCACCAGGCCGCCTCCCCCGGTGCTGCGGGACGCGATGGTTCCTCCGGTGCCGAGAATTCGAATCGATGCCACTGGCCAACCCTTCACCCGTCTCGCCTTTCCAGCCAACGTAGGCCGCTGCCGCTGGCGCTGGCTAGGGGGCAGGGTTTCCGGGCACCCCTGCCTGCCTAGACTGGGTTCATGGCCGATACCGTCAGCGCTGAGCAGCGCAGCCTGAACATGTCCCGGATCCGGAGCAAAAACACCAAGCCGGAGCTGTTGGTCCGGCGTCTGCTCCATGCCGCCGGGTACCGTTTCCGCCTGCACGGTGCGGCGGGCGGAAGGCTGCTGCCCGGAAAGCCGGACCTGGTGTTCGCGTCGCGGCGCAAGGTCATTTTTGTCAACGGCTGTTTCTGGCATCTTCACAGCTGCCCCGCCGGCCAGCACGCACCGCAGAACAACAGCGAATTCTGGGAGCAAAAACGCAGCCGGACCTCCCAGCGCGACGCCGCAGCCATCCAGTCCCTCGCTGCTGCTGGCTGGGAATCCCTCACCGTGTGGGAATGCGAACTCAAGGATCGCTCGAGCTTGGAGGAGCAGCTCTTCGAATTTCTTGGGCCGCGAAATAGACTCAAACCAGGGCATTCCACCCTCACACCCCAGCACCCCCGCTAGGAGAAACACATGGGCAGCAGCAGCGCGAAACGCGGAGTACTTTTCGACGTCGACGGAACCCTGGTGGATTCAAACTATCTGCATGCCGTTGCCTGGTGGCAGGCCTTTCGCCGAATGGACCATGATGTCCCCATGTCCGCGGTGCACCGGGCCATCGGTATGGGCGGAGACAAGCTGGTGGAACATCTGCTCGGTGACGGCCGGGATCAGGACCAGGACGAAATGCTCGATGCCGCCCATGGGGCCATCTTTTCCACGTGGTGGCCTTCCCTGCGTTCCTTTGACGGCGCCCGCGACCTCCTGCTGGCCTGTGCAGGCAAGGACCTGACAGTGGTGCTCGCTTCCTCCGCCTCCGGTGCGGAGCTGGAGGTGCTGCGCGGAGTCATCGATGCCGACTCGGCCATCAGCGCCGCCACCAGCTCAGCGGACGCGGAGGCATCAAAGCCAAGCCCCGACATCCTTTCGGCAGCGCTCGATTCCGCAGGGCTCAAGGCAGAAGACACCGTGTTTGTGGGCGACTCGGTGTGGGACGTGAAAGCGGCCGCCGACTTGGGCATCCCCACGATTGGCCTGCTCTGCGGCGGCACCAGTGAGGCTGAACTGCGCGAGGCAGGTGCCGAGGAGATCCGGACGGACCCCCGCGAGCTGCTCGACACCTTGGATAATTCCCTGCTGGGAAAGTTGGCCAGCCGTTAGGCTTTTGAGGATTGATCCACCGCAGAAAGGCATCCCGTGACCACTGAACCCACCGGCCCCGCCAACAACGAGGACGATCCCCTGGGCCCCAGCGCGCCCCAGCCCGAGCCCACCGGCGATCCGCGCCGGCCCGGCCAGTCCGCACACAGTGCCGGCAACATCCGTGAAGCCCAGGGCACCTCCCCCGGCGGGACTGTTCCGGCCGGCCATTCCGGTTCCGACAATTCCGGTTCGAACGACTCCGGTATGAACGACTCCGGTTCCGACGACGACGGCGCTTCGGCGCCCGAGGACGCCCTGGATCAGCCGGAGTCATCCGACGGCTGAGGGCGGCTGAGGGCGGCTGAGGGCGACTGAGGGCGGCTGATGAGGGCTGAGGCCCGCTGAACGGGTTAGGCCAGGCCCGCCCGGCGCAGCGCTTCGGCCATCGGCCCCTGCGCGGCCGGAGCTGCCGGCGGACGACGGCGGCTGGTGCCCGGGACCGAGGTGCCCGCCTTGTTGCTGCGCTGGGGAGCCGTGCCCTTGCCGGTGTTCGCTCCGGCGTCGTTTCCGCGGGCTCCTGCAGCAGCGGGCTTCCCGCCACCGTTCGCAGCAGCGGGCTTCCCGCCGCTTCGTCCCTGGTTCCGGGCAGGCCGCGGAGCGGCGGCAGCGGCGTCGTCGTCCAGACGCAGTGTCAGGGAGATGCGCTTGCGCTCCGGATCCGCCTCCAGCACCTTGACCTTGACCACCTGCCCGGACTTCACCACGTCGCGCGGGTCGGAGATGAAGGTGTTGGACATGGCGGAGATGTGCACCAGTCCGTCCTGGTGCACCCCGACGTCCACGAAGGCGCCGAACGCGGCCACATTGGTGACCACCCCGTCCAGGACCATTCCCGCACGGAGATCGGTGATTTTTTCCACCCCTTCGGAAAAGGTCGCCGTGCGGAAGGCGGGACGGGGATCCCGGCCCGGTTTGCGCAGCTCCGCCACGATGTCCAGGATGGTCGGCAGCCCCGCGGAGTCATCCACGAACGCCGACGGATCCAGGTTCTCCAGCGCCGCACCGGCGGGACTCATCCGGGCTCCGGTCGCAGCGAGGATGCGGCGGGCGATGCCGTAGGACTCCGGATGCACGCTCGAGGCATCCAACGGTTCGGATCCGGCTGTCACCCGCAGGAAACCGGCGCACTGTTCAAAGGCCTTGGCACCCAGCCGGGGCACCTTTTTCAGGTCGGCCCGGCGGGCAAAGGGACCATTTTCGTTGCGGTACGCCACGATGTTCTCGCTCAGCAGCGGGCCGACGCCGGCCACCCGGGTCAGCAGCGCCGGTGAGGCTGTGTTGACGTCCACGCCCACGGCGTTGACGCAGTCCTCAATCACCGCGTTCAGGGACCGCTCCAGTTTCGCCGTGCCGACGTCGTGCTGGTACTGGCCGACGCCGATCGACTTCGGATCGATCTTTACCAGTTCAGCCAGCGGGTCCTGCAGCCGGCGGGCGATGGAGACGGCGCCACGCAGCGAGACGTCCATGCCCGGCAGTTCGGCCGAAGCCAGGGCGGACGCTGAGTAGACCGACGCCCCAGCTTCGGAGACCACCAGCTTCTGCAGCCCGGCCGCCGGCAGCAGGCGCATCAGCTCGGTGGCCAGTTTGTCGGTTTCGCGGGACGCGGTGCCGTTGCCGATGGCGATCAGCTCCACCCGGTGCTGCTGCACCAGGGCCGCCAACCGGGCCAGCGCTTCATCCCATTTGCGGGCCGGGGCGTGCGGATAGATGGTGTCGGTGGCCACTGCCTGTCCGGTGCCGTCCACCACTGCTACCTTGACGCCGGTGCGCAGGCCGGGGTCCAGGCCCAGCGTTGCACGGTTGCCGGCTGGAGCGGCCAGCAACACATCGCGCAGGTTTGCCGCGAAGACGCGGACCGCCTCGGCTTCGGCCTCGGTGAACAGCCGCACCCGGAGGTCGATGGAGAGCTTGGCCAGGATCCGCCGCCATGCCAGCTGCGCGGTCTGCAGCAGCCAGGCGTCCGCGGGCCGGCCGCGGTCTGCGATGCCCAGGCTGGCTGCCACCGCCCGCTCATACTTGAGCCGGGCCGCGGCCAGCGCCGCGGTGTCGGCGGGATCGGCTTCTGCGAGGCCCAGATCCAGGATGCCTTCCTTCTCACCGCGCAGCAGCGCCAGCACCCGGTGCGACGGCATGCCCGAGGGCGACTGGGCGAAGTCGAAATAGTCGGCGAACTTCTGGCCTTCGGCCTCTTTGCCGGCCTTGACCTGAGAGCGCATCCGGCCCTGCTTCCACAGCCGTTCGCGCTGCTCGGTGAGCAGGTCAGCGTCCTGGCCAGCCCGTTCCACCAGGATTGCCCGCGCTCCGGCGAGCGCCTCAGCGGCGTCCGGAACGGCGTCGTTCACGTAGCCGGCGGCGGCGCGGTCCGGGCTGAGCAGAGGATTGGCCAGCAGGGCCTCGGCGAGCGGTTCCAAACCTGCCTCGCGCGCAATCTGGGCCTTGGTGCGCCGTTTGGTCTTGTACGGCAGGTAAATGTCCTCGAGCCGGGACTTGGTGTCCGCCGCGCTGATAGCAGCATCGAGCTGCGGCGTCAGTTTGCCCTGGCTGTCGATGGCTTCCCGGACCGCCACCCGGCGCTCCTCGAGCTCCCGCAGGTACCGCAGCCGCTCATCGAGTTCACGCAGCTGCGTATCGTCCAGGGTGCCGGTGGCTTCCTTGCGGTAGCGGGCGATGAAGGGCACCGTGGATCCGCTGTCCAGCAGGTCGACGGCGGCACGCACCTGCCAGGCGGCCACGCCGAGCTCCGCGGCGATCTGCGCACAGACCCGCTCGATGGCCTGGCTGGTGGACTTGGATTCTTTGGGCTGTACCGGGGAAAGACTCACCCGGCCAATTGTTCCTTACCTGCTGCGGGTTCGGTCAACTATTGCCCGCTGGTGCGTGCCGCGCAGGTCACCGCCGCCGCCGTCGCCCGCGGGGTCCTCCCCCTCGTCGGGCTCCCAGCGCAGCAGGTCACCGGGCTGGCACTGGAGCACTTCGCACAGCGCCGCGAGCGTGGTGAAGCGCACGGCTTTCGCGCGACCGTTCTTCAGGACCGCCAGGTTGGCAGGGGTGATGCCGATCCGGTCCGCCAGCACGCCGACCGGCATCTTGCGTTTGGCGACCATGACGTCGATGTCCACGATGATCGGCATCAGATCACCTCGTCCAGTTCGGTGCGCAGCTGGGTTGCCTCGGCATTGATGGCCACCGCCTGGGCGAGCAGGGCCCGCAGCACCAGGACGATCAGGGCCACCCCGGCAACGGCCAGACCCGCGCCTCCGATCAGCAGGACAATGCCCGGAGCCACCTCTTCGCCCGGCGCCAGGACGATACCCAGCGCGAACAGAAGCAGCGCGCCGGCAGTAACCGCGCCGATCACGACGTCGACGTAACGGAAGGCCGCTGATGAGAACACCGTGCCCCGGCGCGCCATGGTCAGCAGGCGCCAGACGCAAACCAGAACCACCTGCACGGCAATGATGCCCAGGACGACCAGAACAATTACCGGAATCCGCACGGCATCGGCGCCGGGGCCCGCTTCTGCCAGGTCAATGGCGAGCAGCGGCACCATGAAGGCCTGCACAAACAGGGTGCCGGCCAGCACGGCCGCCAGCACCAGGCGCAGTGTGAGGATGGTTAGCTTTCCCATGACAGCAGCTCACTCATGACGGTCTCCTCCGATTGAGCAACAGATCCGATTGAGCAACAGAAAAAAGTTATCGATAATCGAGAGGGAGGGCAAGGGGTACCTGCTAAGCGCAAGGGATTCCGGCTGAGTACCTGGCACTCCGGTGCGTCACAGCGGCGGGGAGGCCCCGCCCCGGGCTAGGGTGCCGACATGGACAACAGCGCAACACCGGACCCGAGGCAGGGCTGGAATGACAGTGTGCGGATCCGCGAGGTTGGCGGCCCGCCCGGCGGGGAGAAGGAGCGGTTCGCCCCGGAGGCCGACGACGGCGCGGCGGGCATCGAAATCCGGCCGCCGCGCCGTTCCAGACCCTTTCAGGCGGCGTGGATCCTCACGGGCATTCTGATCGGCATCGGGTTCCTGTGGATCGGTGGCGCCTTTGAGAGCGTAACAACTTTTGGCTATTCCTACTCCGTCGACCCTGAAACCGGGCAGCAGATCCCGCCCGACATGCCCCCGTTGACGGTTCAACTGCGGAACATCGGATACGCCGCCCCGACGATGCTGCAGACCGGGGTCGCGTCGGCTGCGGCCCTGCTGATTCTGCAGGGACTCCGCCGAGCGCGCGAACACCAGCCGGCCCCGGACCGCACACCGTAGTTCCAAGCACGGCTCCGGAACGCGACTGGACGTACCCGGCTACCGCCTGCCCGGGCCATGGCCGAGGCAGGCGGTTCGAGGGCTAGGAGACTCCGGCAGGCTCCTGGCCGGAATCCGGAGCGGCTGAGGCATCCGCCCCGGTTGCCGCCGGGCGGGACTTCGCCTGCTCCGCGGCGTCGTGCGCAACGACGTAGCCGTAGACCAAGCCCTGGCCAATAGTGGCGCCGGCACCGGGATAACTCTTCCCGAACACGTTGGCTGCCGTGTTGCCGATGGCGTAGAGGCCGTCGATGGCCGATCCGTCCTCAGCCAGCACACGCCCCCGCGCATCGGCGGTGACGCCGCCGCACGTGCCCAGGTCGCTGAGGACAACCTTGATGGCGTAGAACGTCTTGCCGCCGAGCGGCCGCAGATTCGGGTTGGGCTTCACCGTGGGGTCCCCGTAGTACCGGTCGTAGGCACTCGAGCCGCGGTGGAAGTCCTCATCGACACCGGCGCCTGCCAGTTCGTTGAAGCGCGCCGCAGTGGCGGTGAAGGTTTCTTCCGGCACGCCGATGCTCCGCGCCAGTTCGCCCAGGCTGTCCGCCTTTGCGGCGATTCCTGCCTCGTACCACTTCTCCGGCAGCGGCATCCGCGGAAACAGGCCCCCGGCCAGGATGTAGCTGTTGCGGTATTCCTGGTCGAACACCATCCACATGGCGCCGACCGGATTGCCCTCGCGCTCGCGCTTGAGGACCCGCTGGCCGAAGGACATGTAGTCCTGGGCCTCGTTGACAAACCGCTCCCCGCCGCCGTCGACAATAAAGGATCCCGGCAGCGAACGCTCCGCCAGCATGACCGAGGGTTTCCCGCCCGGCACCGGCGCGACGGCGGGGAACCACCAGGACTGGTCCATCAGGTCAGTGCCGGCGCCAATGTCCACGGCTGCCTTGATCGCGTCGCCGGTGTTTCCTTCGGCACCAAAGCTCCAGGCCTCCAAGGCCGGAGACTGGTGCTGATGACGCATCGCCATGTCGTGGTCGAACCCGCCGGCTGCCAGCACCACACCCTGCCGGGCGTGGACCGTGACCTCCCGGCCGTCCTGCTGCAGGACGGCGCCGGTCACCCGGCCGTCCTCGGTCGTCAGCCGCACCAGCGAGGTTTCGGTCCACACCGGAACGCCCGCGCGCAGCACCCCGGCGAACAAACCGGCAGCGAGCGCCTGGCCTCCGGCCACGTAGTCCCGGCCGCGGGCGCGGCCCGCGTAGCCCTGCACGAGGCGGGTGACGGCGGTGGGCAGCCCCTTGAGCGGCACCTTGGACATCAGGTTCAGCCACCGGTAGTCCTTGCCCGTGATGGGCATGGGTAGGGAGGATTCCATGGTTCCGCCGCGCAGCCGCGCCCGCTCCTCGCCGAGGGTGTTGGCATCAAAGGGGCGGCACTCACAGCTGCGGCCCATCGCCGATCCGCCGGATTCCTCCGGATGGTAGTCGGAGTATTCCTTGTCCCAGAGGAAGGTCATGGGGGTGGCCCGGCGCAACATTTCCAGGGTGGCGGTTCCGTTGTCCAGGAAGGTCTGCCACCGCTCCCGCGATGAGGTTCCGCCCACAACGGCGTCGACATACGCAGTCGCCCGCTCGGGGGTGTCAACGGCGCCTGATTCCTGCAGGACGGGATTGTTCGGAATCCAGAAAGCGCCGCCGGACCGTGCGGTCGAGCCGCCGACGAATCCGGTCTTTTCCACGATCAGGACGGAGGACCCCAGCTCCGCGGCGGCGATGGCCGCGGCCATGCCGGTTCCCGAGCCGATGACCAGCAGGTCGACGGTGGTGTCCTGGGCAGTGTGCCGCCGGGCCGGTACGGGTTTCGCCATTGAAATCTCCTCATTGTGCTCAATATGGTGCGCGGCCTGCCTTGGACCGGCAGCCGCAGTTCTTTCTTGCCGTTTGTGCACCCTAGCGCGAATATGACATGAAACACAGTTCTAGAATTCTGTGTTCGCCGGCACCCGAGTGTTGACCGGATGCGGCGCCCTCCCTCGTGGAGCCGCCACCGGCTCCGGCTGACACGCTTCCTACCGACACACTTCCGGGCGATGCGCGCCGCACTTGTAGGCTCGGCGCATGACAAAAATCAGGTGGGGTGCCCTGTGCTGGATTCTGTGCGCCCTGACGTTTCCGGCACAGATCATCGCGGCCCTCCAATGGCCGCAGGCGTACTCCTGGTCCTCGAACCTCATCAGCGACCTCGGGGTTACCTCCTGCGGAATCTTCGATCCCGGTACCGACGTCGAGCGGATGATCTGCTCGCCGTGGCATCTGCTGGCGAACGCGTCCACGGTTGCCAACGGGCTGCTCATTACCGCCGGATCCCTCCTCCTCTGGTCCGCTTGGCCCAAGCGCCGGCAGGGACATTGGGCAATGGGCCTCCTGGCGGCCGGCGGAGTGCTGGTGGCAGGTGTCGGCCTGCTCCCCTGGAATCTGCAGCCCGAGGAACATGACGTCGCCGCCCTGCTGCAGGCCTTGTTCCAGTGGGCCGGAATGATCGTTCTTGTTTTCGCCGTCCGCGGCGAGGCCCGGTACCGGAGAATCGCCGTCGCCACCGTCCTCGGCACATTGGTGTCGATCGCGGGGTTCGTGGTCTTCATCAACGGCCTCGGCGGCGGGCAGATGCCGGGACTGGGCCTCGGTACCGCGGAACGGCTTGCCTTTGATTCGCTGACGCTCTGGGGCGTGGCCGTCGGCTGCCTGCTTCTTGGCATCCGGCAGGGTGCAGCCAGGGTGGGAACCGGCGCAGTATCCGCCCGCCCCTGACCTGCGGCAGTGGCTGACGCCTACTCGTCGTCGGTGTTGAACACCCGGCGGCGGGCGCTGAGCAGCTCCGTGTCCGGACGGGAGGCCACCAGCCGTTCGACGGCGTCCAGCACCTCAGTGATGTGCGCAGCGGAGGACGAGACCAGGCCGATGCCGATCCCGGCCCGCCGGTGCAGGTCCAGCTGTCCGGTTTCCGCCACTGACACGTCGTACTTGCGCCGCACCTCGGCCATAATCGGACGAATGACTGAGCGTTTTCCCTTGAGCGAGTGCACGTCTCCCAGCAGCAGGTCGAATTCAAGAACTCCCATCCACATGGGCCCATCGTGGTCCACCACCGCCTGCCGCGCCAGCCGGGCACCGGGCACCGGCCGCGGCGAAACTGCTAAATTCGCTGTATGAGCACGTCCAGCAGAGCCCCTGTCCGTCCGCGCCGCCGCAATGTCCTGTCCGGAGTCTTGGTGGGCATCGGAATTGCCGCCTTCGTGGATGAGGTCATCTTTCATCAGCTGCTGCAGTGGCACCACTTCTACGACAAGTCCACCACCGCCGTCGGGCTCTTCTCCGACGGCCTGTTCCACGCCTTCGGCTGGTTTGCAGTGGTGGCCGGGCTCTTCCTCTTTGCCGATCTCCGCCGCGGGGCCATTCTGCTGCCCGCCCGCTGGACGGGGGCCGTCCTGCTGGGCGCCGGAGCATTCCAGTTGTACGACGGAACCATCCAGCACAAGCTCATGGGCCTGCACCAGATCCGCTACGACGTTCCCCTGCTGCCCTATGACGTGCTCTGGAATGCCAGTGCCGCACTGATGATCCTGATCGGGGCGGTCCTGCTCTACCGGACCCGACACGCTGTGGCACCGGCCGGGGTCTGACCATGCAGGGGCCACGGGCACGGCGGCTTCAGCACCGAACTGCTGTTCCTGATTCCAGCCGTCGCGGCGGCCGCTGCCTACTGGGCCGGAGCGCTTTCCGCCAGGTCACGGGGATGGCCGCTGCACCGGGCACTCCTGTTCACGGCCGGCGTCGGCGCGGTTTTGGCCACCGTGCTTGATCCGCTGGCGACCCGGAGCCACGAGGATTTTGCGGTCCTGGCCGGAGCGCACCTCTTGGCCGGCATGCTGGGCCCGCTGCTGCTGGTGCTCTCCCGTCCGGTGACGCTGGCGCTGAGAACCCTGGATGTGGTGCCGGCCCGGCGGCTTGCCGGCCTGCTGCGCAGCCGTCCGCTGCGGTTCCTCACCTTTCCGGTCACGGCGGCCGTCCTCAATGTGGGCGGCATGGTGCTGATGTTCCGCACCGGCATCTTTGCTGCCATGCAGGATTCGCAGCCCGTTCACTGGCTCGTCACCTTCCATCTGGCCGCGGCCGGCTACCTCTATACGGCCGCACTGGTGGGCCGTGACCCGATGCCGCACCGCGGCGGCATCAGGCTCCGGGCGGCCGTACTCGTTGCGTCGGCTGCCGCCCACAACATCCTGGCCAAGTCCCTGTACGCCGATCCGCCGCCCGGCGTGCCGCAGGCGGCCGGCGAAGCCGGCGCCTTGGTCCTCTATTACGGCGGCGGCCTGGTGGAACTGGCCCTGGTGATCCTGCTGTGCCGGCAGTGGTACGTCTCGGCCCGGCCGGGCAAACCTGTCGCTCCCGGGGCCGATCCCGGGTCCGATCCCGGGGCCGATCCCGGGTCCGATCAGCGAGCCCGCTAAATACTGGCCGGGCGCCAGACGGCACCGGCTTGCCTGGCGTCAGATGCGGGTAGCCGTCGCGTCAGGTGCGGGTGCCGTGCCGGCGGCCAGGGTACCGTCCACCAGCTGGACGATCATGGAGCAGTCCCGGGAGGACTGGCCGGCATCCACCAGCCGCTGGAAGAGCTGTTGCACGTGTTCGCCGATTTCCAGCGGGGTTCCGGTGTCTCGGGCGGCAGCGATTGCCAAGTTGATGTCCTTGTTGGCCAGCTCGGCGGTGAAGGTGGGGGCGAAGTCGTTGTTGGAGGCGGCGGATGCCACTACGCCGGGAATGGGGTACCAGGTGCGCAGGGCCCAGCTGTCGCCGGAGGAGACCGAGGCAATGTCCCAGAACACCTGCTTGTCCAGGCCGAGGCGGTCGGCGAGGACCGCGCCCTCGGCGGCGCCGGCAAGGTTGATGAACAGCATCAGGTTGTTGCAGATCTTCGCGGCTTGGCCGGTGGTGGCTCCACCGGTGGGGATGATGTTGCCCGCCATGGGCTCGATGTACCCGGCTGCGTCCTGCACCGCGTCAGCCGCACCGCCCACCATGAAGGTCAGGGTTCCGGCTTCGGCTCCGCTGATGCCGCCCGAGACCGGCGCATCCACAAAGCGGAAGCCGGCGGCAGCGGCGGCGTCGTGCAGCGCCTGTGCTGACTCAATGTCGATGGTCGACGAATCCACCAGCAGCGTGCGGGTGTCAGCGAGCGCCAAGACCCCCTGCTCCCCCAGATACACGGCCCGGGCATGATCGCCCTTGGGCAGCATGGTGAAGACGACGTCGGCACCGGCCACGGCATCGGCGATGCTGTCCACGGGCTCCACACCGTGATCCCGGGCAGCAGCCACCGCTGCCGGGCTGACGTCGTAGCCGCGGACGGCATGTCCAGCCTTGACCAGGTTGGCCGACATGTAGCCGCCCATGTTTCCCAGACCAATCCATCCCACTGCAGCCATGATCGAAGCTCCCTTGCTTAGTCGGCGCCTGCGTGCTGCAGGTCGCAATCAGAATGTCACTCCGCCGCAGCACGTTCAAGGGAAGAGTGCGTTCAGGAAAAACGCCGTGCCGGTCGCGGCGAGGATGCCGCGACCGGCCGGTCGCTGTCTTTACTCTGTCTTGGTTTTGGTGCTCCTGGTTTTGGGGCTCTTGGCTTCGGCGCTCTTGGATGCAGCGAGCAGGTCAGCCGTCCCCTGCGCGTCGGCAGCGTCCACGTCCTGCAGCGAAATGCCGTTCGTTTCGCGGAGCACGAGTACGGCGACGGCAGTCACTGCGCAGGCACAGAGCAGGTAGATGGCCACCGGCGTGGAGGAGCCGTACCGCTCCAGCAACGCGGTGGCGATGATCGGCGCCAGGGATCCGGCGACAATCGAGGTCACCTGATAACCGAGCGAGACGCCGGAATACCGCATGCGGGTGGGGAACATCTCCGCCATGATGGCCGGCTGTCCCGCGTACATCAGGGCGTGGAACAGCAGGCCGATCGTCACCGCCGCCAGAATCACCAGGTCATTGGCTGTGTCCATCATGGGAAAGGCGAAAAAGCCCCACGTGGCACCCAGCACCGCGCCGGCAAAGTAGACCGGGCGCCGGCCCAGCCGGTCCGACATCAGTCCCACAAGCGGTACGGCACAGAAGTGGATGAAGTGCGCCACGAGCAGCAGCAGCAGGATCCGTGAGGTGTCCACCCCGACGACGAGCCTGAGGTAGGTGATGGAGAACGTCACGACCAAGTAGTACAAAATGTTCTCGGCAAACCGCAGGCCCATGGCGGTGAAGACACCGCGCGGGTACCGCTTGAAAACTTCGACCACCCCGTAGCCCTTGGCCTCCTCCTCCACTTCCTTCTGCGCTTCGAGGAAGATCGGCGCATCGCTGACCTTGGTCCTGATGTAGTACCCGACCAGCACGATCACCGCCGAGAGCCAGAACGCCACCCGCCAGCCCCAGCCCAGGAACGCGGCTTCGGACAGGGTGGAGGACAGGACGAACAGCACGCCGGTAGCGAGCAGGTTGCCCATGGGCACTGCGGACTGGGGCCAGCTGGACCAGAAGCCGCGTGATTTGTTGGGGCTGTGCTCTGCCACCAGCAGGACGGCGCCGCCCCATTCCCCGCCGACGGCAAAGCCCTGGATGAACCGCAGCAGCACCAGCAGTGCGGGAGCCCAGTAACCGAGCTCGTTGAATCCGGGCAGGCAGCCCATCAGGAAAGTCGACACGCCCACCAGGATGATGCTGAGCTGCAGCAGCTTTTTGCGTCCCAGCTTGTCGCCGAAATGACCGAACACGATGCCGCCGATGGGCCGGGCCACGAAGCCTACGGCGTAGGTCACAAAGGCGGCGATGATGCCATCCAGCTCGGTGTTGGCATTGGGAAAGAACAGCTTGGCGAACACCAGTGTCGAGGCGGCCGCGTAGAGGAAGAACTCATACCATTCCACTACGGTGCCGGCCATGGAAGCCGCGACGACCTTCTTCAGCCCCTCGGGCGCCGGCTGCCTGCCGCCGTGTGCCTGGGTTCCGCCTGGCCGGGGAATTTCACTACTCATGGGATGCTCCTCCGATGTCTCCGTTGACATTGCACATCGCATCCTGGCTTTCAGGGCAGCTGATGGTGATAAGAGTATGGCGGCATACCGGAGTCCGCTCAATGCCCAGTTTCCAGCAGACCCCGCCATTGTGTCCTGCCGAACAATCCCCTAAGAATGGAGCATGACGGTTACCCTCAGATCACTGGAACTAGCAGTCCCGCCCACTGTGTTGGTACAGACCGAAGCCCGTGATGTGTTCGCCGCCCAACCCGGCCTCACCCGGCTGGGGCAAAGGCTGGTGACCACCTGCTTCAATTCCGCTGCCATCGACACCCGGCGAACGGCCCTCGCCGAGCTGTCGCTGTCCTACCGGTCCGATAATCCGCTTTTCTTTGATTCCGCGTCCGGCAACATGCTCAGTCCCAGCACTAAAACCCGCAATGATATTTTTGCCGCCGAGGCCACTAAACTTTTCATCGAATCGGCCCGCAAGGCCGTTGAAGCCTGTGAAGGCATCGGTCCCGAAGACATCACGCACGTCATCACCGTCTCCTGCACCGGATTCTTCAACCCCGGGCCGGATTACAAAGTTGTCCGCGCGCTGGGCCTGAATCCGTCCGTGCAGCGTTTCCACCTTGGTTTCATGGGCTGCTATGCGGCGTTTCCCGCCATGCGGGCAGCGAAGTCCTTCTGCGAGGCGGACCCCGAGGCAGTCGTTCTGGTGGTCACCGCCGAGCTGTGCTCCCTGCACGTCCGCACGTCCAATGATCCGGACACCATCATGGGTTCCTCCCTGTTCGCCGACGGCTCCGCGGCGGCGGTCATCACCGCCCGCGACCTGCCCGGAAACGCGCCGGGGATCCAGCTCGACCACTTCGAAACCGTCCTGACTCCGGTGGGCGAGGAGTCGATGGCCTGGAATATCGGGGACGAGGGTTTCGAGATGGTGCTGGGCACCTATGTGCCGCACATTATCGACGACCACATTGTCGGTGCCCTGGAGCCCCTGCTGTCCCGCGATCCTTCAGTTTCCGGATTGGCGTACCGCGACATTGAGCACTGGGCCATTCATCCCGGTGGCCGCAGCATCTTGGACAAGGTGGAGGCCAAGCTCGACCTGACGGAGGCGCAGCTGGTTCCCGCCCGCGAGACCCTGCGCAACTGGGGCAACATGTCCAGTGCGACGGTGATGTTCGTGCTCAAGCACATCATGGACCAGCCTTTCAACGGCGGCAACGAACGCATCTGCTCCATGGCGTTTGGCCCCGGGCTGACTGTTGAAACCGGACTCTTCACGCGCATCGGCGGACCGGTAAACCCCGCGCCGACAACCGCCGCAGAACTGGAAAATACGCTGGTGCAGGCAGCCGCGGCGGCACCGGAGCCGGCAGCGGTGCCGGCCCCGGCGGTCGTGTGAGCGGCCCCGGCGGAGGGATGAGCGGGCCCGGCCGAGGGGTGAACCGCGCCTTCCCGGGGCGGGTGCCAGGCTCATCGGCTCAGGGCTCGCCAGCGCCGGGATTCTTGGGCCGGGACTCTCTGGTGCAGGGTCCCCTGGCGCGGCGGCTCACTCCGCCGGGTCTGCGAACCCTGACGGAACGCACCCCGGACGCCGTGGAGGAAATGGACCGGCCCGACTGCGACCCGGTGAAGCTGCAGCGGACCTATGCCCAGTTCTGGCTCATCAATTCCGTGGTTTCCGGCTGGCGGCGCAACTATGTCCGGTATCTCCGCCCGCAGTTCGCGGCCGGCCGCACCAACACGCTGTTGGACATCGGCTCCGGCGGCGGCGACGTTCCGCGGATGCTTGCCCGCTGGGCCCGCCGCGACGGCCTGCGGCTGGAAATTACCGGGATTGATCCCGATTCCCGGGCCCATGCCTTTGCCTCGTCGCAGCCGGCGATGCCCGGTCTCAGCTTCCGCCGCGCGTTCAGCTCCGAACTCGTAGCGGAGGGCCGCAGCTACGACGTCGTGATCTCCAACCACGTCCTGCATCACCTCACCGACGAGCAGTTCCCGGCCCTGCTCGCTGATTCGGAGGCGCTTGGCACCGGGCTGAGCCTGCACAGCGACATCGAACGCAGCCGGTGGGGTTATGCCCTGTTTTCGGCGGGCACCCTGCCCTTTCTTCCGGGCAGCTTCATCCGGCAGGACGGGCTCACCTCGATCCGGCGCAGCTACACGGCGGCCGAACTGGCGGCCGCGGCGCCTCCCGGCTGGCGCTGCCTGCGGCACCGGCCCTGGCAGAACCTGCTGCTGCATATGCCGTCCGGGAACAAGCCGTGACGGTGCTGCCGCTGCCGTCCGCCGCCGTCGTCGTGCCCCGTCCGGTTACCGAAGTGGCCGTGGTGGGCGGCGGACCGGTGGGAGTTTTCCTGGCGGTGCTGCTGGCCCAAGCCGGAGTGAGCGTCCAGGTGCTGGAGCAGCGCAGCGACCGGTCGGCGCATTCGCGGGCCATTGGCATCCATCCACCGGCGCTTGAGGCGCTGGCGGCCGCCGGGGTGGCCGGAACGATGACCGGCGAGGGGGTGCAGATCCGCCGGGGCGAGGCCCGAAGCGGCGGACGTTCCGTGGCCGCCCTGGACTTTTCCGCGGCCTCCGCCCGGTTCCCCTATGTCCTGACCCTGCCGCAGCTGCGCACCGAGGCAATTCTGGAGGCAAGGCTGCGGGAGATGGATCCGCAGGCCCTGGTGCGCGGGGCGAAAGTGGAGAACCTGCACGACGACGGGCGCCGGGTTGTCCTGCACGGCTCCGTCGGCGGTGCGGGGATGGGCGGTCCGGGGCCGGGCGCCGGTCCGGGGCCGGGCGCCGGTCCGGGGCCGGGCGCCGGTCCGGGGCCGGGCGCCGGTCCGGGGCCGGGCGCTAATCCGAGGCCGTGGCAAGTCTCGGCCCGGATCGTTGTCGCCGCCGACGGCGCCCGGTCCGGCGTGCGCCGGCTGCTGGGCACGCCGTGCCGGACCCGGGAACTGCCGGACACCTACCTAATGGGCGACTTCGCCGATACCACCGGCGACGGCGGAGTGGGTGTGCTGTATCTGGAATCTGGGGGCATCGTGGAGTCGTTTCCGCTGCCCGGTGCCGTTCGGCGCTGGGTCGCCCATACCGACACGCTGCTGGCCGGAGCCACGGCCGGGGACCTCTCGGACCTGATCGCCGCGCGGACCGGGGTGCGTCCCGATCCACTGTCGAACACCATGCTCAGCGCCTTTTCGGTGCGGACCGGGCTGGCCCGGGAACTGGTGCGCGGGCGCACGGTGCTCATTGGCGACGCAGCCCATGAGGTCAGCCCGATCGGCGGACAGGGCATGAACCTCGGCTGGCTCGATGCCGCCGCCCTCGCCCCGATCATCGCCGCCTCGCTGCGCGGAGACGACGTCGGTGCGGCGCTGGCGGCCTTCGGGCGGAACCGCCGCCGGGCTGCGGTCGTCGCCTCGCTGCAGGCCCAGTTAAACATGGTGCTGGGCCGCCCGTTGGCTCCGCCGCTGCTGGCGGTCCGCAATGCCGGGTTGTCCCGGATCTTCCGGCTGCCCGCCGCCGGCAACCTGGTGGCCCGCCGGTTCACCATGCAGTAAACGGCTCGAGCCCGGCACCCTTGACGGGGACCGGGCTCGAACATCGTGCTGTTATTTGCCTCGCCTGTTTATTTGCCTCGCCCGGACGAGGCCATCCCGGAAGTCCGCCCGCCGTCGTCGTCGGGTCCGGAGGAGGAAGTCCCCGCAGCCGGAACGGTCGACATGGCGCCGGAGTGCATCATCTCGGATCCTCCGGCCAGGCCCGGCTCCACCGGCATCTTTCCGGTCGGCTGGATGTCCAGCGTGCGGCGCAGCACCTGTTCCTTGATGCAGAGCACGGCGATCAGCGCCACCACGGAAATGACTGCGGCGATCTGGAAGATCGTGGCCGTGGCGTCGCCGTAGGCGGCACGGAAGATGCCTTGGACGGCGTCGGGCAGGCCGGCGATGTCGAGTGAGTCGCCGGTTCCGCCCTCGGTCACCGGGATGTTGGCGGCACGCATGCCGTCAGCGGCCCGGCTGGTGACCGAACTGGACATCACGGCGCCCAGGACGGAGACGCCCACGGCGCCGCCGACGGTGCGGAAGAAAGCAATGGAGGCACTCGCCGAGCCCACTTCCGAGACCTTGACCGTGTTCTGAACGGCCAGCACGAGGTTCTGCATGAGCAGGCCCATGCCCAGGCCGAGGACGAAAATGTAGAGGCTGACCAGGAGCATGTCCGTTTCATGGTCCAGGGTTCCGGCCAGTCCGGTGCCGGCCATGACCATGATGGTGCCGGCAATCAGGAACCGCTTCCACTTGCCGAAGCGGCTGATGAGCTGTCCGGAGCCCACCGACCCCATCAGGTTGCCCGCAATCATGGGCAGCATCAGCAGGCCGGCCTCCGTGGGGCTGAATCCGCGGGCAATCTGGAAATACTGGCCCAGGAAGGTGGTGGAGCCGAACATCGCGATGCCGACGGAGACCGAGGCCACGATGGCCAGGGCGGTGGTGCGTTCGCGGATGATCTTCAGCGGAATGATGGGTTCGCGGACCTTGGATTCCACGAACACCAGCAGTGCCAGCAGGATGATGCTGGTGCCGACCATGGCGGCGGTCTGCCAGGACATCCACTCGTAGTAGCCGGCCTTGCCGGCGAACGATACCCAGATCAGCAGCAGCGAGACGCCGGCGGTGAGCAGGATCGAGCCGAGCCAGTCGATGCTGACCTTGCGCCGGGTGTGCGGCAGGCGAAGAGTGACCTGCAGCAGGAACAGGGCGATCACGGCCAGGGGCACGCAGAGGAAGAACGTCCAGCGCCAGCCCAGCGGGCTGTCCACGATGAAGCCACCCAGCAGCGGACCGCCCGCGGTGGCCACGGCCATGACCGCACCCATGTAGCCGGAGTATCTGCCCCGTTCCCGCGGCGGAATGATCGAGCCGATGACGGCCTGCACCAGGGCGGTCAGGCCACCCATGCCGATGCCCTGGATCACCCGCGCAGTGAGCAGGACGGGCATGTTGTCGGCAAAGCCGGCCACGACGGAGCCGATCACGAAGATGATGATGCTCAGCTGGACCAGGAGCTTCTTGCTGAACAGGTCAGCGAGCTTGCCCCAGATGGGAGTGGAGACGGCATTGGCCAGCAGTGCGGCGGTCACCACCCAGGCGAAGTCTGTCTGCGTGCCGTGCAGGTCCGCCATGATGGTCGGCAGCGCGTTGGCCACGATGGTGGCGCTCAGCATGGCGGTGAAAAGCGCGGCCAGCAGTCCGGTCAGCGCCTGCAGGATCTGCCGGTGGCTCATCTTGCCGGGCACCTGCTGTTTGCGGGCCGGCTTGCCGTTCCTTCGGGGCTTGCTGTTCGGGCCGGGGGCGCTGGGCTGGCCGGGGATGCTGGGCGGGCCAGGGGTCGTGGCGGTGGGTGTTCTCTGCGACTCTGTCACTTAGTTCTGTTCTCCTGCCGGGATAGGCATCTGGTGGGTACCCGGCTTCATTGCGCGGATCGATGTATGCAGTGTTTCCGTGAGCTTGGTGAGGGAACCGCTGGCGGAGACGGCTTCCTCATCCGTCCAGTCCTCAAGCATTTGCTGCAGCAGTGCCGAGCGGCGGCGCATTTCTTCCGAAACGACTTGGGTTCCGACCGGGGTCAGGCTGATGAGGTAGGCCCGACGGTCATCAGGATGCGGCCGCCGGCACACATATCCCATCTCCACGAGTTCGGAGATGTGCCGGCTCAGGCCGGCGGCGCCGATGCCCAGCTTTTCGGCCAGTTCCGTGGCCCGGATCTCCGGCTGTTCGCCGATAAGGCGCATCACTGCCTGCAGCGCCGTTCCCGGCCCGCGGGGATCGGTACTGCGTTGTGCCACACAGCGCAGCTGACGCTGCAGCCGGAATATCTGGGTGATCAATTCTTCAGCGGTCTGCTGGTCTACTGCCACGAAACACCTGTCGGGGAAATTGGTTGTTTGCCTTAGGCAACAATAAACCTGTTGCTTGCCTCAGTCAACCAATTACTCGACTACTTGACCGCCCAGGGAAATCGTCCAGGGCAAATCGTCCAGGGAAACCAGAGGCCTGCAGGCGTCCCGGGGTCACATTCAGTGTGCCCGTGGTGGGATCTGGGGTGCCTCTGTGGGCGTCCGGAACCGGGGTGCCTCTGTGGGTGGGCGGAACCTGAGCGACTGCAGGCGACCGGAACCGGGGTGCCTCTGTGGGTGGGCGAGCCGCGCCTCCAACGCGATGCCTGGCACCCTCGACGATTCTCTCGGGCAGATAACGGCCCCTAACGACCCCGGAGAAAAATCTCTCGTGCAGATAATGCGCTCAAAAGGGCTGATTTCGAGGGTTGGACGACCTGATCTGCCCGAGAGAATTCCACCGAGGCTGCGCGCCCCCTCGGCTCCTCTGCGCACCCCCTCGGAGCACCCGAAGTCGTTCCTAGGGTTTCGCAACTGCCGGAAAATCGTCCGTTTCGGGCAGATTCTTCCGTTCCGGGCATTTCCTGCCGCTGCGGACCGGCAGTAAATGCCCGAAATGGCAGTAAATGCCCGGAATGGCGGCAGAACCACGACCAACGCGCTCAGGCCGTCCGCACGAAGGATCAGCCAAGGCCGCGCCATCCCGGCACCAGCGAACGCCAACGCCGGCCGAAACAAAGGCGCACCATCCCGGGACCAGTGAACCCCGGCCGGAGCACAGGGTACGGAGGAACCTCGGAACCAGCGAACGCCGGCCGGAAACAAGGAGTGCGGGGGAACGGCGGCGCCGAGAAACGGTCGAAGCTGCCCGAAACGGACGATTTTCCGCCAGGGCCTTAGACTCCCAGATGCGTCGGCGCAAACAGGCCGATCGTGGCTTCCACCACCACGACGTTGGGCCCCTCGGCGGCGAGCGATTCCTCCAAGGCCTGCCGGACGCCGTCGGGCGCCGTCCGGCGTGCCGGAACGCCGAACGACTCGGCCAGCTTCACGAAGTCAGGGCCGGCAAGTTCCGTGGCGGTGGCCTTGCCGAAGGCCTCGACCATGTACTCGCGCAGAATCCCGTAACCGCCGTCGTCCACGATCAGCCAGGTGACCGGAAGGTTGTGCTGCCGGGCGGTGGCCAGTTCGGCAATGGAGTACATGGCCGAACCGTCGCCGGAGACGGCCAGCACCCGCTCCCCCAGACCCACCGCACCGCCAATGGCCCCCGGATAGCCGTAGCCCAGCCCGCCGGCGCCCTGGGCGGAATGGAACTGGCCGGACTTCGCGTCCCAGCAGCTCCAGGCCCAATACGCGGAGATGGTCATGTCCCAGAAGGTCTGCATACCGGCCGGAACCGCGGCCCGGATGTCAGCCATGAACCGGCGTTCCATGGCCAGGTCCTGGGCGTCCAACCGTGCGGCGACCTTGGCCAGGGTTTCCGCCACCAGCTGCTCCGGACCCTGCCCGTGCCAGTCCGGTTCGTGCCAGTCCGGTTCATGCCAGTCCGGAGTCGACCGGGGCGAAGCCGTGAGGGCTTCACCCAGTGCTTCATTGAGGGCCGCGAGCGCCTGGCCGGCGTCGGCACGGATGCCCAGCGCCGGCTGGTTGGACTCCAGCACCCGCGGCTCGGCATCGATCTGGATAATCCGGCCCCGCGGCTGGAGCGTGAAGTAGTTGGAAGTCACCTCACCCAGCGAGGAGCCGACGACGACGAGGACGTCGGCATCTTCGAGAACCTCGGTGGTGTGCCGGTCTTCGATCCAGGACTGCAGGGACAGCTCATGGTTCCAAGGGAAGGCTCCGTTGCCGCCGGGAGTGCAGATGACCGGTGACCGCAGCGTTTCGGCCAGCGCCAGCAGGTCCGCCTCCGCCCCGCCCCGCCGGGTGCCGCCACCGGCAATGATCGCCGGCCGCTGTGCGGCGGCGAGCCAACGCACGGCCTCCTTGACCAGTTCCGTGCGGGGCGGATTGTCGTAAGGCTCGGCCAGGGCGTCCTCGACCGCCGGCACCATCACCGGGTTCAGCAGGACATTCTGGGGAACTTCCAGCCACACCGGTCCCATCGGCGAGGAGATGGCCTCGGTCCAGGCGTCCTGAATGGCCGAGGGAATGCCTGAGGCGTGCTGGATCAGCCGCTGGCTCTTGGTGACATTCGCTGCCGAGGCCTTCTGGTCGTCCAACTGGTGCAGCATGCCGCGGCGCCGGGCTCCGAGGCCCTCGATCGGGATCTGGCTGGCCACCACCACCATCGGCACGCCGGTGGCGTAGGCCTCCTGCAAACCGGCCAGCGCAGTCAGGGCGCCGGGGCCGGTGGACAGGAACAGCACGCCCACCTGCCCGGTGGCCCGGGAGAAGCCGTCAGCGGCGAACGCCGAGTTGTTCTCCACCCGGGAGGAGACAAATCGCAGGTCGGAGCGGGACAGGGCATCAAAGAGTCCCAGCGCATGCTGGCCGGGGATGCCGAAGACGGTGGTGGCGCCGAGCGCGGAGAGGGTTTCGACCACCAAGTCGCCGCCGTTGCGCACCGCCATTCCGACAACCGGAGGCACAGCGTTCGGGATTTCTTCGTCCCGGATCCTGCCCGTCGGGGTTCCGGCGCCGGGCACGGCGTCCTGTTCCGCTCCGGCGCTCACTCCGAGAGTCCCATCAGGGTGATCAGGTCGTAGGCGACATGGGAGGCCGCAACTGCGGTGATGTCGGCATGGTCGTAGGCCGGCGCCACCTCGACGACGTCGGCGCCCACCAGGTTCAATCCGCGCAGGCCGCGAAGGATTTCCAGCAGTTCGCGGCTGGTCATGCCGCCGGCTTCCGGAGTGCCGGTTCCCGGCGCGTGCGCCGGATCCAGGACGTCGATGTCGACGGAAATGTACAGCGGGCGGTTTCCGATCCGGTCGCGGAGTTTCGCCACCACCTCGTCCACGCCCTGCCGGAAGACGTCGGAGGACGTAACGATGCCGAAGCCGAAGCGGCGGTCATCCTCCAGATCCCGCTTTCCGTAGAGCGGGCCGCGGGTCCCCACGTGGGAGATGGCCTCGGTGTCGAGGATGCCTTCCTCCACAGCGCGCCGGAACGGGGTGCCGTGGGTGTACTCGGCGCCGAAGTAGCTGTCCCAGGTATCCAGGTGGGCGTCAAAGTGCAGCATGGCCACGGGTGATCCGGCGCGCTCGGTGGCGGCACGCAGCAGCGGCAGGGCGATGGTGTGGTCCCCGCCCAGGGTAAGCAGCTTGGTGCCCTTTTCGGTGAGGTCCAGCGCGTTGGCCTGGATGGTTTCGATGGCCTCGTTGATGTTGAAGGGGTTGACCGCCATGTCGCCGGCGTCGGCCACCTGCAGGTTTTCGAACGGCGAGGTGTCCAGTGCCGGGTTGTACGGGCGCAGCAGCCGGGACGCTTCCCGGACGTGGTTCGCGCCAAAACGGGCGCCGGGGCGGAACGAGACTCCGGTGTCAAAGGGAACCCCCACCACTGCGACATCCGCGCGCTGCACCTCGTCCAGGCGAGGCAGCCGCGCGTAGGTGGCGGGTCCGGCATAACGGGGCACCTGCGCCGCGTCAATGGGTCCAAGGTTGCCGTTGGCGGTGATCCGCGGGGGGTTCTGCATGGTGGTTTCTCCAGTTCCGGTTCCGCCGCTGTGCGGCGGGACCCTGCAAACGCGTCCGGAAAGGCCGGCGGACCGGCCCCCTCACAGGCGTTGCCTAATAGGCATCAAGTGTTTCCCCTGAGGCTAAAGTGGAACCGGGGCTCACGTCAAGACTAGGCTGTCACTATGGCGGCTTATCAGCACAGTGCGGACAGTAACTTCGACGTCGACGTCCTGATCGTGGGCGCGGGGCCCACGGGACTGGCCCTTGCGGCCCAATTGCAGAGTTTCGGCACCAGTTTCCGCATCATCGACCGCCAGTTGGCCCGGTCAAACCACTCGCGGGCGCTGGCCCTGCAGCCGCGCACCCTGGAAGCCCTTCGGCCGTTCGGCCTCAGCGCCGCCCTGGCCGCAGCCGGCCATCCGGCACGCGGCCTGCACCTGCACCTGCCGGAGCAGACCATCCCGGTGGATCTGGCCGACGTCGGCAGCGAAGACTCCGAGTTCCAGCACCTGCTCTTCCTTTCCCAGGCGGACACCGAACACGCCCTGCTTTCCCACCTGCAGGCGCGGGGCGTCCGGGTGGAACACGGCGTCGAATTCCAGGATCTGGCACGGCTGGATCCTGAAGATCCCTTCGCCGGCATGGAGGCCAAGATCCAGCGCCTGGACCGGGGCATCGAACGTGTCCGCGCCCGGTACGTCGTCGGCGCGGACGGCGCAAACAGCACCGTACGCTCCAAGGCGGGCATGGACTGGCGCAGCAGCGGCTACCCCGGAGACTTCGTGCTTGCCGACCTCGAAGCCGACGGCGTCGAGCCGGGCCTGATGCACTCCTACATCAACGAGGACGGCTTCATGCTGCTGTTCCCGCTGGGCAGCCCTGCCACCTGGCGGCTGGTTGGCATGAAGGAGCACGGAGACACTTCCGACGCCACCCTCGAATCGCTGCAGGCCATCGCCGACAAGTTCACCGGAGGCACGGTCACACTCAAGGATCCCGAGTGGATCAACACCTTCAAGCTCTCGTCCCGGATCGCGGAGTACTACCAGTCCGGCTCGGTGTTCCTGGCCGGCGACGCCGCGCACGTCCACTCCCCCGTGGCGGCACAGGGCATGAACACCGGCATTCAGGACGCGCTGAACCTGGGCTGGAAACTGGCGCTGGGTGCCCGCGGCTTGGCCTCCGATGAACTGGTTGACAGCTACGACGCCGAACGGCGGCCGGTGGGCCAGGGAGTCCTCCAGTTCACCGACCGGCTCTTCCGGCTTGCCTCCAGCCGCAGCAACCTGCTGAAGCTTCCCCGCACCAAGCTGCTGCCGGCCCTCGCACCGAAGGCTTCCGGGTCCAAGGCCCTGCGCGCCCGGCTGTTCCGCACGGTTTCCCAGCTGGACACCCAGTACCGCGGCAGCGACATGGTGGATACCGGCGACGCCCGCCTGCCGGCCTTCATCACCGCCGGGCCGAAGGCCGGAGACCGGCTGCCCGACGCCGTGGTCCGGGACAACGGCCGGGAAATGCGCCTGCACGAAATCCTCGCGACCCCGGGATTCCACATCCTCCTGTGCGGCCGGGGCTGGCCGGCCGACACGCAGCTTCGGCTGCACAACGCCCTGGGCCGCCTGTCACCGTGGCTGAGCGTCCAGCGCCTGAACGTCGGCAGCCGGCTGGCCGCCGACAGTCCCAATGAAATCCAGGACATCAGCGGACTGGCCTTCGAGCGCCTGGGACTGAGCGTCCGGCGTCCCGAGCTGCTGGTGGTCCGCCCGGACGGCCACATTGGCTTCCGCTCCAAGGGGATCGACATCACCGGAGCCGTGGACTACCTCAACCGGATCACCACTCCGACGTCCATCCACCAGCCAGCCTAGCCGCTTCTGCTCATCTGGTCCCGGCGGCTCAGCTGGCCGCCGGGCTGACCAGCGTCCACAGGACCACGGCCTCGTCATCGGTGGGATTGCTCCACGAGTGGGGCTCCTGGCCGGGAAACGTCACCGTGTCGCCTTCGGAAAGTTCCATCGACTCACCGGCGAACACCAGGACGAAGCGGCCCCGGGCCACATGGAGCACCTCGACGTCGCAGTCCACCGAGTAGAGGTCCGTCTCGCCGGAGCCGCGCGGCGCAATGACGGCGCGGATCACCTGCACCCGGCGCTCTGTCCGCGGAGTCACCAGCCGCTCGGTAATTCCCGTTCCGCCCAGATTCACCGACGGGGCATCATTCCACCGCGTCAGTTCGGTGGCCGGGGCCGTGAAGAGGTCCCCGATGGAGATGGACAGCACCTGGCACAGCGTCAGCAGGGAAGCCACCGACGGCGAGGTCAGATCCCGCTCCACCCGGCTCAGGAAGCCCTTGGTGAGGCCGGTTGCCACGGCTACCTGCTCGATGGTCATCCGGCGTGCCTGCCGCGCGAGGCGGATCCTCGGGCCGATGGCCACCGGCGCGTTCGAGGGCTCTACGGGCAAGGCCTTCATGACAACAATCGTCCTCTCATATGTGGCTTTCCCGCCGCGAAGTCGCGGGGTATCTTTTCAGAGCATATCGAGAGCGGCCAAACCGCCGGCAGCGGCGGCAGTCATCATTGACGGCGGACCTTCACTGAATTAGCCTACGGGACAACAAATGTTTACTTGGGAGCATACTCTCAAGCCCGGCTTACGGCAGGAATCTCATGGAACACCTCAATACCGCCATCGTGGTGGCTTACCTCGTTGGCATGCTGGCCTTCGGCTGGTGGGGCAAATCCCGAACCAAGAATGTCAGCGACTATCTGGTGGCCGGCCGCAGGCTGGGTCCCCTCTTCTACACCGGCACCATGGCCGCTGTGGTGCTGGGCGGCGCGTCCACCGTCGGCGGTGTGGGACTTGGATACACCTACGGCATTTCAGGCATGTGGCTGGTGGTGGCCATCGGAGCGGGCGTCCTGCTCCTGAGCGTGCTCTTCGCCTCCACACTGCAGAAACTGAAGATCTACACCGTTTCGCAGATGCTCACGCTGCGCTACGGAACCCGCTCCACCCAGGCGTCCTCGATCGTGATGCTCGCCTACACACTGATGCTGTGCGCGACGTCGACCGGCGCCTACGCGACCATCTTCGTGGTCCTCTTCGGCTGGGAGCGCTGGGTCTCGATCGCAGTCGGCGGCGCCGTGGTCCTGGTCTACTCGACCATCGGCGGAATGTGGTCCATCACCCTGGCGGACATGGTCCAGTTCGTGATCAAGACGGTGGGCGTTTTTGCCCTCATGCTGCCGTTCACCATCAACGCCGCCGGCGGCTGGGACGGCATTCGGGACCGGGTCGACGCCGAGTTCTTCAGCCTCACCGGCATCGGGGCGCAGAGCATCATCACGTACTTCGTGGTCTACACCCTCGGGCTGCTGATCGGGCAGGACATCTGGCAGCGCGTCTTCACGGCACGAACCCCGCTGATTGCCCGCTGGGGCGGCACCGCGGCCGGCATCTACTGCATCCTTTACGGCGTGGCCGGCGCAGTGATCGGCATGGCCGCAAGCGTGGTCCTGCCCGCCGTCGCTTCCAAGGATGACGTGTACGCCGACGTGGCCATCAGCATTCTTCCCGTGGGACTCGGCGGCCTGGTCCTCGCCGCGGCAGTGGCCGCCATGATGTCCACGGCGTCCGGCGCGCTGATCGCCGCCGCCACAGTGGCCCGGGCCGACGTCGTGCCCTTCGTGGCCGGCTGGTTCAAGGGGCGCAACACTGCCGGTTCCGGCACGCAGCAGGCCGCTGCCAGCCCGGAGACCGCGGAGAACCCCGAGCACTCCGTGGCGCAGAACCGCGCCTGGGTCCTGGGGCTGGGCCTGGTGGCCATCGGCTTGGCGATCGCGGTCCAGGACGTGGTGGCGGCCCTGACGATCTCCTACGACATCCTGGTGGGCGGGCTGCTCGTCAGCATCCTCGGCGGACTGGTCTGGAAGCGGGGAACCGGATTCGGCGCCGCGCTCTCCATGGCCGCCGGCACCGCGGTGACCCTGGGGACCATGGCCGTCCTGGAGATCACCGCCGAGCAGCAGTACGACGGAATCTACGCCAATGAGCCCATCTACTTCGGGCTGCTGGCCTCCGCCGCGGCGTACATTGCCGGCTCGCTGCTCACCGCGCGCACCGACGCCGGCGTCATGCGGGCCTGGGAGGACCGGGTCGCCGGCCGCGGGATCCCGGCTGAATCCGGTCCGGCTGAACCCACGCCGGCAGGTCCGGCCGCATCAATCCCGGCCGGCCAGGAGCGTTAAGACAGCTAGGGCCCTAGTCCGTTTTCGGCTAGGGCCCTAGTTTTTTCTGCAACGTCAGTTCTTCGGCGACGTCAGTCCTTCTCTGTGCCGTCAGTCGTTTTTGGCGACGTCAGCGGACTCGGAATCCTCGGGTTCCGGAAGTTCGGCGACGTCGTCGGGGTCGCCTTCATCCTCTCCGGTCCACACCTTGATAATCGCCCAGGACACCGCGGCAATCGGAACGGAGAGGATGGCGCCGATGATGCCGGCCAGGATGGTTCCGGCGGTCAGTGCCAGCAGGATCACCAGCGCATGGATGCTCAGCGTCCGGCCCATCACCACCGGCTGCAGGAAGTTGCCTTCGAGCTGGTTGACGGCGATGATCACGATCACCACGATCAGGGCCACCAGGGGGCCGTTGGCGACCAGGGCGATCAGGGCAGCCAGCACTCCGGCCGCCGTCGCGCCGACCAGCGGAATGAACGAACCGACAAACACGATCACTGACAGCGGCAGCGCCAACGGCACCTGCAAAATGAACAGGGCGGCACCGATGCAGATCGAATCCACCGCTGCCACAATGGCGGTTCCGCGCACGTAACCGCCCAGCACCTCCATGGCGCGGGCGCCGGACAGGCGGGCCTTCTCCTGCTTTTCGCCGTGGAACCAGCGCAGGAAGAACGCCCAGATCTTGTCGCCGTCCTTGAGGAAGTAGAAGAGCACCACTGCCATCAGGAGGAAACCGGTCACGAAGTTCGTCGCCGCTCCGATGCCGGCCAATGCGCCGCTGCCGGCCGTGGAGCTGGTCGCGAAGCCAATCGCTGCATCGCGGGCGTTCTCGATGGTGGAGTTGTCCACCGGAATCGGCCCGTCCTGGATGAGCGTGTACAGCTCATTGAAGCCGTTGACCGCTTGGTCCACCAGCGAGCTCCACTCGCTGCGGATGGCAAAAACGATGCCGGTGACCAGGCCGCCGAACGCTGCCAGCAGCAGCAGGAAGGAGACGCCGGTGGCCAGTGCGCTGGGCCAGCCCTTGCGGCGCAACCAATTCACGAACGGTGAGATGGCCGCTGCCAGAATCAGGGCCAGCAGCACCGGAATGACCACCAGGGTGACCTGCATCAACCCGTAGATCGTCACGCCCGCCAGGATCAGCACCAGCAGGATCTGAGCCGAACGCTGCCCGGCATGGCCCAGGGCGCCGCTCCAGTACCGCTGCGGGGAATCGGCGGCCTGACGCTGTTCGGGTAACGGTGTTCTGGGCATGTGCCTGGTCTTCCTGTTGGCGAAGCGGTTGATGAGTATGGCGGAGCGGGTTATGACTTGCTCTCGGGAGGGACCCCGGTGCTGCCCGTGACGGTTCCGGGCCCGGTGATGTGGTCGCGGACGTGCCGGCGCATCACCTTGCCGATCAGCGAGCGCGGCAGGTCCTGGATCTGCACGATCCGGCGCGGAACCTTGTAGGCCGCCAGCTCGCTGCGGACGTAGTGGCGGAGGTCCTCCGGGTTGAAGTGGGAGTCCTTCTTCAGGACCACGGCGGCCACCACGTCCTCGCCCCCGCCCTCCTTGCCAATGCCGACGACGGCGGCGTCCGTCACGCTTTCGTGCCGCTTGAGCGCCTCCTCGACCTCGGTGGGCGACACGTTGAAGCCGCCGGTGATGATCAGCTCCTTGATGCGGTCCCGGATCGTGACGAAGTGATCATCGTCCACGGACACGATGTCGCCGGTGCGGAACCAGCCGCCGTCGAGCAGTACCGCCTCGGTTTCGGCCGGCTTGTTCCAGTACCCCTGGAACACCTGGGGGCCCCGGATCAGGAGTTCGCCCTGTTCACCCTGCGGGCGGTCAAGGTACGGATTCTCCGGATCCACTACCCGGATGTCAGTCAGCGGAAACGGCACGCCGACGGTTCCGGGCTTGCGGGTGGGGCCCATGGGATTGCCGAGCGCCACCGGAGAGGTTTCGGTAAGCCCGTAGCCCTCGATCAGATAACCGCCGGTGGCTTCCTCCCATGCCTCCACGGTCTCCACCGGCAGGTTCATGGCACCCGAGATCGCAAAGCGCACACCCTTCAGGGAGATACCGCGCTCCTTTGCCTCGGCTGCCAGGCGCTCATAAATCGGCGGCACCGCGGGCAGGAACGTGGGCGGCGTCTTCTTCACGGCTTTGAGCACCAGGTCCACATCGAATTTGGGAAACAGCACCAAACGCGCGCCAAGGCTCATCGCGAAGGTCAGGCAGAGCGTCAACCCGTACGCATGGAACATGGGCAGCACCGCGTAGAACGTCTCCTTGCCCGGGCGCAGCCCCGGCACCCACGCGCGTCCCTGGGCAGCATTGGCCATCAGGTTGCCGTGGCTGAGCATGACCCCCTTGGGGGAACCCGTGGTGCCGCTGGTGTACTGGATGACCGCCAGGTCCGAGGCCTCCGGCCGGGGATGCCGGCGGCGCAGCGGCCGGTGATCGAGCAGCTTCTTCCAGGGAATGACGGTTCGGGTGCCGCTGCGCGGAGCCTTGGCGACGGTCAGGGTGGCACGGAGCTTGCGGACGGCGGGCACGGGCAGCTTCAGGGCGAGGCGGTTGGCCAGCGGCATGCTGTCGACGAGGTTCACGGAGATGATGCTGCGCAGCGGGATGTCGCCCGGCAGCGACTGCAGGCGGTCCGCTACCTTGTCCCACACCACGGCCACTGTGGCGCCGTGGTCCTCGAACTGGTGGCGCAGCTCCCGGTCGGTGTACAGCGGGTTGTGCTCGACGACGACGGCGCCCAGCCGCAGGACGGCATAGAACGCCACGATGTGCTGCGGGCAGTTCGGCAGCACCAGGGCCACGCGGTCGCCTCTGTCCACGCCGAGTTTCTTCAGGCCGGCGGCGGCGCAGCGGATCTGTTCGCCAAGGGCTTGATAACTGGTGACGGCACCGAAGAACTGAAGCGCCGGTTTGGACCCGAATTTGCGGATGGATTGCTCCACCATGTCCACCAGGGAACCGTCGGGAAGGCGCAGATCGGCGGGAACACCGTCACCGTAGTGACGCGTCCAGGGACGCATCTGCTCGGCCGGGACTGAGGAGGCATGTGTACTCACGTCCTCGACTTTAGCCGCTGGACGGAGTGCTTCCTGCCGCGTCCCGCCGGGTCCGGCACCGAACATACCTCCTGCTGGCTGCATGCTGCCTTTCTCAGGTTTCACATTGATCTCCGCTAGACTGTTGGCTCGAAGGGGAGTAGCTCCGGCCCTCCCGCAGATCCATATTAGTGAACGCTGACGGCGCGCACTTGTTCTGCGGATGCGGCCGAGGTCTGTCGACATACTGGCCGCCGTGCGGCCCGGCATTCCACCCGCTGTGCGCAGTGCAGGGGCGAGCGAGACCTTCGGTCAGTTTCGCCAACAGCTGACCGGAGCCCCAAAACCGCTCCGGTCCCCACCAGGAGCATCGTGAACACCCAACCTGCAGACGCACGGTCCGAACAACCGGAACCGCCGTCGTCGTCCGACCTAAAGCGCTGGCGGCAGTATCTTGCCGACGAACGCGCGGAGGCCGACACCTACCGGTACCTTGCCGAACGCCGCGACGGTGAAGAGCGCGACATCCTCCTCGCCCTGGCAGAAGCAGAAGGACGCCATGAAGCCCACTGGCGCGACCTGCTGGGCGAGGATGCCAACCGCCCGGCCAAGGCATCCCTGCGCAACCGGATGCTCGGAGTCCTGGCCCGCCGTTTCGGCTCGGTGTTCGTCCTCGCCCTGGCGCAGCGCGCCGAAGGACGCTCCCCCTACGCGCAGGATCCGAACGCCACCAGTGCCATGGCCGCCGATGAGCAGATCCATGAAGAAGTGGTGCGCGGACTCGCAACCCGCGGCCGGACCCGGCTCTCCGGCAACTTCCGGGCAGCGGTTTTCGGCGCGAACGACGGCCTGGTGTCCAACCTCGCGCTGGTCATGGGCATCGGCGCCACCGGAGTGTCCAGCGGGTTCATCCTGTTCAGCGGCCTGGCCGGTTTGCTGGCCGGCGCCCTGTCCATGGGTGCCGGGGAATACGTATCAGTGCGGTCCCAGCGGGAGCTGCTGGAAGCATCCCGGCCCACCCAGATCACACTGGCGGCGGCAAAATCCCTGGACATCGACGCCAATGAACTGGTGCTGGTCTACCGGGCACGCGGCATGTCCCGCGAGGCGGCCGAACACCGGGCCGCCGAACGCATGGGACTGTACAGCTGCGACTGCGACCCCAGCCTGTCCCTGAATCCGGAAGCCACAGCGGACGGCGCCGATGAACACGAAAGCGTGGGCACCGGACTCGGTGCTGCGGTGTCCAGCTTCTGCTTCTTCGCCTCCGGCGCCATCATCCCGGTCCTGCCGTACATTTTCGGCTTCACCGGGCTGGCTGCCGTCATCATTTCCTGCGTGCTGGTGGGGCTGGCGCTGCTCATGACCGGCGCCGTCGTCGGCCTGCTCTCCGGCGCCTCGCCGCTGAAGCGCGGCCTGCGGCAGCTGGCGATCGGGCTCGGCGCGGCCGGAGCCACGTATCTGCTGGGCCTGCTGTTCGGCACCGGCGTGGCGTAACCCTTCGGTTGCGTTGGCGGGGTTGCGTTGGCGGGGTTGCGTCGGCGGGCTCCTTGGAGAACGATGCGGAGTTCACGACACCTTCTGTGAGGACTTTCCATGAGCATCCTTTCTCCTGTCCTGCCACTGCCCAGCGGTGCCCAGATTCCGCAGATCGGACTGGGCACCTGGCCGCTGGACGACGGCGAAGCCGCCAGCGCCGTCGAGACCGCCATCGGCCTGGGCTACCGCCACTTCGACACCGCTGAGAACTACCGCAATGAAAGAGGTGTCGGCGAGGGGCTGCGCCGCAGCGGTCTGGACCGCGGCGAAGCCTTCATCACCACCAAGTTCAACAAGGAATGGCACAGCTTCGACGGTGTGCGCCGGGCCGCTGACGCCGCCCTGCAGCGGCTCGGCACCGACTACGTGGACCTGCTGCTGATCCACTGGCCCAATCCGGGGCAGAACCGCTATGTCGAGGCCTTCCGCGGTATGCGGGCCGTGCAGGACGACGGCCTGGTGCGCGCCATCGGGGTGTCCAATTTCAAGCCCGCGCACCTTCAGCAGCTGGCCGACGCCGGCCTGGTTCCGGAGGTGAACCAGGTCCAGCTCGATCCGTACCATCCGCGCCGTGACGTCAGGGAGGCCCATGCCGGCCTCGGCATCGTGACCGAGGCGTGGAGTCCGCTGGGCAAGGGCGGAGAGCTGCTGAACGATCCGCTGATCACGGCCTTGGCCGGCAAATACGGCAAGACCCCGGCCCAGATTGTCCTGCGCTGGGACCTTCAGTCCGGCATCGTCACCATTCCCAAGTCAGCCAATCCGCAACGGATGGCGGAGAACCTGGACATCGTCGGCTTCACCCTCGAGGCGGAAGACATGTCGTCCCTCGACGGGCTGGAAACCGGCGGCCCCATCTCTGATTCGGATGTTTTCGGCCACTAGCCGCGGGCACCCCCAACTTGTCCACAGGCACAACACCTCGGTATCACCGCTTCTCCGACTCGGTTAGATTGAGCGGACCGGCCGGGATCCGCACCGCGGATCCTCTCCGGCTCGCCTGATCAGCTGCCGGGAGGGCCGTCTTTGAACCGATCATCTGTGTGGCGTAGGCCTGCGTGGCAAGGAAGGGATCCATCATGGTTGCCTACGACATCGACACCGCTGCGGCGATGGACGCGGTCCGGAAAACGGAGGCAGAGCTTGCGGTTCTGGCCTCCGTTCCCGCCGAGTTCCAGCGCAGTGTGGACACCGTTGCGACCGCCCTGGGTTCCAGCCGGGTGGCCCGTGCCTTCACCACCCTGGGCGCGGGGGAAATCCTTCCGAACCTGCAGTCGGTCCTGAGCCGTGCCGAGGATGCAGTGCAGGGCGCCAACCAGGCAGTCGCCGAGTATCTGCGCGCAGACGAGGAGATGCAGGCGCGGGCTGAAGCCGCCGCAGCCGCCGTCCCGGACGCCTCAGGACATCGCGCGGAGTCAGCGCTCCCGCCTGCAGCTCTTCCCATTGTTCCGTCGGCACCGCCGGCGCCGTTGCCGAAATCCGGAGGGCAGGACTCAGGTTCTGCACGCGCACTGCCTGCTCCACGGCCGAAGCCGCTGCCGCAGAAGCCGGAGCCGGACCCCGATTCCGGAACCGTGACACCGCTGCCGGGTCCGCCGCCCTGGTGTCCGGCTTGGCTCTTCCGGCCGGCGCTCCCGGGACGCCCGCCCATCGTCGTGGCACGGGACTTGATGCTGCGGCTGTACTACCCCTGTCCGGGCAGCTGGCCACCCCATCCTGGCTGCCTCGGGCCGTGGTGGCGCGGCCCCGCTTATCCGCCCGGCGGCTGGTATCCCCGGTGGCCGGCCCGGCCCGGTCCCGCCTATCCGCCCGGCGGCCGGTTTCCCCGGCCCGGCCCCGCCTATCCGCCCGGCGGCTGGTATCCCCGGTGGCCGCCCCGGCCCCTGCCCGCGTTGTTCCCGAATCCGCGGATCACGCCGCCGCCCGGTCACGTTCATGCCTGGCCGTTGGAGGCCAAGCGGCTGCCCCTGCCCGTGGCCCCCGGCGGACCGGAAGCTGTTTCCGGCGAAAATTCCAGCGGAAAGTGGGGCCTGACATGAGTACCTTCATTGATCTGAGCGGCACGGCTGAACTGCCGGCCATACCGGAGCTTCGGGAAGGGGCAGCCATGCTCCTAAAGTGCAGTTCCCGCGCCGGTGAGTCCATTCGACAGGCCCACTCCCACTGGTCTCTCCTGGCGGCGGCCTATGCCGCCCCCGAGCAGCATCTGGTCCACGCCGCGCTGGACGGGCCACGGGTTGCCGGGGAGTCCGTTCTGGAGTCTGCGGTCCGTGCAGCTGCGGCGTTGGAGACCTTCGCCGCTGCCGTCGACGGAATCCGCCGGAAACGGCTCGCACTGCAGGGCGCTGTGGAGGATCTGCAGGCCGAAGAGCGGCTCGCTGCCGGTCCGGTCCTGGCCTTGTTGGGTGAAAACAGCCCCAAAACTCTTCCGGGGCACCTCCTGCAGGCCGAAGCCGACCGGCTCGCCGCCGATCTGGCCAGCGCCGAAGACGAGTGCATCCGCATCCTGACCCTGCTGGCCGGGTGGACAATCGACTCGACGACGAGCGGGGCGGGTGTGTACTCCGACACTCGTGTTTCCGCAATGCCCTAGGGCCACGGCGTTGTAGCGTGCACGGTACCGTTCAGGACCGCCCCGGCGATTTGACTTGCCCTGCCATGCGGGAAACTCTAATAAGGACTACGCATCACCAATACCAGGTGCGGGAGAAACGCAGAAGAGGGGCAGCGTCGCTTTCATCACCCGGTAGAGCCATGCCCGCAGACGAATAATCCTGCGAATCCGGGTCCCGGCCGCCGCCTCCCATGCTTGCCCGACGACTCCCCTTTGGGAGCCGGGCGTTTCTTCCGTTAACACCAAGGAAGCAACACCAAGGAAGGCCTATGGCTAACATCACTGAGCCCGCCCCCGTTCCGGGGCAGGATCCGGACGCACGCAGCGGAGCAATCCTCCATGGCGCGGACGCCGGAACGGCATCATCGAACGGTCGCCATCTGCAGGCAGAGACCCTGCAAGCGGATTCCGACCCGGATCAGGAACTGCTCCAGCAGCTTCGCGAAACCGAACGCGCACACGAAACCGCCCGCACCACCGAGACGCCCGCCAAGCTGGACAAGGTCCTCTTCGGCGTGACCGGCGCCCTGGCTGTCGCCTTCGTTCTGTGGGGCTTCTTCGGGCGCGAGTCGCTGGCGACCTCCTCGCAGACGGCGCTGGACTGGGTCATGAAGAACACCGGCTGGATGTTCGTCCTGCTGGCCTCCTTCTTTGTTGTCTACGTCCTGTGGCTGGCGCTGGGCCGGTTCGGCAACATTCCGCTGGGCAAGGACGATGAGGAACCGGAGTTCAAGACACTCTCCTGGATTTCCATGATGTTTGCCGCGGGCATGGGCATTGGCCTGATGTTCTACGGTGTGGCCGAGCCGGTGTTCCACTTCATCTCGCCGCCGCCGGGGACCGTTGACGGGGAAACCCCGGAAGCCATCCGCACGGCAATGGCCACCTCGATCTTCCACTGGGGCCTGCACCCCTGGGCCATGTACGCCATCGTGGGCATCGCCATGGCGTACGGCACCTACCGGCTGGGCCGGAAGCAGCTCATTTCCTCCACCTTCACTTCCCTGTTCGGCAGGGCACGCGTGGACGGTCCGCTGGGCAAGGTCCTGAACGTCTTCGCGATCTTCGCCACGCTGTTCGGCACCGCGGCCTCCCTGGGCCTCGGCGCACTCCAGATCGGCAGCGGCCTGGAATCCACCGGCTGGATCGGCACTGTCGGCACACCCATCCTGGTGGCCATTGTGGCAATCCTGACCGCCTGCTTCGTGGCCTCGGCCATGTCCGGGATTTCCAAGGGCATCCAGTGGCTCTCGAACATCAACATGGGCTTGGCACTGCTTCTGGCGGTCATCGTCTTCATCGCCGGACCCACCCTCTTTATCCTCAATGTCATTCCCTCCGCCATCGCTGACTACGCGGGGAACATGGCGGAGATGGCCTCACGGACCGAAGCTGTCGGGGACGAGACAATGCGCGACTGGCTCTCCGGCTGGACCATCTTCTACTGGGCCTGGTGGCTGTCCTGGACGCCGTTCGTGGGCATGTTCATCGCCCGCATCAGCCGCGGACGCACCATCCGGCAGTTCGTGACCGGCGTCCTGCTGGTTCCGTTCGTTGTCACCGTCCTGTGGTTCTCGATCTTCGGCGGAGCCGGCATCGGCGCTGCGCAGAACGCGGGGCCGGGTGAGGCCGACGCGCTGATTGCGTCGGCAGGCACCGACGCAGCGCTCTTTGAGCTGTTCGCCATGCTGCCCCTGCCCAACCTGATAGCAGCGGCCGTCGGGATCCTGGCCATGGTGCTCGTGGGCATCTTCTTCATCACCGGAGCCGACTCCGCCTCCATCGTGATGGGCTCCCTCAGCTCGAACGGAGCCGAGCATCCCGCGCGCGGCATCATCATCTTCTGGGGTGTCCTCACCGGAGCCGTTGCCGCAGTGATGCTCATGGCCGGCGGCGACGATCCGTCGCTGGCACTGGGTGCGCTGCAGCGCATCACCATCGTGGCGGCCCTGCCGTTTGCGCTGGTGATGCTCCTGATGACCGTGGCCCTGGCGAAGGATCTGGCCCGCGATCCGATCGCCCTGCGGCGCCAGCTGACCAAGAACGTGGTGGAGCGCGCCATCGCCTCCGGCGTTGACGAGCACGGCGGGTCGACCTTCGATCTGGCCACTCAGGAACACGACACCACGTCGCAGGATGCTCCGGCACCGGCTTCCGTTCCGGGCGCCGCCTCGCAGGCCGCAGCCGACTTCCGGGAACCCCGGAGGGGCGCCGACGGCGGCAGCCTCCGCCCGCGCCGCTAACACCGGTTTCATCAAAGGGATCCCCGGGCTTGCCCGGGGATCCCTTTTTTGCTGCCCGGTGGAACCCCTTCTCTTTCCGCCCTTGTGCGACTTCCTGCCGCCCAGTAGCCTGCCGAAAGTTACCGCCCGGTAACTGGCTTTTCCTCGCACTCGACAATGGGGTCACTATGAGAAAGCACGTTCGCATCCTGGCGGTTGCCGCGGGGCTCCTGAGCTCGTCCCTGGCCGCAGCCCCCGCCGCATTAGCCGCACCGGCGCCCGCACCGGTGTCCCGCACCGACGTCGTCGTTACCAGTTTTGACGGCACACCGATCCACACCAACTTCTTCCCGGCCACCGGCCTGGCCGCCGGGCAGCAGGCGCCCACCGTCATGGTGGGACCCGGCTTCGGGCTCCCGGGTGCACGGATTCCGTCAAGCACCACCAGCACCCTGATCGGCTCCATCGGCATCGCTCCGCTGCGCGACGCAGGCTACAACGTGGTGACCTGGGATCCGCGCGGCTTCGGCCTCAGCGGCGGCGAGGCCTACGTCAACAACCCGGCATACGAGGGCCGGGACGGCGAGGCGCTCATCGATTTCATCGCCGCCCAACCCGAAGCCCGGCTGGACGCGCCGGGCGATCCGGTGCTCGGCATGGCAGGCGCGTCCTATGGCGGAGGCATCCAGTTTGTGCTCGCCGCCCAGGACCAGCGGGTGGACGCCATCGCCCCCACCATCGCCTGGAACGACCTGACCACCAGCCTGTACAAGGCGGGCTCCTTCAAGACCGGCTGGGGCGCCCTGCTTTGCGCGGAGGGAACCGCGCTGGGCCAGCTCGGCTCACTGGTCGGCAACCAGGGTGCGCTGGCCGCCCCCGTGCGCAAGGCCTGCACGGAGGGCCTGACCTATCCGAACCGGCTCAGCGCTGAATCGGTGGCCTACTTCAGCTCGCTGACGTCCGAGGAGATGTTCACCTCCATCACCGCCCCCACCCTGATCATTCAGGGGACGGCGGACACCCTGTTCACCCTGAATGAGGCCACGCGCAACTACGCCCTGATCAGCGGCACCGGCACCCCCGCGAAGATGCTCCAGTTCTGCGGCGGGCACGGTCTGTGCAACTCGACGGCAGGCCCGGACCGGATCACCCCGGCCGTGCTGAACTGGTTCGCCAAATACCTGAAGGATCAGCCGGTGAGCACCGGCCCAGCGTTCGAGTTCATTGACCAGGCGGGCGTGACGCGCGGCGCTCCGGGTTACCCCGAAGCCACCGGCGCCCTGGCCGGCACCGGCAAGGGTTCCCTGCTGCTCTCCCCCGTTGCCGTCAGCGGCGCCGTCGTGGCAGCAGCCGTAGCGCCGGCGGCACTCAACGTGCCGATCACCGCGCCTGCGGTATCCACCTCGGTCTTCGGTGCCCCGCAGCTGACGCTGACCTACCGGGGATACGCCCGGCAAGGCAGCACCCACGTCTATGCGCAGATCATCGACAGGGCCCGGGCCTCACTGGTGCTGGGCAATCAGGTTACGCCGGTGCCGCTGGTACTGGATGGCAAAGAGCACACGCTGACCATCCCGCTGGAAGAGGTCTCCTACACCGTGACCGCCGCCAGCAGGCTGGTGCTGCAGGTAACGCCGGCGTCATCCGTGTACGCCCCGCCCAAGGCGACGGCGCTGACCAGCTTCACCGCTGCGGTCAGCCTGCCGACCGTGGCGGCATACCCGGCTGTTCCCTAGGCACCGG
Source organism: Arthrobacter sp. zg-Y1219 (assembly GCF_030125545.1). Lineage (NCBI taxonomy): Bacteria > Bacillati > Actinomycetota > Actinomycetes > Micrococcales > Micrococcaceae > Arthrobacter > Arthrobacter sp. zg-Y1219. The sequence continues at coordinate 76,770 of NZ_JASKLY010000021.1, forward strand.
CCAGACAACGGGCTAAGAACCTACTGGCAGAAACGACGAAAGGGAACCTGCAACGCCGTTGACCGCGGCGGGCAGGTTCCCTTTCAATTGGGGCGCCTATCCGGATAGTGCCTACTTGGTTCCGGCGGCCTTCAGCTCCGCTTCCACCTGCTCCAGGCTCTTGCCCTGTGTCTCCGGCATGAACCGCTTCACGAAGAGAATGGCGCAAATCCCCAGCGCCACGAAAATGAAGAACGTGCTGGAAATTCCCAGCCCGGCCATCAGCATCGGGAATGAGAAGCCGACGGCGAAGTTGGCCATCCACTGCACGAAGACCGAGAGCCCCATGCCGAGCCCGCGGACCCGCAGCGGGAAGACCTCGGCGATCATCAGCCAGGTGACCGGGGAGATGGAGCCCTGTTGGAAGGCCAGGAACAGGACGGTCAAGGACAGCACCACAAACCCTCTGGCTGTGCCTTCGGCCATGGTCAGGGAGGCGACGCCGATCAGCAGCAGCGTCGTTGACGTACCGATCAGTCCGGTGATGAGCATGGGCCGGCGGCCCACCTTGCCCAGCAGCCAAATCCCCAGGATCGCCGCGGCTACCGACACCACGCCGTTGGCGATGTTCGCGGTCAGCGCGGCCTCGGTGCCGAAACCGGCGTCGGCCAGGATCTGCGTGCCGTAGTACACGATCGCGTTGACGCCGGTGATTTGCTGAACCACCGACATGCCCATGCCGATCAGCAGCACCCGGAACAGCCATGGTTCGGCGAAGTCCTTCAGCGACCCGTGGCGGGTGGTTTCATGGCTGGCCAGGGCACGGACGTCGTCGTACTCCGTTTGCGCGTCCTCCGAGCTGCGGATTTTCTGCAGCACCGCCATCATCTGCGGGTACCTGCCCTGCGCGGCGAGCCAGCGCGGGCTCTCCGGCACAAACTTCATGCCGATCCACAGCGCGATGGCCGGGAGCGTGGCGACCGCCAGCATCCAGCGCCAGATATGGTTCTCGTCGCCCCACACATTGCCGATCACGGCATTGGTGGTGAAGGCCGCCAGCTGGCCGGTGACGATCATCAGCTGGTCCCGGGTCACCATTTGTCCGCGCCGGGCGGCGGGCGCAATTTCGGACAGGAACATGGGCACGACGGCGGACGCGCCGCCCACGGCCAGGCCCAGCACCACGCGAGCGACGACCATCAGCCCGATGGAGGGAGCAACGGCGGTCCCGAGGGCTCCGGCCAGGAAAACCACGGCCAGCGCCATCAGCAGCCGGCGGCGGCCGAAGCGGTCGGCGAGGTGGCCGGCAACCAGCGCGCCGAAGGCCGCCCCGAAGAGCAGGCTGGAGGTGATCAGGCCTTCGGTGAACGGTGTCAGCCCGAGGTCCGCCTGCATGAAGGGCAGCGCCCCGTTGATGACCCCGGTGTCATAGCCGAACAGGAACCCGCCCAGCGTGGCAATCCAGGAGGCGCGGCCCAGCGCGCCGCGGTGGCGGTTCCCGACCGGTTTCGCAACCGTCCCGGGGGAAAGAGTTGGAGACATCAGTTTCTTTCTGCTTATATCCAAGCGCGCAAAAACCCCCGTCGTCCGGAGGAATTCCGGCCGACGGGGGCGTTGCGTGCGTGTACTAGAGGGCTGCGTAGACTTCGCGCAGCAGGGTGGCGGTCTCGGACGGCGTCTTGCCGACCTTGACGCCCGCAGCTTCAAGGGCTTCCTTCTTGGCCTGCGCGGTTCCTGCGGAACCGGAGACGATGGCGCCGGCGTGGCCCATGGTCTTGCCTTCGGGAGCGGTGAAGCCGGCCACGTAGCCCACAACGGGCTTGGTGACGTTGGCCTTGATGAACTCGGCCGCACGCTCTTCGGCGTCGCCGCCGATTTCGCCGATCATGACGATGGCCTTGGTCTCGGGATCAGCTTCGAACGCAGCCAGGGCGTCGATGTGCGTGGTGCCGATGACAGGGTCCCCGCCGATGCCGATTGCGGTGGAGAAGCCCAGATCCCGCAGTTCGTACATCATCTGGTAGGTCAGGGTGCCGGACTTGGAGACCAAGCCGATCGGGCCCTTGGAAGTGATGTTGTTCGGGGTGATGCCGACGAGGGCTTCGCCCGGGGTGATGATGCCGGGGCAGTTCGGGCCGATGATGCGGGTGACCTGGTTGCCGTTCTCGTCCACCTTGGACTGGGCGTGGGCCCAGAACTCGGCGGAATCCTGCACGGGAACGCCCTCGGTGATGACGACGACGAGGCCGATGCCGGCGTCGATCGCTTCCATGACGGCATCCTTGGTGAAGGCCGGCGGCACGAAGACGATGGAGACATCGGCGTTCGTCTTGTCCATGGCCTCGGTGACGGTGCCGAAGACGGGCAGTTCGACGTCGCCGTGCACGACCGTGGTTCCGGCCTTGCGGGCATTAACGCCGCCGACAACCTGGGTTCCGGCCTTGAGCATCAGGGCGGTGTGCTTGGTTCCTTCGCCGCCGGTGATGCCCTGAACGATGACCTTGGAGTCCTTGTTCAAAAAGATAGACATAAGGGGATTCTCTTTCTAAAAGGTTCGACAGGCTGGGGTCAGCGAGCGGCGTAAGCGAGCTCGGCAGCCTTGTCGGCGCCTTCGTCCATGGTGGTGGCCAGCGTGACCAGCGGATGGTTGGCCTCGGCAAGGATGCGGCGGCCTTCTTCGACGTTGTTGCCGTCCAGGCGGACGACCAGCGGCTTGTTGGCTTCGTCGCCGAGGATTTCCAGGGCCTTGACGATGCCGTTCGCGACGGCGTCACACGCGGTGATGCCGCCGAAGACGTTCACGAACACCGACTTGACCTGCTCATCGTTGAGGATGACGTCCAGGCCGGCGGCCATGACGGATGCCGAAGCTCCGCCGCCGATGTCCAGGAAGTTGGCCGGCTTCACGTTGCCGTGCTTCTCGCCGGCGTAGGCGACGACGTCGAGCGTGGACATGACCAGGCCGGCTCCGTTGCCGATGATGCCTACCTGGCCATCAAGCTTGACGTAGTTGAGGTCGTTGGCCTTGGCCTTGGCCTCCAGCGGGTCAGCAGCGTCCTTGTCTTCCAGCTCGGCGTGGCCGGGCTGGCGGAAGTCTGCGTTTTCGTCCAGGGAAACCTTGCCGTCGAGGGCGACGATGTCGCCGGCGCCGGTCCGAACCAGCGGGTTGACCTCCACCAGGGTGGCGTCTTCCTTGACGAAGACGTCCCAGAGCTTGAGGATCGCGTTGACGACGCCTTCGCGCAGTTCAGGGGCGAAGCCTGCGGCGTCAACAATCTCTTCGGCCTTGGCGGAATCGATGCCGACGGCGGGATCAACGGCAACGCGGGCCAGGGCATCGGGGCGCTCAACGGCGAGGACCTCGATCTCCATGCCGCCTTCCACCGAGCACATGGCCAGGTAGTTGCGGTTGGCACGGTCCAGAAGGACCGAGAAGTAGAACTCCTCGGCGATGTCTGCGCCCTGGGCAATCATCACGGTGTGAACGGTATGGCCCTTGATGTCCATGCCGAGGATGTCGGAGGCGTACGAGAACGCCTCGTCAGGGGTCTTCGCGACCTTGACGCCGCCGGCCTTGCCTCGGCCACCGACCTTGACCTGTGCTTTGACGACGACTACGCCGCCAATCTTCTCGGCTGCAGCTTTTGCTTCTTCAGGAGTGTGCGCCACGATTCCGGCAAGCACGGGTACACCGTGCGCCTCAAACATATCGCGCGCCTGATATTCAAACAGGTCCACGGGCTAGTGTCCTTCTACGTCGAAGTAGGTTTACGTTCGATCAGATGATCGCCGAAGCAGATGCGTCATGCCGGTCTGCCCCACTGGAACTTTAGTCGCTCGGCATCGAACGCCGTCCCCAGACTACCTCTTTAGTGATTAAGCGCACAGTTCTATGGTTTGTAGAAATCGAGGCGGGTGGGTTATTGCGGACGGCAGCCGGTCCGGGGGTCAGGACTCCTTGGTCAGGGGCGCGTAACGCAGCAGCAGGCGCTTCTCGCCGACGTCGAACTTCACCTTGGCGACGGTCTTGTCGCCGCTGCCCTCCACCGCGAGCACCGTCCCGGAGCCGAAGGTCGTGTGGTTGACCTTGTCGCCCACTCCCACGGAGATGACCTCCTTCTGCGGCTGCACCCGGCCAATGGCCTTGGACACGGGGGCGGCGGCGATGCTGCCTCCGGTGCCGTTGCCCGACGACGACCCCGCACCCCAGGAGGAGCCGCCGTAGCGGCTGGACGTGGAGCCGGCGTTACCGCCCCACGTGGGCCGGTCCATGCCCTCGCGCTTCCACTCAATCAGGTCCCCCGGGATCTCCCCGACAAACTGGCTGGCCGGGTTGTACTGGCTCTGCCCCCACATGCTGCGCACTTCCGAGCGCGTGATGTACAGACGCTTGCGCGCCCGGGTGAGCCCCACGTAGGCGAGCCGGCGCTCCTCGGCCAGTTCCGCCGGATCGGTGGCGGATCGCTGGTGCGGGAACAGCCCCTGTTCCATGCCGGTCAGGAAGACCACGGGGAATTCCAGGCCCTTGGCGGTGTGCAGGGTCATCAGGGTGACCACGCCCTGGCGGCGGGATTCCTCAACGGCAGCGGCAACTTCCTCCGCCGAGCCCTCCGGGGCGTCCGGTATGGAGTCGGCGTCGGCCACGAGGGAGACCTGTTCGAGGAACTCCCCCAGGGACCCCTCCGGATTGTCCTTTTCGTATTCGCGGACCACCGCCACAAGTTCTGCGAGGTTCTCCACCCGGGATTCGTCCTGCGGGTCCGCCGAGGAGCGCAGCTGGGCCAGGTACCCGGTCTGTTCGAGCACCGCTTCCAGCGCGGCGGCCGCACCGGAACCGTTGGCGACTTCGGCGAGATCGTCAATGAGCTTGACGAACCCGTTGACGGCATTCAGCGAGCGGGTGGCCAGCCCGGGGGCCTCGGCCGCCCTGCGCAGGGCAGCCATGAACGAGATGCGCTCCCGTTCGGCCAGCGCCGCGACGGAATATTCGGCGCGGTCGCCGATCCCGCGCTTGGGTTCGTTCAGGATCCGGCGCAGGTTCACGACGTCGTCGGAGTTCACCAGCACCCGAAGGTACGCCAGCGCGTCCTTGATTTCCTTGCGCTCGTAGAACCGGGTGCCGCCCACCACCTTGTAGGGAAGCCCCACCCGGACCAGGACGTCTTCGAGGGAACGGGACTGGGCGTTGGTGCGGTAGAACACCGCCACATCGCCGGGACGCAGGTTTTCCTCGTCCTGCAGCCGGTCGATTTCCTCGGCGATGAACCGGGCTTCCTCGTGCTCGTTTTCACCGACGTAGCCGATGATCTTCTCGCCGCTGCCCTCCGCCGTCCACAGCCGCTTCTCGGGCCGGTTAGGGTTGCGGGAGATCACCGCGTTGGCCGCGTTCAGGATGTTCTGCGTGGAGCGGTAGTTCTGCTCCAGCAGGATGGTCCGGGCCGACGGATAGTCCTTCTCGAAGTCCACGATGTTGCGCACGTCGGCGCCGCGGAAGGCGTAGATGGATTGGTCCGAGTCACCGACCACGGTGAGTTCGGCCGGAGGGATGTCGAGCGTGCTGCTTTCCCCCGGCACCCCCACCAGCTCGCGGACCAGGGCGTACTGGGCGTGGTTGGTGTCCTGGTACTCGTCCACCAGGATGTGGCGGAACCGGCGGCGGTAGTACTCGGCCACTCCCGGGAAGGCGCGGAACATGTACACGGTCTGCGCGATCAGGTCGTCAAAGTCCATGGCGTTGGCCGAACGCATGCGCTCGGTGTAGCCCCTGTACACGTCAGCGACGGCCTGCTCGAACGGATCGGCCAGGTTGGCGGTGGCGGCGTAGGTCTCGTCGTCGATCAGTTCGTTCTTCAGCGCCGAAATCTTGTGCATGATCATTTTGGGCGTGAACCGCTTGGGATCCAGGTCCAGGCCCTTGGCCACCAGGGTGATCAGGCGCAGCGAGTCCGCGGAGTCGTAAATGGAGAAGTTAGAATTCATCCCCACCGATTTGGCCTCGCGGCGCAGGATGCGCACGCAGGAGGAGTGGAAGGTGGAGATCCACATGGTCTTCGCGACCCCGCCCACCAGTGCCTCAATCCGCTCGCGCATTTCCGCGGCGGCCTTGTTGGTGAACGTGATGGCCAGGATCTGGCCGGGGTTGGAGCGTCCGGTAGCCATCAGATAGGCGATCCGGTGGCTGAGGACGCGGGTCTTGCCGGACCCGGCCCCGGCAACGATCAGCAGCGGTGAACCGCCGTGTTTGACCGCTTCCTCCTGCTGCGGGTTCAGGCCCTCCAGCAGTTCCGCTGCCCGGTGTTCATTGACGCGGGAAGCCCTCGGGTGCTCCGCCCCGTCGCGGGCGGCGTCGGCCGAGGAACCGGTCCGGGCAGAGCCAGTCCTGGCGGACTCCGTCTGGCCGGGTTCGGCTTGGGCGGTGCCCGTTTTAGCGGTGCCCGTTTTGGCGGTGCCCGTTTTGGCGGCTGAAAAGTACGGATCAAAAAGATAGTCCATGGTGTTCTTAAGTCTAGGTGCTGCCGCTGACCATTCCGGCGGATCCACACCGCCGGCTAAACCGAAGCCAGCGCGCCGCCGATTTCGCGCACTGCCGAGGCGGTTCCCGCGATATGCCAGCGGAAGCCGTTGATGACCGCGACGGCGGTGCTGCCGCCGGCGGCCCGCACGATTGCCTTGCCCGGCAGCCAGTCCCATTCCGGGCAGCTGTGCTGGAACCAGGCCCCGAGCCGCCCGGAGGCGACACCGCCAAGGTCACAGGAACCCGACCCCAGCATGCGAATGGTCGCGGTCCGGGACGCGGCAGCAGTCCACGGACCGGCCACCTCCGGACGCATCAACCAGGTCGGATGCAGATAGGTCCCGGCGCTGAGGCGATCCAGCGGGACATCCTCGAGCCGGGGAAGCAGCGCCCCGTTGAGGGTCGCCGGATGGCCTTCACCGCCCAGCCACAGCCGGTCTTCCTGCGGTTGGTAAATGGCGCCCAGCAGCACCTCAGGATCTCCGTCCACGGCTTCCGGATCGTCTGCTTTCAGGGCAAGAGCGGAGCACCAGTACGTGGAGCCGGCAAAAAAGTTGTAAGTGCCGTCCACCGGATCAATCACCCAGGACCGGCCGGACGTGCCCGTGACGCTGGCGCCTTCCTCCCCCACGATCCCGTCATTCGGACGCAGCCGGCGAAGCCTGTCCACCACCAGCTTTTCCGCGGCGTGGTCGGCGGCCGTCACGACGTCGGACACAGTGGTCTTGGCAGTGGCCGTCAGGCCCTGCGAGCGCATGCGCAGGGCCAGCGCACCGGCGTCGCGCACCAGGTTCGCGGCCAGGGAAAAGTCGTCTTTTGCGGCGTGAACACTCATGCAGCCACCCTAGCGGGCGGCAGCGGCCTCCCGGCAAGCGCAGCGGCGGCGAGCCCCGGAGGCCGCCGGATCGCGGCCCTGAACCATGCAGCGGCCATACTGTTAAGCATGGGAAAAACTCCGGCACAGCGGGCAGCGAAACACGGTGAGAAAGCCGTCCAGCCCCCGCACCTAGCGAAACTGACCACTGCCCGCGCTCCGCAGCAGCCCAAGAGCAACGCCAACCTGCTCCTGGTGGCGGCGGTGGCGACCACGCTCTTCATGTTCTTCTACCTGCACATCATGGTGCTGGACCAGATGACCCAGCTGAGCAACGGCATGGCCATGCCAGATTCGCTGGTGGGCGGCTACAGCTCGGAGTACCTGGCGGACCTGCGCTCGGTGATGGACGCCGATGCCCTCGGCCAGCTCAGCTACGTGCACAAGACCGCCGGCACCATCTTCCCGCTGATGTTCGGGTTCACCTGGCTGCTGATCATCGGCCTGAACGCCCGCGGCCGGGTCAAGCGCTGGGTGTTATGGGCCGCGCCCATCCTCTTTGTCATCGTGGACCTGTGGGAGAACGTCGCCATTGATGCCGCTCTGGGCTCTGAAGCCCTCTCGAACGGAGACGCCGCCCTGGCCAGCACCCTGACCATAGCCCGCTGGGTGCTCTTCGGGCTGAGCCTGCTGGCGGCCGTGGTTGCCGTGTTCAGCAAACGCACCGGGCCCAGCCAGAGCACCCCGAAAGCTACGCCGTAGGGTTCCTCCCCCGATGCAGCCAGACCCAGTGAGGGCCCGGGCCCCGGGGGAAGGCGGGCGCGGGCCCGCCCCGCGGGGGTGCCGGGGGGCGTACGGCGTGGGCGCCCGGTGCGCGCCGGCGGGTGCCGCGTCCAGCACCGGACCCGAATCGTCGCCCGAGGTCCGGGCCTCGTGCCGGCCGCCGGTGCCGCCAGGCGCGGCAGGCTTGGACGGCCACCAGAACTTCTCGCCCAGGATGAAGGCCAGCGCCGGAACGATGACCGTCCGCACCACCAGGGTGTCCAGCAGGACACCGATCGCCACGGTAATGCCAACCTGGGTCAGGGTAACCAGCGGCAGCACGCCGAGGACGGCGAACACCGCGGCCAGCAGGATGCCGGCACTGGTGATGACCCCGCCGGTGGAGCGCAGGGCACTGAGCATGCCCTGCTTGGTGCCCATGGTCATGGCGTTCTCCCGGGCCCGCGTGGTCAGGAAGATGTTGTAGTCCACCCCCAGGGCCACCAGGAAGATGAAGCTGTACAGCAGCGTGAGCGTGTCCAGGGCCGGGAAGCCAAGCACGTTCACGAACAGGAACCAGCTGATGCCGGTGCTCGCGACGAAGGTCAGCAGCACGGAGGCGACCAGCAGCACCGGCGCCACGAGGCTGCGCAACAGCACCAGCAGGACCAGGAAGACCAGGATGATCACCGAGGTGACCACCAGGGTGAAGTCGTGGGTGTTCGCCGCGACCTGATCCACGCGCTCGGCGGCTTCACCGCCGACCAGGGCCCCGTAGTCCGGATTGGCGGCCAGATCCGCGCGCAGTTCCTCGATGAAGGCATTCGCCTCGGCGGTGCCGGGTTCGTAGCTATCGATGACGTCGATGCGGGTCATCCCGTTGTGCTCGGACGCCACGTCCGCTCCGGAGACGCTCTCCCGCTCCGCGAGTTCGGCCACTGCCGCATCGGCACTGTCCGAGTTGACCAGCACGATCACCGGCGAGGAGGACCCGGCGGGGAAGCCTTCGGCGAGTGTTTCAGCGGCGGTGACAGCCTGCGGCTTCTCCGTGAACTGTTCGTTTTCGCTCAGGCCGATCTGGACGTTGAGCAACAATCCGCCTGCGGCCAGCAGCACGACGACGGCCGCGCCGGCAATGCGCTTGGGTGCACGTGCCGTGGCCTCGCCGAGCTTGCCCCAGAACTTTCCTTCACGGGCGGCGTCGCCGACCTTGGGCACGAACGGCCAGAACAGTTTCCGGCCGAGCAGTACCAGCGCGGCGGGCAGGATGAAGAGGGCGCTGAGAATGGCCAGGACAATGCCGGTCGCTGCCGAGAAGCCCAGGCCGCGGTAGCTCATGGTGTCGGTAAAGAGCAGCACGAGCAGGGCGAGGATCACGGTGCCGCCCGAGGCGATGATGGCTTCCCTGGTCCGGGAGAGCGCCCGGCCCATGGCCGAATACTTGGATTCATGGATGCGCAGCTCTTCGCGGTAGCGCGCGATCAGCAGGAGCGCATAGTTGGTGGCGGCACCAAACACCAGCACGCTGGTGATGCCCACCGCCGAGGGGTCCACATCGATGCCAACCACCGGGGCCAGCAGGTCAACCACTTTCAGGGCTGCCTGCTCAATGGTCCCCACTACCGCCAGCGGCACCAGCCAGAGCCACGGCGAACGGTAGGTAATGAGCAGCAGCAGGGCCACCACGCCGGCCGTGACGGTCAGCAGGATGAAGTTGGCGCCGGAGAACACGCCGGCCAGATCCGCCGTGAAGGCGGCCCCGCCGGTCAGCTCGGCGGTGAGACCCTCCGGAGCGGCATCGGAAATGCCCTGGCGCAGGCTCTCCACTTCAGCCGACACGGCGTCACCGTCGTCGGCGGCAGCCTGGAGGGTCACCGGAACGAGGGCCACCAGCTTGTTTTCGGAAACGATCGGCGGCACCTGGGGCGGCGGACCCACAGCGCCGAGCTCAGTGGCAGCCGCGTTGATGCCGGCGATCGCGGCCTGGTCGGCGTCGGTCATTGCCGCGCCGTCGGCCCGCGAGACGACGATCAGCGCCGTGGATTCCTGGGCATCCGGAAATTCTTCCAGGAGTTCGTTGACCTGCGTGGTTTGGTACTTGTCGCTGAGGCCGCCGACAGTGGACGCCTCGTTTTCCTGCGCCGGCAAAGCAAAGAGGCCAATGATGACCGCAAGGCTCAGCAGCAGCGTAATCCAGGCCGCTTTGGCGGATTTCACTATCCCTGCGTACATGCTCGCTCCTGGTGCACTAAAGTATCTCCGAAGTAAAGTATCTCACTTTTAGAGACATTTCAATATCGAGCTACTATAGGACCGTGGAGAAGAATCTCAAGCGGGATATCGTCAACGCGATCCGCGGCATGGCCGTGGACGGACAGCGGGTGGCGGATACTTTTGCGCACCGTCACGGGCTCAACGCCACTGACATGCGCGCGCTCACCCTGATCATGGAAGCCGAAACCCGGCACGAGGCCCTCACGGCCGGCCGGCTCAGCACCCTGCTCGGCACCTCCACCGGTGCGACGACGGCGGTGATCGACCGGCTCGAGCGGATCGGACACATCCACCGCAACCGGGACCATGCAGACCGGCGCAAGGTGACCCTGCATTTCGAGCCGCTGGCAATGCAGCTGGCCGGGGCCTACTTCGGCCCTCTCGGCAAGCTCACCGACGACGTCATGAGCGGCTACTCCGCCGAAGAGCTTCGAACCGTCCACCGGTTCATGGAAGACATGCGGGGGGCCTACGCAGCACATCAGCTGGCGCTGCAGACCACGGAGCCGGCAGCCTCTGATGCGTCCTCAGCGGCTGCGGCGGCGCCGGCAGGCAACACGCGCGGTAACGCGTCAGCCCGCCAAGCGCAGAAACAGGTAAGCTGATAACCGCCTGCCGGCCAGACCGGCGGCACGCCCTCGTAGCTCAGTAGGATAGAGCGGCCCTCTCCTAAAGGGCAGGTCGTCGGTTCGATTCCGGCCGGGGGCACCAACTTTGCAAAGCAGCGGCCTAGCGCAGCGGCGCCCGATGCCCGGCGCCTGCCCCTGCCTCTGCCTCTGCCGCACTCTCCGTCAGCGGGGCAGGCTCCGCGGTTTTCCCCACGGCAAACTGGGTATCGTGCAGTTCGGCATATCGGCCGCCCATGGCGATGAGCTCGGCGTGGGTTCCCTGCTCAGCGATGCGTCCGCCCTCAATCACCAGGATTTTGTCGGCATTGCGAATCGTCGAGAGCCGGTGGGCGATGACGACGGCGGTGCGGCCCTCCAGCGCCTCGCCCAATGCCGCCTGAACGGCAGCTTCAGAGGTGGAGTCCAAGGCAGCAGTGGCCTCATCCAGGATCACGATCCGCGGCTGGGCAAGCAGCAGCCGGGCAATCGTCATCCGCTGGCGTTCGCCTCCCGACAGACGGTAGCCGCGCTCCCCCACCATGGTGTCCAGCCCGTCCGGCAGCGAACGGACCAGGTTCTCCAGCCGGGCGCGGCGCAACGCGTCCCAAACCTGATCTTCGGAGGCTTCGGGGTTGGCCAGCAACAGGTTGGAGCGGATGCTCTCGTGGAACAGGTGCCCGTCCTGGGTCACCATGCCCAGCGCCTGGCGCATCCCGGCGAAGCTGACGTCCCGCACATCGGTGCCGGAGAAGCGCACCGCTCCGGAGTCGACGTCGTACAAGCGCGCCAGCAGCTGGGCAATGGTGGACTTGCCGGCGCCGGAGGTGCCGACCAGAGCGACGGTCTGGCCGGGTTCCACCCGGAACGAAATCCCATGCAGCACCTCCTCGCCGCCGCGGGAATCAAGCACCGCCACGTCCTCCAGCGATGCCAGCGAGACCTTGTCCGCCGTCGGATAGGCGAACCGGACGTCGTCGAACTCCACGCCCAGCGGGCCGTCGGGGACCGGCAGGGGCTGGTCCTTCTCGCGGATCAGCGGTTTCAGATCCAGGATTTCAAAGACCCGCTCAAAGCTCACGACGGCGCTCATGATCTCCACCCGGGCGTTGGCAAGCGAAGTCAGCGGCGCATACAGCCGGGTGAGGAGCAGGGCAAGGGTGACGACGTCGCCGGTGTTCAGGCTCCCGGACAGGGCCAGATAACCGCCCAGGCCGTAGACCAGGGCCAGCGCGAGGGCCGAAACCAGGGTCAGTGCGGTGACGAACACCGCCTGCATCATGGCCATCTTCACCCCGATGTCGCGGACTCGGGCGGCGCGGACGGCAAACTCGACGGACTCCTGCTCGGGCCGGCCGAACAGCTTGACCAGGGTGGCTCCGGGCGCCGAGAACCGTTCGGTCATCTGCGTTCCCATGGAGGCATTGTGATTCGCTGCTTCACGCCGCAGCGAAGCCAGCTTTCCGCCCATGCGGCGGGCCGGAATAAGGAACACCGGCAGCAGCAGCATGGCCAGGACGGTCACCTGCCAGGAGGTGTTGAGCATGACGATCAGCGTCAGGATCAGGGCGACGAGGTTGCTCACCACGCCGGAGAGGGTGCCGCTGAAGGCCTGCTGCGCACCAATGACGTCATTGTTGAGCCGGCTGACCAGGGCGCCTGTGCGCGTGCGCGTAAAGAAGGCGATGGGCATTTTTTGGACATGGTCAAAAACCGCTGTCCGCAGGTCCAGGATGACTTGCTCACCAATCCGGGAAGAGAACCACCGGGTGGCCATTGACACCCCGGCATCCGCCACCGCAACCCCGGCGATCAGCAGTGCCAGCTGGATCACCCGGCCCGCTGCCGAACCCGCGACGATGGAATTGACCACCTCACCGGCCAGGACCGGAGTGGCCACCGCCAGAAAAGCTCCGAGCGTGGACAGCAGGACGAAGCCGATCAGCTGCTTTTTGTAGGGAGAGGCGAAAGCAATAATCCGCCGAAGCGTCTCCTTGGAAATCTTGTTGTCGCTGCCCCTGGCGGTGGAGATCTTATGAAGAGAGCTCCACGCCGCGCCTTCCATGCTCATATTGCCGCCTCCGTTGTTTGCACTCTCCAGTTTATGCCTCGGCACTGACACTCCGGTCCGGCAGCATTCCGCCTCGGCTCCGCACCTGCACCGCGGCCGAGGGAGATGGCCGGCAGCACCGGCTGGCCGCATGTTCTGGCCGCAGATTAAGGAATCGCGCAGCGATGTGTTCCCGGACACTTCCAAAGCTGAGCGCGCTGGTACACTTCCATTCGCTGCACCCTCCCCGGATTCAGCAGTTGACGAAAGGCCTCCATGCCCACGGCGCTACAACCGGTGCAAGCGCCGTCCGGTGACCCCGGCGAGCAGTTTGCCGTAGTAGCCGTCCGGGTCCACGATTGCCGGGCCTCCACTGACTCCGTCCTGCGCGCGGCAGGCCTGACGCCGCTGCATGTCAATAACGAGTCGGACGCCGTTCAGGCGATCTCAGAGCAAGACGTCATGCTGGCCGTCGTCGACTCGGTGATGCTCGCCGCTGCCCGGCCCGACCAGCTCCGCCGGCTCCGGCAGGAACCGGCCGTGGCCGAACTGCCGGTCATTCTGTTGTCCGGTGACGGCAACCTGGATATCGAGGGCATGGTGCAACTCGGCATCACGGAATTTGTGGTGGGCCGGGTGCAGGAAACAGATTTGGCCGCCCGGGTGGCCCTGGTCCTCGCCGGGAGCCAGGCCACCCGCCGCCGCAAAATCGCTGCTGCGCGGCTGCGGGACGATACCCGGGCAATCTCGGCGGCTTTGCGCAGCACCAATGATCCGGAACAGATGGCCGCGCTGGTGGTGCGGGGGCTCGGGGAGACCTTTGCTGCCTGCCAGGTCCGAATGGACACGTTTCCCGATGAGCGCGTCCCTGAACTGTCGGCGTCCTGGAGCCGGAAGCCCTCGGGGAAGGGCCTTCCCCGGATTCCAATGCCGGAGGCGGCGGATCTTTGTGCCTCTCTTTGGGACCAAGAGACGGTGCTTCGGGTTGAAGACCACCTCATCCTCAATGAACCTGACGGCAAGGTTCTCTCGGCAACCATCCCGGCAGAGCTGCGGACGTCGGTTTTGGCCCCGCTGGCCCACGGCGACAAGGTGCTGGGCTATATCTGGATCGCCGGTACCGCCCCGCGGCACTGGAGCCGGACAGAGCTGTCACTCATTCAGCACGTCTGCGGAAACCTTGCCCACGGCCTGGTGCAGGGGCATCTCATCACCGCCCAGCGCGAGGTGCTGTCCCGGTTGCGGGAACTGGACCAGGCCAAGACCGATTTTGTGGCCACCGTGAACCATGAGCTGCGGACCCCGCTGACCTCGATCACCGGCTATCTTGAGCTGATCCTGGACGGTTCCGCCGGGGAGGTTCCTCCGCACATGGTGCAGATGCTGGAAATTGTGGGGCGCAACGCCGCGCGCCTGAACCAGCTCATTTCCGACCTGCTCACCATTTCCCGCAGCGATGCCCATGCCAGTCTTGCAGTGAAGGAAATCGATCTGGCCGGCCTCCTGGAATCCGTGGCGGCGGCGCTGGCACCGGCTGCCGCAGCGAACGACATAACCCTGCAGCTGGGGCCGGTGACGGCACCGCTCCTGGTCGACGGAGAAGAGGCGCAGCTGGAACAGGTCTTCACGAACCTGCTCTCCAACGCCGTGAAGTTCACGCGCCCGGGCGGAACGGTGGATGTCCTGAGCGATGTCATCAGCACGGATTCCGGCCCCCAGATCCGGGTCAAGGTAGTGGACAGCGGCATCGGAATCCCCGAGGGCGACATTCCCAAGCTGTTCCGGCGGTTCTTCCGCGCTTCCAATGCCACGGCTGCCGCGATTCCCGGCACCGGTCTCGGCCTGGCCATTGTGCAGGACATCGTCCACCAGCACGGCGGGGAGCTGGCCATCGATTCGGCGGTGGGCCGGGGTACCACGGTCACCGTGCAGGTTCCGGCGCGGCGCTGATCGTTTCGCTGCCCCAGCTGCGGTCAGACCGAAATCCGCTCCGGGAACGCGTAGCAGTTCAGCGACGTCCCGCGGCTGAAGCCCACCAGCGTCATCCCGGCGTCCTGCGCCAGCTCCACCGACAACGACGACGGCGCGCTGACGGCCGCCAGCATCGGGATGCCGGCAAGCTGGGCCTTCTGCACCAATTCAAAGGACGCCCGGCCGGAGACCTGGAGGACGGTTCCCCGCAGCGGCAGCCTGCCCGCGCGCAGGGCCCAGCCCACCACTTTATCCACCGCATTGTGGCGTCCCACGTCTTCGCGCAGGCACAGCAACTCGCCCTCGGCGCTGAACAGCCCGGCGGCGTGAACCCCGCCGGTGCGGTCGAAGACCTTCTGCTGCTGCCGCAGCTGGTCCGGCAGTGCCGCCAGTACCGGGAGCGGAACCCGCACGTCGTCGTCGCCCAGCGAGAAGTGGGAGGACTTGCGCACCGCATCGATGGACGCCGTCCCGCAGATGCCGCAGGAACTGGACGTGTAGACATGGCGCTCCATAGCCGTGTCCGGGAGTGCGGTGCCCGGTCGCAGCTGCACATCCACCACGTTGAAGGTCTGCTGTCCGGACTCGTCGACGCCGGCACAGTAGCGCAGGCTGATCAGCTGTCCGGGCTCCCAGATGATGCCTTCCGAGACCAGGAACCCGGCGACAAGGTCAAAGTCATCGCCGGGCGTCCTCATCGTGACGGTAAAGGAACGACCCTCGACCCGGATCTCCAGCGGCTCCTCGCCGGCCAGTACGTCTTCGCGCTTGGTAACTGTTCCGTCCGTCCGGAATTTCGTGATCGATCCGCGCCGGGTAACCCGTCCCATTCCGTCTCCTTAAAACTCCGTCTCCGTGAGACACGGTGCCCCTTCACCCAGTGCGGCTGGGCTGGAGCAGCGCCTCATCCGAGCCTAGCCGACACCGGCCCGGACGGGCACTCAGTGAGCCGGGGGCTCGTGCACCGTCCAGGGCAGCGGCAGTGCGGTAATCGCTTCATCCTTGGTGCATCCGGATTCCGGGATGACCATGATGGCATCGGCGTCGGCAATTCCGCGCAGCATTCCCGACCGGAAATACGGCGAGGGCAGCGCCCGCCCGTTCTCGATCCGGCAGGGAACCAGCCGGGTGCGTCCGGGCAGCGGTTCAATATCCACGCCCACCAGGACGTGGCGCTCCGGCGACAGCGGCGCTCCCCGGAGCCCGTCCAAAAGCGGTGAGAGGACGGTGAAGACAGCCATCATGGCCGCCAGCGGATTGCCGGGCAGAGCCACAAGCAGCCGGCCGTCGGGAAGACGGGCCAGCATGGTCGGGTGCCCGGGACGCATCGCGACGCCGTTGATCAGCATTTCCGCGTCCATGTCCTCCAGCGCCTGGCGCAGGTGGTCGGCCTCGGAGCGGCCGGTGCCGCCGGTGGTGATGAGGACATCCCCCGAGGACATGGCGATGGAGGTCTCGTCGGAAGCATCAGTGCTCAGGGCCGCCACCACGTCCTCATAGCGGTCGGACAGGCGGCGGACCACGTCCATGCGGCCGCCGAGCATGGTCACCAGCTGCGGAAGCTGCGGGCCGAAGGTGTCCCGCACCTGGCCGGACTCCGGCAGCCCGTATTCGATGACTTCGTCGCCGGTCAGCAGAAGCGACACCCGGGGTGCGCGGAGCACCGGCAGGGTATCGTGCCCGCACACTGCGGCAAGCGCGATGTGTGCCGGGTTCAGCCGGGTGCCGCGCCGGATCGTGACTTCGCCTGCGGCTGCTTCCTCTCCCGCGGGCCGGATGTGTTCGCCGGCCCGGGGTTCTTCCCCGCGGGCATCGTCGCTGAGGGCGAGCACCGGGTTGTCGCCGCCGGTGAGCACGCCGCTTTCGGAGCGCAGCACGCTGTGGGCGCCCAGCGGGATCATGCCGCCCGTCAGGATGGCAACGGCCTGGCCCGGCTGCAGCGGGCGGCGTCCGGACTCCTTGTGGATCTGCCACCGCTCCGTTTTCGGCTCCTGATGTGACACCAGCTGCCACGGCGGCGGACCGGAGACGGCCCAGCCGTCCATCGCCGACGACGCATAATGCGGAATGGGCTGCAAGGCGGTTACGTCCTCGGCGAGGACCTGGCCCAGGGCCTCGGCCAGGGGCACAGTTTCATAGGGCAGCGGGCGGCCCGCTGAGAATGCCAAGCTGCGCGCCTGCTCCCAGGGCGCGTTGGGCTGAAGCGGGAGTATTACGGGGGTGGAATTGTCAGTTGTCATTGGAGTCTCCGGTTTCACCGTAGTTTTTGCATTCACGGGCAGCCGCGCGCATCGCTGCGCCCATGGCGACGTCGTCGTCCGCCTGTCCGCTGCCTGCCGCCAGCCCTGCAGCAAATCCGGCCACAAACGTGGTCAGGGGTGCGGCGGGCCGGACCACCGAGTGAGCCGCGTCTGAGGCCAGCTGCAACACTGCGCCGATATCCACGGCGGTTCCCTCCAGCTCCAAGGCGGTCAGCAGCCTGCCGCACCACGCTTCGAGTTGTTCTTCCTGGCTTGCCATTTACTGCTCCTCTGCTGGCGTTCGCTCGGACGCTGCGGACGCTTCCACGTTACCGGCGCGCCCGGTTCCCACCGACCAGCGCCGGGCATCCTCCCACGTATCAATATCCGCCGTGCTGTGGGCGGGCACCGCAACGCCCCTCCATTGCACCTTAGCAAGGAGCCTCCTCATCGAGAGGTTTTCCAAGCCGCCAGGCCTGTCGGGCTGGTGCACCGCAGCTCCCAGGTGAGCGGTCCGGTACAGGGCCGCCAGCGGCTGCGCCCTGCCGGTTTCATCAAGCGCCAGCAGCGATTCATACCGGTCCACGCGTCCCGGCGCAACCTCCGCTTCGGTGCTCCGGGCGGCGGCCAGGAGCGCCGCGACGGCCCGGGAGATGAACGGCATGTCGCAGGCCAGGACCAGCGTCCAGCCCGGTTGCAGGTGCCCTGCGTGACTGTCCCGTTCCGCCAGCGCTGTCCAGGCAGCCGCCAGGGCTGCCGCCGGCCCGGAGAACGGCGGATCTTCCCGGACCAGCAGCGCGGCACCATGTCCGGACTCCTCCACGACTGCGGACAAGGACGGCGGACCGGCAACGGCGCAGGCGCACGCCCCCGCCGCAGCGTCCAGTGCGGCCGCCAGCAGCGTCCGGCCGGAGGCCTGCAGCAGTGCCTTTGGTGTTCCGTCCAGCCGCGAGGAGCGCCCGCCGGCCAAGATAACGGCGTTGAAGCGCGGACGGTCACCGGTGCGGGAAAGGTCCTCCGAGCTGGAAAGCTCTTTCGAGCGGGGAGAATTGTTGCAGCGGGAAGAGCCGCCGCGCGGCAGGGGCATCACGCGGCGGTGCCGGCGTCAAGGAACTCGTCCCACTGCGGTGCCGGGCGTTCGAGTTCACGGATTTGCCAGCGCGCTCCGCGCGGCGGCTGGGGAAGGAAGCGCAGCTGCCAGCCCAGCTGGTTCAGGGTCCGGTCCCCCTTGGCGTTGTTGCAGCGCAGGCAGCACGCGACCATGTTCTCCCAGCTGTCGCCCCCTCCGCGGGACTTGGGCAGGACGTGATCGACTGTCGAAGCGGCCTTGCCGCAGTAGGCGCACTGATGTCCGTCGCGGCGCAGTACGCCCCGCCGGGTGGCTGACGTGCCTTCCCGATACGGAATCTTCACGTATCGATGCAGCAGGATGACCGACGGGCGGGGAAGGATCTCGGTGGGGCCCACCACGGGATCGCCGCTTTCCGCGACAACACTGGCCTTCCCGGACAGCACCAGTACCAGTGCCCGGCGGAAGGTCACCACGGCCAGCGGCTCGTAGCCGGCATTCAGGACGAGAGTGCGCATGCACATTCCTCTCGCATGCCCGTCGGCGGTGCCAGCCCGTCGGCGGAGGACGGTACTTCGGATGATCTATGGAAAAGAGTATGCCCCGATCCGGATCTTGGCCATTTTTCTGCGGCGGCCAGGAGTCAAAGCGGCGGCACTCAGTTAAAGGCACTCAGTTAATAAAGGCACTCGGTTAAAAGAGTCAAGGGCCCTTCCCGCGGGAAGAGCCCTTGATCACCGGTCAGAACCGGCGGAAATGCAGTGGTGCGGTCCTAGCCGACCCGGATGTAAACTCCGCCGGAGCCCAGCTCAGCCGGCGCAACAACGGTGGAACCACCGTTGTATCCGCCGTGGATGGCCTGGCCGTTGCCAATGTAGACAGCAATGTGAGCCATGCCCATGCCGCCGTCGGCGTAGTAGATCAGGTCGCCGGCAACGGCCTGCGAAGCGCTGACGGTGCTGCCCAGGGACAGGTAGCCGGCGGGCCAGTCGTGGAAGCTGATGCCTGCTGCAGCCAGCGAATTGGTTACCAGCATGGTGCAGTCCTGCGAGACGCCCAGCTGTGCGTAGGCGGCCGCTGCGATAATCGCTGCGGTGCCCGACGACGCAGCAGGGGCTTCCTGCCGGGCGGGAGCAGCCACAGCCGGAGCAGCCGCACCCGCGGCCGGCACGGCTGCGAGTGCTTCACCCGGCTGGGCTGCGAGTGCTTCACCCGGCGCGGCTGCGGGTGCTTCACCCGGCGCGGCTGCGTCCAGCGTTGCCGCCGGCCGGGCCTGAACGGCAACCTGGGCCTGCGGCGCAGGCTCGGGGGCCACGATGACGCCGGCCACTGCCGGTCGGTCAAAGTTCACCGTTGCGGTTTCCGGAACTGTCAGCGGAGCAGCCGAGGACAGGTCCAGGGTGCTGGTCTGGACGTCGCGGACCAGGTCTGATCCGGAAGCATTGGCGGCGACGCCGGTGCTCAGGACAAGTCCCGAGGCGGCGACGACGACAGCGGCCTGGCGTCCGACAGTTCCCGCGTTGGCGGTCATTGCCTGGGCCAGCGCGGTCAGCGGTGCGGTACGTTTCACCGGCGCCCGATGGCGGGCGCGCTCAGTTGTCGATGTCATGCGGCTGCGATCTCCGTTAGGTGACAACTGGGCTTAGCTGACGCGGACGAAGCTTGCGCCGCCGAGGTAGGACAGCGGGTGCAGCACGGTGTTCATGCCGTCGAAGCCGCCGCTGATGACCTGGCCGTTGCCGACGTAGATCGCTACGTGGCCGGAAGTGATGACGAGGTCACCGGGCTGGGGAGAGCCGACAACCGAGCCGTAGGCGTAGAACTGTGCCGGTGCAAGGTCTCCCACGGACTTACCGATGGAACGAAGCGCCTTCTCAACCATGGCGGTGCAGTCCTGCGCAACGCCGATCTGGCTGTAGGCGGAGGCCACGAGGGCCGCGCCTGCTCCGCTAGAGGCGACGGGGGCCGGAGCCGGCGTCGCTGCTGCGGGGGCGGCCTGGCCGGCGGAAGGTGCCGCAGCGGGGGCTGCGGCTGCCGGGGCTGAGGCTGCAGAGGCTGCGACTGCCGGGGCTGCGTAGGCCTTGGTGCTCGCGGCGACCTGCTGGGCCTGAAGGGCGGCAGCCTGCTTTGCCTGCGCTGCTGCCTGCTCCTGTGCAACAACTGCGGCTGCGGCGGCGGCTTCTTCTGCTGCAACCTGCGCGCGGTAGTCGGCTCCGGAAACCGAGGAAACGGATTCCAGCGTTGCCAGTTCAAACGGCGCCTGCGCGGAAACCGAAACGGCTCCGGTGGAGGTCACGACGCTCAGCGGCGTGGCTTCCAGTGCCTGGCGATCGGTGTTGGCGGCTGCCTGGGCGGGAAGGCCCGCGGCCAGTACGAGGCCGGAAGCGGCGACGACGACTGCGGCCTGGCGGCCAATGGTTCCAGCGTTGGAGGTAACGGCCCGGGATAGTGCTGAAATTGGGCTCGTCTGGGTGGTGGCCGCGCGACGACGGCCATGAGCTACTGATGACACAAGTTTGCCTCTCCCAATGCCTACGAGGTGAGCTGTCGGATTCGGATGGGAGTCACCCGGTTGCTGGACCGCCAGGCCCGTGCAACTTAACCCCTAGGGTTTCTTGCGAAACCCGAATGTGGTTCCCCCGCCTCTGCCATGCGATGTTGCGAACGGATCTCAAACAGTGGCAGAGCTCGGCGATCTGTTCGAGAGTGCCCGATCTTTGGCCGATCGGGCACGAGGAAGAGCGTACAACAACATTTGACCAATGTCACGTTCCGGTCACGGAATGGTTTACCTGCGGTTACAGCCAGCCCAACGGGTCCACTACGTCGCCGTTAACCATGACCTCAAAGTGCAGGTGGCAGCCGGTGGACGCGCCCGTGGTGCCGCTGGCACCCACCAGGTCTCCGCGCTCCACCGTGGCGCCAACGCCAACCGCAAGGTTGGACATGTGGTTGTAGGTGGTCTCCACGCCGTTGCCGTGGTCCACGACGACGCGGTTTCCGCCGCCGCCGCCGTGCCAGCCGGCAAAGGTCACCGTTCCGGAGGCAGCGGCCGTAACATCGGTGCCGCAGGCCGCGGCGAAGTCCTGGCCGCGGTGCAGTTCGCCGGCGCTGCCGGTGATGGGGCTGACCCGGTA
The DNA here is from genome assembly GCF_030125545.1 of Arthrobacter sp. zg-Y1219. Taxonomy (NCBI): domain Bacteria; kingdom Bacillati; phylum Actinomycetota; class Actinomycetes; order Micrococcales; family Micrococcaceae; genus Arthrobacter; species Arthrobacter sp. zg-Y1219. Next base: position 98,185 of record NZ_JASKLY010000021.1, read on the forward strand.
GCCGAACCCTGAGGTCTGAACCAGATCCGAGGCCAGCGGTGTGGCCAGGGTCCCCTTGGCAGCGCCCGCGGCAACTTCGCTGCCCGCAGCCACGACGACCTGGCGCAGCTTCGCATCCGGATCGGACTTGCTGGTCAGCGCGGCGCGTTCGAACTCAACGGTTGCATTGGGGTCAGCGGAAACCACCACTGCTTCCTCAACGGCTGCGGTCTGCATCTCTTCGATCGGCTCAGGGACCGCTGCAGTAGTGGGGAGGGCGACGGTAAGGATCAGGCCCGACGTCGCGGCGGTGATGGCAACTTTCTGGGCTGCACCACCGAAGGAGCTGGGTTTTGTTTCGGCCCGGCGGCGGCCCGATGGTTGGCCGTTCCGTGGGCGCGGGGCCGTAACCGGAGCGGACGCGCGGCGCCTGCCCGGGGCAGCATGCTTCGACAAGGTATACCTCTCTCATATGCCTGCGAAGTTAGCTGTCGGATTCGAGTAGAGAATACTCGGCCCCCACTCACCACAGGCCGCGGCGTACGCGGCGGTGTGCTGATGCTGGAGGCTTCACCCCAAGGCAGCTGTGGCTGCCAGTTGATGGGTCCTCCGCCCCTGCCTGAACGGTATGCAATTCCGGGCCAGTGGCAGGGTTCGGCGTAAGGCCCGGATAACGGTGTTATTTCAACGTCAGTTAGTCACTATAGGGGAAGCCCGACAAAAGAGACCATTCCGTTATCCTGCTGTGGACACAAAGACGTGCGCGGCCACCTCTGGAGGCAGTTCCAGGGCACCTTCGATGCCGGGAACGCGCACGGAGATGTAACCCGCCACGACCTCCGCCGTCAGCTCGGCGCCGGGGCGCAATCCGGCCTCGTCCAGCTGGGTCAGCAGTTCCGGCTCCACCTGCACCGGCTCCGCCAAGCGGACCAGCTTCAGCTTGGTTCCGGGATCGGCGGCAGCCACGGCCGCCACGAGGTTGGTGACTCCGTGGTGAAAGAGTTCAGCAGGCACGCCGCCGATCTGTTCGAGCCCGGGAATCGGGTTGCCGTACGGCGACTCGCTGGGGCGGCCCAGGAGCTCATAGAGGCGGCGCTCAACCCGCTCGCTCATGACATGCTCCCAGCGGCAGGCTTCGTCATGGACGTAGGCCCAGTCCAGGCCAATCACGTCCGACAGCAGCCGTTCGGCCAGCCGGTGCTTGCGCATCACCTCGGTGGCACGCCGGCGTCCCAGCTCGGTGAGCTCCAGGTGCCGGTTTCCCGAGACCACCACGAGCCCGTCCCGTTCCATGCGGCCGATGGTCTGGGACACCGTCGGGCCGGAATGCCGCAGCCGTTCGGCGATCCGCGCCCGGAGAGCGACAATGTTCTCTTCCTCGAGCTCCAGGATGGTGCGCAGATACATCTCGGTAGTGTCGATGAGGTCCGTCATGGCAGGCCGCTCCTATTACTCGTGCGGAAGATTACTCGTGCGAAAGGTTCAGGAGAACAACGGCGGACGCCCCCGCCCGTGGTCATTATTGCCCCTTACGTTAGCTTATTTGTACAGAGTGCAGATAATTCCGCGAGTCGCCGCACTCCCGCTGCCGGCGGTAACGAATGGCTGGGAGCCGGGGCGGTGGGGCAGAATGGAAAAGCACATCAGAGCACCCTGCCTACCGCTTGGAGCGATACCCATGGGCGAAACCGCCGCACTCAAGATTCCCGCTGAACTCCTTCCCCTGGACGGGCGGTTCGGTGCCGGCCCCTCGAAGGTGCGTCCGGAGCAAATTGAGGCCCTGTCCCGCGCCGGTGCCAACCTGCTGGGCACCTCGCACCGGCAGGCTCCCGTGCGGAACCTCGTCGGCAGCATCCGTGAAGGACTCTCCAGCCTGTTTGGCGCACCGAACGGGTATGAAGTAGTTCTCGGTGTCGGCGGATCCACGGCATTCTGGGACGTTGCATCCTTCGGCCTGGTGGAAAACAAGGCCCAGCACCTGTCCTTTGGCGAGTTCGGGTCCAAATTCGCAGCCGCCACCAACAAGGCGCCCTTCCTGGCCGGCTCCTCCATCATTAAGGCAGAGCCCGGTACGCGGCCCGAGCCGGTGGCCGAAGCGGGCGTGGATGTGTACGCCTGGCCCCAGAATGAGACCTCCACCGGTGTCGCCGCCCCGGTGCATCGCGTGCAGGGGGCCGACGACGGCTCCCTGGTCCTGATCGATGCCACCTCTGCCGCGGGCGGCCTGCACGTGGACCTGGCCGAATCCGACGTCTACTACTTTGCGCCGCAAAAGAACTTTGCCTCCGACGGCGGTCTGTGGCTGGGCATGTTCTCCCCCGCGGCGCTGGAACGGGCCGCACGGATCAATTCCTCGGACCGCTGGATCCCGGACTTCCTGAACCTGCAGACCGCCATCGACAACTCACGGCTGAACCAGACGTACAACACGCCGTCGTTGTCCACGCTGGTGACCCTCAACGCACAGATTGAATGGCTGAACGCGAACGGCGGCCTGAAGTTCGCCACCGACCGCACCGCCGATTCGGCGGGCAGGATCTACTCCTGGGCGCAGGCCTCACCTGTGGCCACACCGTTCGTGGCCCGCCCCGAGGACCGGTCGAACGTCATCGCCACCATCGATTTTGACGACAGCATAGATGCCGCAGCCATCGCCAAGACGCTGCGCGCCAACGGCATCGTGGACGTGGAACCGTACCGCAAGCTCGGCCGCAATCAGCTGCGCATCGCCACCTTCGTGGCCATCGAACCGGATGACGTCAGCGCGCTGCTGAAGTGCATTGACTTCGTGATCGAGAATTCGTAGCTCAAAGACATCCCGGCCCAAGAACTCCAGGCCCAAGAACTTCCGGCCCAAATGAAAGGCCGGCCGCTTCCGCGGCCGGCCCTTTGCTTGCCCGAACCGGCACCGCGGTTCAGCAGGGCAGGACACTGCACCGTGTCAACTACACCGTGTCCGGGTCAGGATCCGTTTCACGAGTGGTCAGATGCAGCCGGCGGGGCCGCGTGCGGTCATAGGAAATGCGCAAGTGATGTGACCGCCAGGCCCAAATAAAGCCCAGCAGCGCCGCGATCAGGCCCGAAGCCGCAGCGACCCCCAAGCTCCAGCGCGGGCCAAAGCTGTTGGACACCCAGCCCACCAGCGGGGCACCGAGGGGCGTGCCGCCCATGAAGATGGCGAAGTACAGCGCCATGACTCGTCCGCGCATCACCGGTTCGGTGGTTGTCTGGACATAGGCGTTGGCACTGGTCATCAGCGTCAGGGCAAAAAGACCCACCGGAATCAGGGAGAGCGCAAACCACAGCAGCGTGGGAGCTGCGGCGGCAAGCAGGCAGGCCAGCCCGAACGCTCCGGCCGCTCCGAAGATAAACCGCAGCCGGGGCTTGTCCCTCCGGGCCGAGAGCAGCGCCCCGGACACGGATCCGATGGCCATCACTGAGTTCAGCAGCCCGAAGACTCCGGCGTCCTGCCCAAACTCGGTGCGGGCCATGGCCGCGATGTAGACCGCGAAGTTCAGTCCGAAGGTGCCGACAATGAAAATGGCCAGCAGCACCATCATCAGGTCGGGGCGGTAGCGGACATACCGCAGCCCAGCCCTGATGCGGCCCTTCCCCGGAGGCGACTTGGGCAGGACGCGCAGTTCGCTGCTGCGCATCTTGAGCAGCGCCAGGACCATCGCCGCAAAGGTCAGGGTATTGATGAGGAAGACCCAGCCCGGCCCCACGGCGACCGTGAGCAGGCCGGCCACAGCCGGACCAACCATGCGTGCACCGTTAAAGGAGGCGCTGTTCAGTGCGACGGCGTTGGGCAGGTCAGTTTCTTCGACGACTTCCGAGACGAAACTCTGCCGTGCCGGTGCATCCACTGCCGAGACCACGCCCAGTGCCAGGGCAAAGGCGTAGACATGCCACAGCTGGGCAGCCCCGGAGAGCACCAGCACCCCCAGCCCCAGGCCCAGTGCGGCCATGGCCACCTGGGTGAAGAGCAGTACCTTTCGCCGGTTGTAGGTGTCGGCGATCAGCCCGGCCCACGGTGCCAGCAACAGCTGCGGGCCGAGCTGCAGCGCCATGACGATGCCCATGGCGGCCGCATCCTGCTCCGTGAGGATGTCGTAAACCAGCCAGTCCTGGGCGGTCCGCTGCATCCAGGTGCCGATGTTCGACACCAAGGCGCCCAGGAACCAGATGCGGTAGTTAAAGAGCCGAAGCGAACGGAACACCGTTCACCACCGGCCTAAGGAATTGTGGATGACGCCTGCCCCCGGACCCACTGGACTAGTAGTCCTCCCGGGTTCCTGCCTTGTCGCGGCCGGCAGGGGGTTCCGCACCGCCGTCGTCATTCGTGTCGTCATTCCCGGAATGATTGTCCGGTGCGCCGTCGTTCCCGGAATGATTGTCCCCGGCTTCAGCGAGCGCAGCGGCGCGCTCCTGCGCCTGGGCAGCTTCCTCCGCCGCGACGTCTTCCGGGCGCAGCCGGTCCGACCACGGCACCCATTCCGGGGCCAGGACCGCGTTTTCCGACGGCAACAGCCCGACTTCGCAGACCGTGGCCACCTTGCCGCGCGGCACGCGCGCTACCGTGGCGTACCACTGCCAGCCGTTGTACCCCGGACGCAGCGCCTCGAAACGGTGCGTGACCAGGCGTTCGGCGTCGGGGAAGGCCCCCGCGTAGGTGCCGATCTGCTCAGCCGGAACCACTTCCAGGAGCCCGGCCCGGGCCGTCTCGACTGCAGCGGCCAGCAGGGCATCAGGTTTGGACGGACGGCGCACCGCGCGCCTGGGTGCCTTCGCCGGAGCTGATTCAGCCTGCTCAGCCGAGGAGGCTGGTTCATTCCGGGAGGTTTGCTCAGTAACAGCTTCAGAGGATGATGTTGCGCTCATGGTCATGCAGCGGCTCCGCCTTATACGTCCAGATCATCGGCAACGGCGCGCAGAACGGCCGCAACCTTGGTGGCATGCTTCTTGTCGGGGTAACGGCCCTTGCGCAGGCCGTTCGAGACTGCATCCAACAGTTTAATAAGGTCTTCAGTAATAACAGCCATGTCGTCGGCGCTCTTGCGCGTGGCCCGAGCCACCGACGGCGGGGCCTCCAGGATGCGGGCCGAAAGCGCCTGCGGTCCCCGGCGGCCGTCGGCTACGCCGAACTCCATTCGGGTACCCGGCTTCACCTCGGTCACACCGGACGGAAGGGCCGAGGCATGAAGGAAAACTTCCTGTCCCTCGTCCGTGGCCAGGAACCCAAAACCTTTACCAGTGTCGAACCACTTGACCTTGCCGATGGGCACTTCGGTTACCTCGTTCTTAGCTAATGAGTGCGGCAGCAGAAACTGCCGCAGTGTTCCGCAACCCGCAGTGCCAGCCGTGTGCCGGAGTCCACGGCCCGGTACTCCCAGAGGTACTGGGTTCGTCCAGATGCTGTTCTTCCAGATACTACGGGAGAGATACTACGGGGAAGTCTGTTTCCTTTAGAATATCCCGCCCGGGTATTCGTTCCCGGTGCCGCGCCTTTGGACCGGCTCATTTCCGCTGTTAGCGTTAAGCGCCATGGACACCAGCACACCTTCCCCCGGACGGGCACCGCACCGAACTGCACCGGAAGGGCCGCGGTGGCGCCGGATCCTGACCGGAGCGGCGGCCCTGATCGCGGTGGCGGGATTGCTCTGCCTCTGTGCCGTCCTGCTCTCGGGACTGCGCGGAGAGAGCGTCTGGCCGGGCTTCGCCGCTGGCGCCTTTTACGGCCTCCCCGTCGCATTCCTCCTAATGGCAGGCCTGGTAATTGATGGAATCCGCCGCAGGCGACGCGGCTGATCCGTCCATTTTGCTGCCGCGTCGGGTAACGTGGAGACGATGTCCGCGATCCGAGCTTTAGCCGAAGATCTAGCTGCACGCAGCGATGACCAGCTGCGTGAATTGCTTGCGGCCAGACCGGATCTGATCCTGCCCCCGGTTCCCGATTTTCAGGCCCTCGCCGCCCGTGCCTCCACCCGGATCAGTGTCCAGCGGGCGCTGGAAAAACTCACGTCTCCGGAGCTGCAGGTTCTCGAGGCCGTCGACCTGACCACCAACGAGGACTCCCACCTCAGCACCACCGCTTCATGGCTGAAAAGCGCCATCGCCGGTTCGACCATCAAGTCGCTGGATTCCATCCTGAATCACCTGCATGCCCTGGCACTGCTGCGCCGTGCCACACCCCATCCCGGCGCACCCAAGGCCGACGCGGGCCGCCGGTTCTATCTGCCCGTCGCGGTCCTCGGTGAAGCGCTGGGCGCGTATCCGGCGGGCCTGGGCCGCCCGTATTCCACCCTGGCAGTGCAGCATCCGGAATTCGGCCAGCGCCTGGTCGGAATCGTGGAGGGACTGCGCCGGAGCGGCATCGCGATGGAGCGGGCCGACACCCCCATCACCGCCGCACACTCCCTGCACCATCTGGTGTCGGACCCTGCCGGCTGGGCAACGCTGATGGCCGACGCCCCGGCCCAGACCCTGGACCTGCTGCGGCGCTTCAAATACTCCCCCGTCGGCGCCATCCCGAAAAAGGCCGCCATGGGCCGTGCCGTGCTGGACAACCCCTCTCCCACCCCGGTGGAGTGGCTGATGGCCCGCGGCCTGCTGGTTCCCTTGGATGCACTGCACGTCGAACTTCCCCGTCCGGTGGGGCAGGCGTCCCGCGGCCATGTCATCGTCTCCGATTTCAAGCTCCAACCACCGGCTCCGGTGACCCGCCGGGTCGCGGACAACGTCCGTGACAACGCCGCCTTCGGCGCAGTGGCGGAAACCCTCCGCCTGGTCACTGAGCTCGTGGCGGTCGCGAAGTCCACCCCCGTCGGCACCCTCCGTTCAGGCGGCGTCGGGGTGCGGGAAGTGCGCCGCGTTTCGGAGGCCCTTCGCATCGACGCCCCCGCCACCGCATGGCTGCTGGAACTTGCCGCCCTGGCCGGGCTGCTGTCCCTGGATGTCACGACGTCGCGGTGGTGCGCCACGGAAGGCAGCTGGCTGACCTCGGACCGGCAGGACCAGTGGAAGCAGCTGGTCTCAGCCTGGCTGGATGCAGATCGTGCCCCCTCGCTGGTCGGCAGCCCGCTCCCCGGCGGCGGAGCGATCAATGCCCTGGCCGCCGAGGCGTCCCGGCCGGACGCTCCGCTGGTGCGGCAGCGGGCCCTGGAAATGCTCGCCCAGCTGGCCGACGACGACGTCCGCGAGGAAGGCACTACCGGTGCCCTCGACGCCGAGGCACTGGTCAGCGCCCTGACCTGGCACCAGCCGCGGCTGCAGCGGCGGTTCGCACGGTTGGTGCCGGGAATCCTGAAGGAGGCAGCCCAGCTGGGTCTGCTGGGTTCCGGGGCCCTGACCGATCTGGGGGCCGCGGTCGCCCGCAGTGACTGGGACGGCGCACTGGAGCGTCTGCGCGATGCCCTTCCGGAGCCGCTGAACGCGTTCCTGCTGCAGGCGGACCTGACTGCGGTGGCCCCCGGCTATCTGGAACCCGGCGTCGCGCGCCGGTTGGCGTCCATCTCCGACGCCGAGGGCCAGGGGCCGGCCGCGATCTACCGGTTCTCAGCTGATTCCATCCGCAGGGCTCTGGACGCCGGGCAGGACGCCGCCGGAATCTTGGATTTCCTGCGCCGGCATTCCGCCACGGAGGTTCCCCAGCCGCTGAAGTATCTGGTGGAGGACACTGCTTCCCGCTACGGACGCCTGCGGGTGGGCGCCGCGGCGTCCTACCTGCGCAGCGACGATGAAGACGGCCTCACCGGGCTGCTTGCAGACCCGCGCACCGCTTCCCTGGGCCTGGTGCGGCTGTCGCCCACCGTCGTCGGGTCGGTCGCCAGCGCCCAGGAACTCTCCTACACCCTGCGCGAGCTCGGCTATTCACCGGCGTTGGAGGGGCGTGCCCGGCCGGTGGCCGGGTCCCACGCGCATCCCCCGGTGACTGTGGCACCGACGTCGAAAACCCGGCTCAACCCCTGGGAACTGACCGACGACGACGTCGCGAACCAGCTGGCAGCCCTCCGCGGCGAGGGGCCGCCGGTGGCCGGCCGCAGTGAAAGCGAGCCGCTCGTCGGCCTGGAGATCCTGCGCGAGGCCATCCGGACCCGAAGCTCGGTCCGGATGGGCGTGGTGGACGGCCAGGGGAATCAGCGGCAGGAAATCTTTGTTCCTTTATCAGTCACCGACGGCCGGGTGCGGGTCTTTGACCCCCGCCGGGACGTAGAGAGAGTGGTGTCGGTGCACCGAATCATGGATGTGGAAATAGTGGAGGATACCCCGGCGCATGGCTGACGGACCGTTGATTGTCCAGAGTGACAAAACCATTCTGCTGGAAGTGGACCATCCCCAGGCGACCGAGGCCCGGCATGCCATCGCGGCCTTTGCCGAGCTGGAGCGCGCCCCGGAACATATCCACAGCTACCGGCTGACCCCGCTGGGATTGTGGAACGCCCGGGCCGCAGGGCTCGACGCCGAGCAGGTTCTGAACACGCTGCTGAGCTACTCCCGTTTCCCGGTTCCGCACTCGCTGCTGGTGGACATCGAGGAAACGATGTCCCGGTACGGGCGGCTGCGCCTGGAAAAGGATCCGCAGCACGGCCTGGTGCTGCGCACCACCGACTATCCGGTGCTGGAGGAAGTCCTGCACGCCAAGAAGATCCAGCCGCTGCTGGGCCCGCGGATCGACGGCGAAACCGTGGTGGTGCAGTCCTCGATGCGGGGCCAGCTCAAGCAGCTGCTGCTCAAGCTGGGCTGGCCGGCTGAGGATCTGGCGGGCTACGTGGACGGCGCTCCGCATCCCATCCTGCTTAACGAGGACGGGTGGGCGCTGCGCCCTTATCAGAAGCTGGCCACTGAGAACTTCTGGGCCGGCGGTTCCGGCGTCGTCGTCCTGCCCTGCGGTGCGGGCAAGACCCTGGTCGGTGCCGCCGCCATGGCCACCAGCTGCACGACCACCCTGATCCTGGTGACCAACACCGTTTCCGCCCGGCAGTGGAAGGATGAGCTGCTCAAGCGCACCTCCCTGACCGAGGACGAAATCGGCGAGTACTCCGGCGCGGTCAAGGAAGTCCGTCCGGTCACCATCGCCACCTACCAGGTGCTGACGCTCAAGCGCGGCGGGCTGTATCCGCACATGGAACTGCTGGATGCGAACGACTGGGGCCTGATCATCTACGACGAGGTGCACCTGCTGCCCGCGCCGATCTTCCGGATGACCGCAGATCTGCAGGCGCGCCGCCGGCTCGGCCTGACCGCCACTCTGGTGCGGGAAGACGGCCGCGAGGGCGAGGTCTTTTCGCTGATCGGTCCCAAGCGCTACGACGCACCGTGGAAGGACATCGAGGCACAGGGTTACATCGCGCCGGCCGAGTGCGTCGAGGTCCGGGTGGACCTGCCCCGGGACGAGCGGGTGGCCTACGCCATGGCCGAGGACGGCGACAAGTACCGGCTGTGCTCCACCTCCGAGACCAAGTCCGCCGTCGTCGAACAGTTGGTGCGCCGGCACGCCGGTGAGCAGACGCTGGTGATCGGCCAGTACCTGGACCAGCTGGACGAGCTGGCCGAACGGCTGGACGCCCCGGTGATCAAGGGCGACACCCCGGTCAAGGAACGCCAGCGGCTGTTCAACGAATTCCGTGAGGGGCGCCTGACCACGCTGGTGGTGTCCAAGGTCGCGAACTTCTCCATCGACCTGCCCGAGGCCTCGGTGGCGGTGCAGGTCTCCGGCTCCTTCGGCTCCCGGCAGGAAGAGGCCCAGCGGCTCGGGCGGCTGCTGCGGCCCAAGGCCGACGGCAAGTCAGCCCACTTCTACACCGTCGTGGCCCGGGACACCCTGGACCAGGACTTCGCGGCGAAGCGCCAGCGTTTCCTCGCGGAACAGGGCTACGCCTATTCCATCCTGGACGCCTCGGATATCGAAAAGCCCGTCTAGCGTTCCGGACGCAGCTTCAATTCTTTCGGCACGGCACCATCCCGGCTCTGGAGTCGGCAGTATCGTGGGGCTCCTGCGCCGGGGCAGCGCAGGATGCCCAGTGACGCTGCAAAGGAGTTCTGAAGTTCTCAATGGCAAGTGAGATTTTGGTCTGGCTGGGAATTTATGCGTTGGCGGCAGCCATGCTGGTCCCTGGTATCGCTGCCTACCGGGGCATCTGGCGCCGGTGGGCCCCGCAGCAGCAGCCCCACGAACTGGGTAAACACTCCTACTTCGGCTTCACCATGTTTTATGGCGGGCTGCTGATTGCGATCGGCATGACGGGAGCCATATTCACCGTGCTGGGGGCACCTCAATTCGTCAGCGATGTCCTCCTCCTGGCGGGAGCGCTGGTGCTGATGCTGGTTGTAGCCTCGGTGATCCATCTGCCGCGGGTTCTCTTGCCGTCCTGGTACTGCCAGTGGGTGGACGCCGGTGCCCGCGAGGACGATGTGCTGCTCGCCGGCAGCAATCCCTATACCTGGGTGTTTCGCAGTCGTGCCGGAAGGCAGGACACGAAACGCGCCGCTCCTGCGCCCGACGGTTCCGCAAACCGGCAAACCGGACCGGTTCACTGGACACTTTCAGTATCCATCGTGCGTCCCTACAGACAACGCACAGCTAAATGTAAGAAACTGGGGAAGTGAATAAATCATCCGGACCTGAAGCTCGTCTCCTCGTAGTGGATGATGAGCCCAATATTCGCGAACTGCTGTCCACCTCGCTGCGCTTCGCCGGCTTCGACGTCGTCGCCGCAGCCAACGGCCGCGAGGCCCTGGCCGCCGTCGACGCCCACACCCCGGACCTCGCTGTCCTGGACGTGATGCTGCCGGACATGGACGGATTCACCCTGACCCGGCGGCTGCGCGCGGCCGGCCAGCACTTCCCGGTGGTCTTCCTGACCGCGCGCGACGACACCGAGGACAAGGTCACCGGCCTGACCGTGGGCGGCGACGACTACGTCACCAAGCCGTTCAGCCTCGACGAAGTGGTGGCCCGAATCCGCGCCGTGCTGCGGCGCACCCAGCCGATGGACGACGACGACGCCGTCCTCCGCGTGGATGACCTCGAGCTCGACGACGACGCCCACGAGGTGCGCCGCGGCGGCGTCACCGTTGACCTCTCCCCCACCGAGTTCAAGCTGCTGCGCTATCTGATGCTCAATCCCAACCGGGTGCTGTCCAAGGCCCAGATCCTGGACCACGTCTGGGAATATGACTTCAACGGCGATGCCTCCATCGTGGAGTCCTACATTTCGTACCTGCGCCGCAAGATCGACCGCAGTCCGGATGCTCCGGCTTTGATTCAGACCAAGCGCGGCGTTGGCTACCTGCTGCGCACGTCGGAGAAGCGCTAAGCCTTGCTCCGCCGCTGGAAATCGGCCTCGCTGCGATCCCAGCTCGTGGCCATCATGGCCGTCCTCATGGTTGTCACCGTAACCATTACCGGGCTGGCCACGATTTACGTGCTGCGGCAGATCCTGGTGACCCGTCTGGACGTCGAGATTGCCGAAAATGCGCCGGCCGTCTCGCGCTACCTCGTGTCGAACGGACCGCCGACCGATACCTCGCTGTTCCAGTTCTACGGCCTGTACCTGGCCGATGACGGCAGCTACGGGCCGGAAACGCATTCCGATCCCGGCGTGGACACCCCGGTAGTCCCGCACTACACCGCAGAAGAGGTGCGGGAACTGGACCAGCAGGGCAAAACCGTCGCCGGCACAATGCCGGGCAGCAAGGGCTGGCGGGTAAAGGTGTTCGCCCTGGAAAATTCAGGCGCGGTGGCAGTGGCCCTGCCGCTGGACTCCGTTGCTGCGACAGTGGACGAGGCCGCCTCACTGGTCTTCTCAGTGGGGCTGCTCGGTACCCTGGGCGCCACGGGCATTGCCTATTGGGCCGTCACACGCCAGTTCCGGCCGCTGAGCCAGGTGGAGAAAACCGCGGCAGCCATTGCCGCCGGCGACCTCTCCCGGCGCGTCGACCTTGGCAATCCCGCTACTGAAATCGGCCGGCTGTCCCGGTCGCTGAATGCCATGCTGGCCCACATCGAAACCGCTTTTGCCGCCCGGACCAAATCGGAGCAGAAAATGCGCCGCTTCGTTCAGGACGCCTCCCACGAGCTGCGCACACCGCTGGTGACCATCCGCGGATTCTCGGAGCTGTACCGCCACGGAGCACTGCAAAAACCCGAAGAGATTTCCGCCGCCATGGGCCGCATCGAGAGCGAAGCCAAACGGATGGGCCAGCTCGTCGAAGACCTGCTCACCCTGGCGCGGGTGGATGAACAGCGGCCGCTGGAATACGAGCCGGTGGACCTGATGCTGCTGGGCAATGATGCCGCAATGGACGCCCGCGCCAGCTCTCCCGGACGGGAGATCCGGGTTGTGGGGCTGGACGGCCAGCAGCCCCGGCCGGCGCCCACCGTCGGTGATGAGGCCCGGCTGCGGCAGGTCGTGGCGAACCTGATCACCAATGCCCTGCGCTACACGCCCGACGGGTCCCCCATCGAGATTGCCGTGGGAGTGGCCCCCGTCATCCACAACCGCTCAGACGCGGTTCTGGAGGTGCGGGACCATGGCCCCGGCATCTCGGAGGAAGACGCCGCGCGGGTCTTTGAACGCTTCTACCGTGCTGACTCCTCCCGGTACCGAGAAACCGGGGGCACCGGACTTGGCCTTGCCATCGTCGCGGCGCTGGTGGCCCAGCACGACGGCACTGTCCGCCTCTCGGACACCGAAGGCGGCGGCGCCACGATGTCCATCCGGCTGCCCTACCGTGCCCCGGAAGATTTCGACGCCGACCGGAGCACCTAGCCGGGGAAGTCTTCCCGGCGGTCTTGCCGCACGGTCCCGTCCTCCTCCACAGCTCTGCGGTGCTCCTCCACCTCTCTCATGTGCTCCTCCACAGCTCCTGTCCTCCACAGCTTTCGTCCTCCACAGGGCTGCTCACGAGCCGTTTTCGCCGACGTTGTCCACGGCCGTCGGCTCCGAGGCCGAAAGTGCCGCCCCCTGGCCTAGCGTCGAAGGCTCAATGACCTTTCGAAGGGAGCTAGAACAATGGCAATAGTCTCAGTGGACAGCGAGGCCCTGGATGCAAAAAGCGCCGAGGTCCGAGGCACGATCGATCGGTTGCAGTCGGATATCAACCGGATGCAGTCCGGGCTGCAGTCACTCAGCGAGTCATGGCAGGGGCAGGCCTCGGCGAACTTCCAGTCGCTGGTCGCGGAATGGCGCAGCACGCAGGCCAAGGTGGAGGAATCCCTGACCAACATCAATCAAGCACTGGGCTATGCCTCGGTGCAGTACGCCGAAACTGAGGCCGCCAACGTCGCACTGTTCCGCCACTGAACCGCGGCCAAGGCGCGCGGGCAGAACACGCACTGGACGCCGCAGACAGAAGATAGCAGGCAGCCGGCAGCACACGGAACGCAAGAGGCGGGGGGGGGGGGGGGGGGGGGGGGGGGGCGGGGGCGCGCCCCGAGGCGGGGGGAACTGCG
>NZ_JASKLY010000022.1:0-57258 GCF_030125545.1 Arthrobacter sp. zg-Y1219
ACCCCCCCCCCCCCCCCCCCGCCCGCCCCCCCCCCCCCCCCCCCCCCCCCCCCCCCCCCCCCCCCCCCCCCCCCCCCCCCCCCGCCTCTGCACTGAACCAGGTGTACTGAAACAGGTGTGCTGCGCTGAAATACTCGCGCGCCGAACAGTCGTTCAACGTGCTGCTTCAATCAGCAGCGCGTCAGGGCGGATCGTTCCGGATCAGACCGTTCCGGCGTGCACCAGACGATCCAGGGCCGGAACGGTCCAGGGCTGCTAGAAGCCGCCCATACCGCCCATGCCGCCCATTTCGTCGCCGCCGCCCATTGCCGGTGCAGCCTTTTCGGGCTTGTCGGCAACCACTGCTTCGGTGGTCAGGAACAGACCGGCGATGGAGGCCGCGTTCTGCAGGGCAGAGCGGGTCACCTTTACCGGGTCATTGACGCCGGCAGCCAGCAGGTCTTCGTACTCGCCGGTTGCAGCGTTCAGGCCCCAGCCTTCGGGCAGGCCGCGAACCTTGTCGACAACAACGCCCGGCTCCATGCCTGCGTTGAAGGCGATCTGCTTCAGCGGAGCATCGATGGCTACGCGCACGATGTTCGCGCCCGTTGCTTCGTCACCCTCAAGGTTGAGGTTGGCGAAGGCCTTCAGGCCGGCCTGGATGAGGGCAACGCCGCCACCGGCGACGATGCCTTCTTCAACCGCAGCCTTGGCGTTGCGGACAGCGTCCTCAATGCGGTGCTTACGCTCCTTCAGCTCAACCTCAGTGGCTGCGCCGGCCTTGATGACTGCAACGCCGCCGGCCAGCTTGGCCAGGCGTTCCTGCAGCTTCTCGCGGTCGTAATCGGAATCGGAGTTCTCGATCTCGGCACGGATCTGGTTGACGCGGCCCGCGATTTCCTCGGGGTCACCGGCGCCTTCCACGATCGTGGTCTCGTCCTTGGTGACAACGACCTTGCGAGCCTTGCCCAGCAGGTCCAGCGTGGCGTTTTCCAGCTTCAGGCCGACTTCCTCGGCGATGACCTGGCCACCGGTGAGGATGGCGATGTCTGCGAGCTGGGCCTTGCGGCGGTCGCCGAAGCCCGGAGCCTTGACGGCAACCGACTTGAACGTGCCGCGGATCTTGTTGACAACCAGCGTCGCCAGGGCTTCGCCCTCAACGTCTTCGGCGATGATCAGCAGCGGCTTGCCGGACTGCATGATCTTCTCGAGGACCGCAACGAGATCCTTGACGTTGGAGATCTTCGAGTTGACGATCAGGATGTACGGGTCTTCCAGAACCGTTTCCTGGCGCTCAGCGTCAGTCACGAAGTATCCGGAGATGTAACCCTTGTCGAAGCGCATACCTTCCGTGAGCTCAAGCTCAAGGCCGAAGGTGTTGGACTCTTCGACGGTGATGACGCCTTCCTTGCCAACCTTGTCCAGAGCTTCGGCGATCAGGTCGCCGATCTGCTGGTCACCGGCGGAGATGGAAGCCGTGGCAGCAATCTGCTCCTTGGTTTCGATTTCCTTGGCAGAGGACAGCAGCTCGGCCGTGACGGCCTCGACAGCCTTCTCGATGCCGCGCTTCAGGCTCAGCGGGTCGGCGCCGGCGGCAACGTTGCGCAGGCCTTCCTTGACCAGGGCCTGGGCCAGGACGGTTGCCGTGGTGGTGCCGTCACCGGCAACATCGTCAGTCTTCTTGGCAACTTCCTTGACCAGCTCGGCGCCGATCTTTTCGTAGGGATCGTCGAGCTCGATCTCCTTGGCGATGGAAACGCCGTCGTTCGTGATGGTGGGTGCGCCCCACTTCTTTTCGAGGACCACGTTGCGGCCGCGCGGGCCCAGCGTGACCTTCACGGCGTCGGCGAGGATGTTCAGTCCGCGCTCAAGGCCGCGGCGGGCCTCTTCGTCAAATGCAATGATCTTGGCCATAACGGCTTTCGTCCTTTCGGAACAGTCATGCTTGCTGCAGGATGTTGCATTCCAGACTGCGGTGCCCGCGACGGACGGACCTTGAGGGGCGATCTCTTTACGCTCCCGCAGGTCCTCACCTCAGTGGCTTGCTTTTTCACTCAACGCCGACCGCATTTAGCAGTCATACGGCAAGAGTGCTAAGTCAATAATTAGCACTCCCACACACTGAGTGCAAGCGATCACGGCTCATCGCTGCCGTCGTCACATTCATCAACACAGGTGCGCCGCGGGTCCGGCGCGATCTCCCGGCGCACGAAAACGGCGGCAGCCCCGGACCGGGGCCGCCGCCTCGGCTGCGGCGGTCCGCCGCTAAACGGTGCGCACGTCTTCCGCCTGCGGACCTTTCTGGCCTTCTCCAATTTCAAACTCCACGCGCTGGCCTTCTTCCAGCGTGCGGTACCCCGACGCCTGGATCGCAGACCAATGCACGAAAACATCCGTCTGGGCCTCGTCCAGCGTGATGAACCCGTACCCTTTTTCCCCGTTGAACCATTTGACGATCCCCTGCGCCATTGCGTTTCTCCAACCTTGTTTCGCTCGTTCGTTCCGCCGGATGCCGTGGCGGAACGGTCCGGCGGACAGGCGGCCTGGGTTGGGCGGATATCCTTGCCTGGTCCCGGGCCGGCGTCGCACGGCTGGCACTCACTTTAGCCAGCGTGATCCGGGCCACAAACGTGGATGCAGGATCGTTATGGAGTTTTTACGGTCGGGGGCTCTTTCGGCCGGTTACTGAAACCCGGGGCCGGGCGCGACGGTCACCAAAGTAAACTCCGGGGACTCGCGGAGGTTGGGGATGCCCAGTACCCTCGACAGCTCCTGCGCGTTCGGCAGCTGCTCGGCGTTGCCGTAGAAAATGACTGACGTTTGCAGGGGCGTTCCGCCCCAGTTGGCGACCTGTGCGGTGGTCCAGCCGTCGGCCGCAATCAGTGCCGAGACGTTGGCTCCGAGTCCCCCGATGCCGCTTGCGTTCAGCACCACCACAGGCTGGGACCGGTCCACGACGGCTGCTGGGGTCGGCGACGGCGTGGGGCTCGGCGAGGCGCTCGGCGTGGGGCTGGCAGACGGTGCGGGCTCCGCCGTTTCCGTCCCAGCGGGCCGCGATTCCGGGCTTTCCGCGGGGGTGGACGAATTCGAGGCGGGCGCCGAAGCGCCTTCACCCTGTCCGATACCCAGGCGCGGCAGGACGAAATAAGCAGCGAGTCCAAGAACCAGGGCCAGCACTCCGACGGTAATGATCAGGGCGAGACTGCCCGACCGCGAGGGGATCAGCCGTTCCCGGTGGACACCCTGCCGCGACGACGTCTCGGGAACCTTGTCAAACTCATCCCGGGGATATTTGCTCATGGTTGGGTATCTGTCCTTGGTCTCAGGTGGCGCCGGTTAGACGTCAGAGCCTGAACGACGGGCGGTACGCGCGCGCTGACGGGTGGTACGTAGTCTACGCAGTCTCTTGACCAGCATCGGGTCGTGAGCCAGAGCGTCCTCGGTATCGATCAACGCGTTGAGGACCTGGTAATAACGGGTGGCGGACATGCCGAACAGCTCGCGGATGGCCTGTTCCTTCGCCCCGGCGTATTTCCACCAGGCCCGCTCCAGCGCGAGCATCTGCTGTTCCTGTTCCCCGAGCGGACTGTCGGGGTCAACCGTGCCGTCCATTGAGAAGGCTTCGGTTGTTTCGGCCACAGGATGCTCCCAGATCGGTTGTCGGTTTCCCATCCATGCTAGTTCGGAAATAACAGCCTTGTCATTCGGGGTGGTTCCGCCGGCGTCACAACTTCCGGTCCGACGGCGTGCGAGCACCGCAGAACCGCGCCGGGCCTAGGCTGGAAGGGTGAGTTCCAATGATCCGACCCTCTTTTCGCTGCCGCCCACCCCGCCCCTCCCGGCCAATGATCCAGAGCACAACAGTCCAGGACACAACGGCCCAGGGCACGACGGCGCTGCGGCGTCGCGAGCCGGCGCCGAGGCGGCAGGACCGTTCCCCTTTGCGGCCCCGGCGCGCCTGGCCGACGTCATGGCACCGGATTGGGCTCGGGCGTTGGCTCCGGCCGCCCCGGAACTGCATCGGCTCGCCGGCCTGTTGGAGGAGGAGCGCCGCTCCGGCTCCGCCGTGCTGCCGTCCCCGGGAAACATCCTTCGGGCGTTTTCCCGCCCCCTCGCGGACGTCAAGGTCCTGCTGATCGGCCAGGACCCGTACCCGACCCCGGGCCACGCGGTTGGGCTGTCGTTCTCGGTGGACCGCGGCGTACGTCCGTTGCCGCGGAGCCTGAACAACATCTATAAGGAACTCGCGGCGGATGTGGGAATTCCCCCGAGCCCGCACGGGGACCTCAGTGCCTGGGCCGATCAGGGCGTCCTGCTGCTGAACCGGGTCCTGACGGTCCGGGCGGGCAGCGCCGGATCGCACCGCAGGCGCGGCTGGGAACAGATCACCGAGCAGGCCGTCCGCGCCGTCGTCGCCCGCCGGACCCCGGACGGCAGCCCCGCTCCGCTGGTTGCGGTGCTCTGGGGCAATGACGCCCGTTCCATCGTTCCCCTGTTGGAGGGGGTTCCCCGGATTGAATCCGCCCATCCCAGCCCGCTCTCGGCGTCGCGCGGGTTCTTCGGTTCGCGCCCCTTCAGCCGGACCAACGAGCTGCTGCTGCAGCACGGAGCGGAGCCGGTGGACTGGCGGTTGGACGCGATACGGTAGGGGAAACCCGTTGATCGAGGAGAACCGCATGCCTGACCGTTCCGTGCCCGCCGCGATGCCCGCGCAGGATGCTCCCCGGCGGTCCCGCCCGCTGCTGACCCTTGAGGTTTTGCGGCGGGAGCAGCTGACGCCGCACATGGTGCGCATCATCGCCGGTGGCCCCAACTTTGAGCGTTTTGTCGAGAACGGCTGCGCCGATGCCTACTGCAAAATCTGGTTTGGCCCGGATGGCAAGCCGCTGGACGGGAAGTCCGAGCTCGAGTCCCTGCGGCAGGATTTTCCCCGTGAGGAGTGGCCGGTGTCGCGCACCTACACGATCCGCAGCGTCAATTCAGCGGCCCGCGAGCTGGCCATCGATTTTGTGGTTCACGGCGACGAAGGCCTTGCCGGACCCTGGGCTGCCCAGGCCACAGCGGGTGAGGCCTTAACGTTCGCCGGCCCGGCCGGAGCCTTCAGCCCCGATCCCGACGCCGGATGGTACCTTTTCGCCGCTGACGAGTCCGCTCTGCCCGCCACTGCCGCCGTGCTGGAAGCCCTGCCGGCCTCCGCCGTCGGACAGGTGTTTCTGGAAGTGGGCGGTCCGGAGGACCGGCAGCCGCTGACGGCGCCCGCGGGGGTCACCGTGTCCTGGTTGTACCGCGGTGATCTGCCGGCCGGAAACACCGGCCTGCTGGCTGCAGCCGTTGCTGCCGCACCGTGGCCGAACAATGATGTGCAGGTCTTCGCGCACGGCGAGCGGGAGGCTATGAAGGCGCTGCGCGATATTTTCTTCGCCGGTCACGGGCTCGAGCGCCGGCAGGTGTCCCTGTCCGGATACTGGGCCGCCGGACGCACCGAGGATGCCTTCCAAGCAGAAAAAAAGACCCCGGTCGGCAAGATCCTCTAGATCCTGCGTTCCGGGGCCCCTCTTTCCAGCTAAGGCCGGCCCTGCTGTGTGGCCGCAGAACCGCGGCCGGTCGTTCCGCAGACTACCGGCGGCGGTTCCGGCGGTCGTTGCCGGAAAGGCTCCGCGTCAGCGGCCGGGCGAGGTTGTCTCCCATCACCACGCCGCCGGCGATTGCCAGGATCACCGTCAGCGCATTGAAGATCCCCACGGCACCGGCGGTGAAGTCGTCCGAGCCGACGCTCAGGCCGTACATGGCACGGAAAATGCTCAGCCCCGGGAAGAGGAAGAGCACCGCCGGAACCGCAACAATCAGCTGCGGCGCGCCCATCCGCAGGGCAATCATGCGGGCCAGCATGCCGATGAAGACGGCCGCCACAGCCGGCGTGAGCCGGGGCCCCAGGCCCACCAGCTCGCACAGCTCGAACACCAGGTAACCCGCGGCTCCGGTCAGGACCGTAGGCAGCACCAGATTCATCGGTGACTGCTCCACCACACAGATCGTGGCCAGCGCCACGGCCAGCAGCAGCATCGTCACCACAAACGGATACTGGGATCCGGTAACGCTGGTCACGTCCAGCCGCGGCATGCCGGCCAGGGCACCCACAACCAGCGCGACGGCGATGCCCGCGACCAGCGCGCCGAACGTCAGGAACGCGGACAGGAAACGGCCGGAGGCGGTGACCGGGAAGCCGTTGATCGCATCCTGCACTGCCGAGACCAATCGCCCGGTGGGCAGGAGCAGCAGGATGCCGCCGGCCACCACGATGCCCGGCGAAATCGGCACGTTGAAGGACCAGAAGATCATGGCGATGGCAGTGACCACGAACCCCGCGGCGGCGGTGCTGAAAAAGTCCGGCACCCGCCAGCGGCCCAGCAGGCGCTGCAGCAGGCTGACCAGGACCGTACTGAGGAAGGCCACCAGGGAAGCCAGCGGCCCGCCGCCGATAAAGCCAACGATCGCGGCGGAAAACACTCCGGTTGACGCCGTCACCCCCCACCGCGGAAACGGCTTCGTCTGGTGGGTGATTTCGTTGAGCCGGTTGGCGGCCTCGGCACGGGAAAGTCCGCCGTCGATGATGTCCGTCACGAGCTGGTGAACCAGGCCCAGACCTGCATAGTTGTTTGTCCAGGAACGGACCACCCGCATGACGGTGATGGGTGTCTGGTCCTTGGGCGAGTGGTTCAGCAGCACCGACTGGTTGGTGATGTCCACCTCGATGCTTTCCAAGCCGAAGGCTGCAGTGACTGCGATAATCGCCGTCTCCACCTCCAGGGCACCCGCACCGTACCGGAACATGGTCTCCGCCAGGCTGAGGGCGAGGTCCAGCGTCTTCCGGGCCGAGGCATCGGGACCGGCGGTGCGCACCAGGGGATTTGCGTACGGGGAACCGGCCAACCGCTCCACGATGGACATGGCCTGGGTGGGAGGAGTCTCCCCCTGGACCAGCCTGCGCAGCATCCGCCGGGCGGCTGCCGATGAACGGTCCTGCTGCCGGGCAGCGCTGCCGGCGCTGGTGTGCTGCTGACCCGGCACCGTCTTGCGGGAGCGGGGCTTCCGCGGCGGCTGGGTTGTGCCAGCGGGCTTTCCGGGTTTGCCGCTGCCAAACCCGGACCCCGGGATGCGTCCGGAGCCCAGTCCGCCCGAGGTGCCTTTGGAGGGCGTCAGCATCACCGAGGTGGTGGGGGGAGGCGGCTTGGGTTTGGTGCTCCTCAGCCCGAAGCCCCCCGGACCGGTGGGGAGCCCCATGGTGCTCTTGGAAGCCGATCCCTTCGGTGCCTTGCCGGGCGCAGCGGGACGCCGCGCCTTGGCACCCGCGGGTGCCTTTTTAACCCCTGATGCCCGGGGCTGCTGCTCTGTCCTGGGGTGCCCGGTCCTGGGCTGCCCTGCCGCGGACTCCTGCCCGGCAGACTCCTGCCCGGCGGACTCCTGCCCGGCGGACTCCTGCCCGGGACGCCGGATGACCGGTATCAGTCCCACCATCGGATCGGGGTTCTGTGCAGGCTTTTGGCGGTCTGCATCGGACGTGTTTTCCAAAGGACTCACCCTTTCGCCTCTGTTGCCTGAAATCCGTTCAGGCGCACTTGCTGTTAGTAGAACGGCTGCTGGTGCCGGCGCCAGTAAATCTGCCGCGCGACGCGTTCACCGATGGCGTTCCAGATCTTGTACCGCAGCGGGTCCAGGACCAAGTCGTAGCAGCCCACGAAGTCCGTGACGGTCTTCGAGAAGCTGGTCTTGAACAGCCCCAGCCCATGGTGGGGATGTTCCTTGTTTTTCAGCTGGTCACTCGGAGGCGTTCCGCAGAAGTCGTACTGCTCAATGCCGAAGTCTTCCTTCAGTTCGGTGATGGCCGTCCACTGAACCAGGTGCGAGTCTCCGTACTGGTTGCGGCGGGGCTTGGAGCCGCCGTCCTTGTACGTACCCTTCTTGCCGTAGGCGATGACGAAGGCACCCACCGTGGGTTCTCCGTTTTCGAAGGCAAAGTAGAACCGGCCCTGACCCGCAGCCACGAAGTTGGACCAGAAGCGGTGGTAGTACTCGTAGGAGCGCATCCGCGCCGCGGAACGGTCCTCGATATGGCTCATGAGTTTGTACATGGTGCGCATATTCTCTTCGGTGGGCTCCACCCGGCGCACGTCGGCGCCTTCACGGATTGCCCGGCGGACGGCGTTGCGGCCGCGCGAAGAGATGTTCTTCAGGACCTGCTCGATGTCCGGTGTGGTGTCCAGCAGCGCCGTGGAGTCATTGGGCTGCAGGTTGAAGGTCTTGACCAGGCCGGCGCCCTCGAACTGGGCCCGCACCTCGGCGCTGTCAACGATGTCCGGTTCCACCTTCACGGCGAACACGTTTCGCTTGGTCTCCTTGATGAACCGGCGCAGCGCATCCAGGACCTCGGGCACGTGGGACGGCTCAGCGACGTCCGGTCCCTTAATCAGGTACCAGAGGCTGCCCAGGCCGGGAACCTTCTTTTCGATCGCCAGGTTGTACGTCGTGTAGCCGCGGCCTGTGAACACCAAGTGGATGGGATTCCATCCGTGGTGGGACTTGACCTCCGCGTACGAAGCGGACTGCAGCACGTTGCCGCCGCACGGGTTGGACTGCACGTGGCTGTCCCATTTGTCTCTCTCGTCGGCGGTGGCCAGACGTGCACTAAAGTCTCGCAAAATACCTCAACTAATCATTTGATCGCTTGATCGCTTGCACCATCTGCGGCTGATCCAAAAGTGACCCCGGAAAACGCCCGGCGGCCGTCCCCAAGTCTATCCGGTGGGACGATCACTCAATGAAATCCCGGGAGCCTCGGGCGGTGTGAGTTCGCACCGAAGGCCGCGGCTAGACTAGATGCAAATTCATGAACTTTGCGCGGACAGGGAGCACCATGGGACAGCGGCTGGAACTCGGGTTGGACACCTTCGGCGACGTAACGTCGGACCCGGCCGGTGAACGGCTTCCGCAGCACCAGGTTCTGCGCAACGTCGTGGCCGAGGCGGTGTTGGCGGACTCGGTCGGCGTCGACTTCATCGGCGTCGGAGAACACCACCGGGAGGATTTCGCGGTATCGGCACCGGAGGTGGTCCTCGCCGCGATCGCCGGGCAAACCACCAGGATCCGGCTCGGGTCGGCGGTCACCGTCCTGAGCTCCGATGATCCGATCCGGGTCTTTCAGCGCTTTTCGACGCTGGATGCCGTTTCCAACGGCCGCGCCGAAGTGATCTTGGGCCGCGGCTCCTTCACTGAGTCCTTTCCGCTGTTCGGGCTGGATCTGGCCCAGTACGACGAACTCTTCGAGGAAAAGCTGGAGCTCTTCACCGAGCTGCGCCGCGAAACCCCGGTGACGTGGAGCGGCAGCACCCGGGCACCGCTGCAGAACCAGCGGGTATATCCGCCCACCGCCGGCGGGAAGCTTCCGGCGTGGATCGCCGTCGGCGGCACTCCGCAGTCCGTGGTCCGGGCCGCCCACTACGGCCTGCCCCTGATGCTGGCGATCATCGGCGGGGAACCGGCACGCTTCGCACCGTTCGTGGACCTGTACAAGCGGGCGCTGGCCCAGTTTGGCCAGCCTCTGCTCCCGGTGGGTGCCCACTCCCCCGGCTACATTGCCGCCACTGATGAGCAGGCGCTCGAGGAGGCCTGGCCGCATTTCGAGCGGATGCAGAACCGGATCGGCCGCGAGCGCGGCTGGAGCCCGACCACGCACAGCGACTACCTTGCCTCAGCCGGCCCCGAGGGCGCCCTGTTTATTGGCTCGCCCGCAACCGTCGCCGCCAAGATCGTCAGGGTGGCCCGGGAACTGGAGCTGAGCCGCTTTGACCTGAAATACAGCCTGGGCACCCTCCCTCACGAGCTGATGATGAACTGCATCCGCCTGTACGGCACCGAGGTTGCCCCGCTGGTGCGCGAACAGCTGGCCTAGCCCGGAGGCTGGCCCGGCATCAGGCCGACGCCGGAAGGAACCACCGGATGCGCGGTTCCGTCTCGGCCAGCCCGGCTGCCTGGTCGATCAGCTTCCGGTCCTCCCCCGTGGTGCGCTCCTGTTCCTGACGCAGGTACTCGCGCCAGGTGGCGACGTCGTAAATCTCGCGGAACTGGCTGGAGTCAGTCACTGAGTGCACCAGCTCCCAGTCCCGCGCTCCGGTCCGCATCCGGGAAAGGCGCACCTCGTGCATCAGGTGCACGAAGTCCGCTGCCTTGTCCGGAGCAAGCTCGTAAGCGATAAGGATGGTGACCGGGCCGGCGTCGGGCGCCGGCTCCTGCGTCGGCTCGATCCCCAGGTCCGCTTCAGCCACGCTGCGGTCCAGCCGGCCGGTGCGGGGCAGCAGCGGCAGCACCGACACGCTCACGCCCGCCGCGGCCAGGACGAGTCCCGCCGCCGCCAGCACCGGACCATAGCCGTACACGGTTGCCAGCGAGCCCCAGACGACGGCGCCCAGCGCCTGCGCACCGGTGGTCACCATGAGGTAGACGGAGAGCCCGCGGGCACGCACCCACTCCGGCAGCGTGAGCTGCATGGCGCTGTTGAGGATGGAGAAGGTGGCAATCCAGGCGATCCCCGCGAACACCAGCAGGACGGCCAGCACTGCGGCGGGAAAGGACCCGGCGGCAAATGTCCCCGCTCCGAAGACGGCAGCGGCGAGGCCCAGCATCACGCTGTCGTTGAACCGGTCCTGGACGCGGGGCAGCAGTACGACACCGACAATGGCACCTGCGCCCAGCGCCCCCAATAGCAGTCCGTATCCGGTGGACCCGAGACGGAGGTGGCCGTTTACGGCGACGGGCAGCAGCGCATAGAGCGCGCTGGCAGGCACCATGAAGAGCGCCGTCCGGAGCAGGATGCGGCGGATCCGCGGAGCCGCCCGGATGTAGCGCATGCCGGCGGCAAGGGCCTCTCCCATCCGCTCGGGATCCTCCGGCTCGGCAGGTGAGCGCCACGCATAAACGGCGGCGGCCGTGCCCAGAAAGGAAACGGCGTTGAGCCCGAAGACGAAGGACGGGCCCAGGAGGGAGACCAGCACACCGGCCACGGCGGGCCCCACCGCCCGGGCGGCATTGACCGCGACACTGCTCAGCGCCGCCGCGGCGCGGATTTCCCGGCGGGGAACCAGCGCCGGCGTGATGGCCTGCCACGCCGGCGCGCTCAGGGCCACGCCGCAGCCGATCAGGAACGTGTACAGCAGCAGCGAATCCGGATCCAGCAGGCCCAGCGCCGCTATGACGGTCAACGTGCCGGCGGCAGCGGCGGCAAAAAGGTTCGCGCCGAAAATGAGGCGCCGGCGGTTGAAGGCATCAGCGAGCACCCCTGCCACGAGGCCCAACAGCAGGGTGGGCGCCAGATTGGCGGTCTGGACCAGGGATACCACTGCCGCGTTGGAGCTGTTTTCCACCAGGTACCACTGCGCGCCGACGGTCTGCATCCAGGTGCCGATGTTGGACCCGAGGTTGGCCAGCCACAGAATGAGGAACATCCGGCGCCGCAGCGGCGCCCAGGGCGAGGCCGGGTCCATCTCGGATACCTCCGTCCTGGGATACCTCCGTCCGGACATGCCGGGCTCGGACGTTCCCGGTCAGGCCAGTCAGGCAGGTCAGGCCACCCGGGGAAAGGTTGCCCATGCCTTGCGGAACTGCTTCCGGGCTGTTTCTCCGCGCTCCTCCTCCAGGGCATGCAGCCGTCCGAAGGTGAACCCGTTCTGGCCGGGGTCCGCCGCTCCGGCTCCCAACCGGCGCAGGTACTCGCGGCTCACCACGCTGTCCTGGTGCTCGCCGAGGATCTTTTGAACGTGCTCGGCTCCGGCGATGAGCACGGTGACGTCGTCGGCACGCACCGGCTGGGCGACCTCGGCCGCGTAGCGCAGCCGTTTGGCGTCTTTGCGTGCGTCGTGCAGCGCTTGTGCCCGATGATCATCACTGCGGGCAGAACGGGCATCCCGAACCTGCTGGTGCAGGCGCTTGCGGTCGCGCTGCAGCATGCGGCCCGCCGTTACGGCGGCCGGCGCCTCTGCGGCGGCCGTGAAGTCGGGACGGGTCACCACCGCCTCGAGCTGTTCCAGCAGACGGCGGTAGCGGACGCCGTCGAGCTCGCCGGCAACCGCCGCATGCGCCGCGGCGTAATCACCCAGCAACTCTTCGTCGATGCGCTGCAGCACCGGTCCCATCACCAGCTCGGCAGGTTGCTCGTTCACCAGAGCGTGCAACCGGGCACGCAGAACCTGTGCGTCGCGGGCGGCGCCCAGAACTCCGGCCAGCCACTTGAGTTCGTTCCGCACGGTCCGCGCCGGCTCCGGGGCCAGCACCCGCTGGTAACTCGCCAGAGCCGACCGCATCCGACGGGTGCTGACCCGCATCTTGTGCACGGCGTCGGCCCGATCTGCCCGCACCCGCGGATCTTCCGCCAGCATGGCAAGAAACTGCCCGCGCAGATACGCCAGCAGCAGGAGCCCGGCGGGGCCCTCGGGCGTCAGCGGCGCGGAATTCCCGCCGGCGACTCGTCCAGCGATCTGCCGGGCGAGGGAAGCCGGTGATGGTATCGGGATGTGTGGTGTCGGCGTTTGCGCCGGGATGTCCGGCGACGATTGTTCCTGCGAGGGTTCCGGCTCACCTGCGGGGCGGCTGCGCCGCGGCGGTCGCACGGAAATTTCCGGATCCTGAGCGGTAGGCATGGCTCAGTATATGGCGGCAAAGCCGCGTCTTGGCAGGGTCTGCGCACCGGCAGCTGCCCACGGTGCGACATCCCTGTACCGGTTACCGCCGCAGCGGTAGCATCGCCGTACGGTGCCGGTGCTTGCCTCCGCTGCCGCGAATTCCTTCCGAACGCAAAGGCCGCAATGACCGACATGAGATACGTAAAGCTGGGAAGCTCGGGAGCCATTGTGTCGGCCGTCGGTCTGGGGTGCATGACGTTCGGCGACCCCGGCCGCGGAAACCACGGGTGGACACTGCCCGGACCCGAGTCACGGCCGATCCTGCGCCGCGCCCTGGACCTGGGCATCAATTTTTTCGACACCGCCAATGTGTACTCCGCCGGGGACAGCGAGGCGATCACGGGCGCGGCCCTGGTGAACTACGCCAAGCGGGAAGAGGTGGTGATCGCCACCAAGGTCCGTGGCGAAATGGCACCCGGCCCCAACGGATGGGGGCTCTCCCGCAAGCACATCCTCTGGCAGGTGGACGAAAGCCTGCGGCGCCTGGGCACTGACTACATCGACCTGTACCAGGTCCACCGGTGGGACGGCTCAACCCCGCTGGAGGAGGTCCTGGAAACACTGGACGGGCTGGTCCGGGCCGGCAAGGTCAGGTATCTGGGGGCTTCCACCATGTACGCCTGGCAGTTTGCCCGGGCGCTGACACTGCAGCATGCCAACGGCTGGTCGCCGTTTGTGACCATGCAGGCGCATTACAACCTCGTGTACCGCGAGGAGGAACGCGAGATGATTCCGCTGTGCGAAGCCACCGGCACCGGAGTGCTGGCGTATTCGCCCCTGGCCCGGGGCCGGCTGGCCCGTGGCTGGGACCGGGTGAGCCGGCGCCAGCAGCAGGACGAACTGGGCCACTCCCTCTACTCAGGCCAGGACGTGCCCAACAGTGCCATTGCCGACGCCGTCCTCCGGGTGGCCCAACGCCACGGCGTGCCGCGTGCCCAGGTGGCCCTGGCCTGGGTCCTGACCCACCCGACGGTGACGGCACCGGTGCTGGGCGCCTCCGCCGTCGACCATCTGGATGATGCCGTGGCTGCCCTGGACCTTCGGCTCTCGCCGGAGGATCTCGAGGAGCTGGAACAGGACTACACGCCCCGGCACGTGGCTGGCTTCTAGCCCTTCACGGCTCCGGCAACCAACCCGGAGGAGATGAAGCGCTGCAGGAACAGGAACAGCACCATCACCGGCAGGGCGGCCAGGACGGCACCCGCGGAGAAGACGCCCCAGGTGCGGGACTGGCTGTCTCCGACGAAGGAATAGAGGCCCACTGCCAGCGTCTGGGTGTCCGGATCATTCAGGACAATGGAGGCGATCAGGAATTCGCCGGTTGCCGTGATGAAGGACAGCAGCCCCACAATGGCGAGGATGGGGGTGACCAGCCGCAGGATGATGGTGAAGAAAATCTGGATGTGGCTGGCACCGTCGATGCGGGCCGCCTCGTCCAGGGACTTCGGCACGGTGTTGAAGAATCCGTACATCAGATAGGTGTTCACACCCAAGGCGCCGCCGAGATAGACCATGATCAGTCCGGTCTGGCTGCCCAGGCCCAGCCACGGCACGACGTCGGAGATGCCGCTGAGCAGCAGGAAGATGGCGACGACGCCGAGCATCTGCGGAAACATCTGCAGGAGCATCAGGCTCATCAGTCCGAAACGGCGGCCCGTAAAACGCATCCGGGAGAAGGAGTACGCGGCCAAGGCGCCGAGGAACACGGTGCCGGCACTGGTGATCAACCCGACGACAAGGGTGTTCACAAACCACTTGGCGAACGGTTTCTGGGGGTCCGAGAAGAGGTTCACGAAGTTGTCGAACTCGATTGTGCCGAACAGCCCGCTCGCGGAGACCAGCGTGCCAGTGGGGCTGAGCGCGGCGGAGAGCACATAGGCCAGGGGAAAGAGCGCGAAAACTCCCATGACCAGGCCCACCAGATGCCGCCAGCCCTTGTCGCGGAACCAGACGGCGAACTTCCTGCGGGGTGCCGGAGCCGTTGGGACGGTTTTGAGTGCCGGGGTCAGAGTCGAATTGCTCATGAGTTCACTTCCTCCAGCGCCTTGGTCTGCCGGAAGCTGACCGCTGAAATGACTGCCACGATGATGAAGATGATGACGGCGAGCGCACTGGCCAGCCCGTAGTCACGCCCGGACCCCTGGCCGAACGCCACCTTGTAGACCAGCGTGATCAGCAGGTCGGTGGCGCCGATGTCCATGTTGGTGTCGGAGAACCGGGGCCCGCCGCCGGTGAGCATGAAGATCACGTTGAAGTTGTTGAAGTTGAAGGCAAAGGTGGAGATCAGCAGCGGTGCGGTGGAGACCAGCAGCAGCGGCAGCTTGATCGAGCGGAAGATCCGCCACGCGGAGGCGCCGTCCATCCGGGCGGCCTCGTTGACGTCTTCCGGGAGGGACTGCAGGGCTCCGGTGCAGACCAGGAACATGTAGGGGAACCCCAGCCACGTGTTCACCAGCAGCACGCTGAACTTCGCCAGCCACGGATCGGTCAGCCACGGAATATCGGCTCCGCCGAACAGGGAGGCGTTGATGAAGCCGAATTCCTGGTTGAGCATCCCGGACCAGACCAGCCCGGCGAGGAAGGCGGGGAAGGCATACGGCAGGATCATCACGGTGCGGTAGATCTTTTTGCCGCGCAGGTTCGGATGGTTGAACGTGAGCGCAAGGAACAGGCCCAGTCCGAAGCACAGCAGCACCGATCCGAGCGCAAACGCAAAGGTCCAGAGAATAACGCTGACGAGCGGTCCGCGCAGGTCAGGATCGGTGAACGCACGCTCAAAGTTCTCGAACCCGACACCCACCTTCCAGCCCGTGGCGAGGCGTTCGCCGTCGGCCGTTATGAAGGAACCTTCACCGCCGTCGGTGTAGACGGCTCCGGACTCGGTGTCGGTGAAGGTGTCCGCTGCTTCGTCGTAGACCAGCACCGGTTTGAAGACGTACGCATTGGAGCCGTCGGCGGTCTGCAGGATGCCCTCATCGAGGTCTTCGCCGAGGGGAACCTGGATGGCGGTGATTTCCTGCTGCGCGCCGAGCAGTTCGTTGAAGGTCAGTGTGCGGTAGCCCTCGGCGCCCACGGCCTTGCCTGTGCTGCCGAGTTCGGCGCCGTCGACATCGGCCAGCGGTTCGCCGGTGGTGCCGATCTGCACGCCGCCGTCGGGATCGGTGACCAGCAGCGACAGGACATCGCCCTTTTCCACCACAGACACCTGGTAGGCGGGGGAATCCGGAATGCGCTTCTGCGCGCTCATGGAGATGGACGAGATGGCATCGTCCTTGGTGCTGTTGTGCCCGTCACCGTAGTTGGTGAACGCGATGTAGCCGCTGTAGACCACCACGAAGACCTGAAAGACGAGCAGGAACAGGACACCGGGGGCCAGATACTTGGCCGGCAGGCCGCCGCGGCGCAGGTAAATCCAGTTGATCAGCACGGTCACGGCCGTGGCTACTGCCAGGATGGTCCATTTCTCGTTCATGAACAGGGCCATCAGGACGTAAACGGCAAACGCATCCGTCAGGCCCAGAAGCAGGATTTTGGCCAGCAGGCCGGCCGTGGAGTCCGGGCTGCGCCGGGGTTTCGTTTTTGGTGCGGGAATGTCTGAGCGGACGGGGGTGTCCAGCTGATCAACCATCGGGGTTCTCCTTGAACCGGTTCGGGCCGGGACACTGCTCCTAAAACTGCAGTGTCCCGGCCCGCGTATCTTGCATCGGCTGTGCGGCCGGTGCTGTGTCCATCTCGTGCCGTACCTGTGTCGACGTCGTGTCAGGCCCCGGCTATTCCGTGTCTGACCAGACCGGCTGATACCGGACTACTTGGCGATCTTGGCTTCGATGTTGCTGACCATGGTGGCCCAGGATTCAGCGGGATCGCCCTGGCCCTTGATGAGTGCCAGCTCGGTGCCGCCCCAGTCCGCCCAAACGGCTTCCATTTCCGGAATGGCCGGCATCGGAACGCCGTTGGCTCCGATTTCGCCGAAGGCGGCGACGATCGGGTCCGCAGCTGCCTTGTCGAAGGAGGCGGTGAGGGCCGGCGGCCGTCCGCCGCCCTCGAACATGGCGTCCTGCACGGCCTCGGTGGTCAGGTAGTTCAAGGCAAATTCGGTGGCAGCGAGGGAGTTCTGGCTCTTGGAGCTGATGAAGAACCCGTTCACGCCCACAAAGGGCTGCGCGGGCTGGTCGCCGGTGGTGGGCAGCGGGTCGACGGCGACGTTGATGCCGGCTTCCTCGGCCAGCGGCACGTTCCACGGGCCGGTGAGGAAGTACGGGGAGGCTCCGGCGTTGAACTTCTCCTTGGCGATGTCCGCTGAGATGTTGGAATTCAGGATTCCGGCGCCGCTTTCGCCCCATTCCTTCAGCTTGGCGGCAAAGGCCGCGCCGTTTTCGCTGCCCAGCTCCAGCTTGGTGGCGTCGTAGCCGCCGTCCTCATCGGTGCCGAAGACCGGAACACCCATCGAGGTCTGCAGCGGGTAGAGGTGGTAGGGATCGCCCTGCTTGGGATCCATGCCCACCAGGAACGGGAATTCGGCTCCCTTGGTGGCGACGGCGTCCTGGCCGTTGGCGATGACCTCGTCCATGGTGGTTGCCGGTTCCGGAACCAGGTCCGTGTTGCGCAGCAGGCCGATGTTCTCGATGGAGTACGGAACGCCGTAGGTGCTGCCTTCATAGGTCATTGCCGAGACGGCAGATTCCTGGAAGTCGGCTGCCTTGTCGCCCAGTTCGATCGGGGCGACGACGCCGTTGAGCACAAACTTGCCCAGCCAGTCGTGCGGCCCGACGATCAGGTCCGGGCCCTTGCCGGTGGGAACCTGGGTGATGAAGTCATCGGAAACCTGCTCGAAGTCCTTCGTGACCAGCTTGATCTCGATGCCGGTGTCTTCCTTGAACTGGGCCGTGACCTCGGTCAGTGCCGGTGAACGTTCGGCATCGACCCACATTGTGAGGGTGGTGGCGCCGGCGCTGGCGAGATCGGTGGAGTCTGCGTTGTCAGCGGCGTCGCCGCCCCCACAGGCACTCAGGACAAGGGCTGCGGTGACCGAAACGGCCCCGAGAGCGAGGGCGCGGCGGCGAGGCGCCGTCGTACCCGTGGTGTGCACCTTCATTGGTGAACCTCTCCTAGTTTTTTCAATGGTGTCCGACATTCTCAGGCTGGTGCCCGAGCCTCCTGTGCTGCTGCACCGGAAGGGTCAGGAGCAGGGGAACTCTCCATCGGGGACCTAAGTATGGAGAAAGTGTAAGCGCGTACACGGTGTGCGTCCAATCACAGACTCAGATCACACTAACCTTCCCACGTCAGAGGCACATTGCCCGCTCAGCTTCCCCGGCTGGACGGAAACTACCGTCCCTGGGAAAGCCGCAACCTGCGTGCAAGCGTTTTCATTCTGAGCCGGAGATGCCCCTAGGATGGCACCCATGCTCAGCCACTTAATTTCCGGCACCGGCGCAGAGACCGGCCCGTCCCTTGTCCCTCTGCACGCAGCCTCCAGCGAACACGATCGCCAGTGGTGGCGTTCCTCGGTGATTTACCAGGTGTATCCGCGCTCGTTCCGCGATCTCAGCGGCAACGGCGTGGGCGACCTGCCCGGCATCACGGCTGAGATGTCCTCCCTGGCCGAGCTCGACATCGATGCCCTGTGGCTCTCCCCGTTCTACACCTCACCGCAGAACGACGCCGGCTACGACGTCGCTGACTACTGCGCCGTCGATCCGCTGTTCGGCACTCTTGAGGACTTTGATGCCCTCGTTGCGAAGGCCTCCGGGCACGGCATCCGGATCATTGTGGACCTCGTTCCCAACCACTGCTCCAGCGAACACGCCCTCTTCCAGGCCGCCCTTCACTCGCCGGCGGACTCGCCTGAGCGGGACATGTTCATCTTCCGTGACGGGGCCGGCGAAAACGGCGTCCTTCCGCCCAACAACTGGCAGTCGCACTTCGGCGGATCAGCCTGGACCCGGACCACCAACACCGATGGAGCGGCCGGCCAGTGGTACCTGCACCTGTTCGACTCCAGCCAGCCGGACTTCAACTGGGACAACCCGGCGGTGCGTGCGGAGTTCGAACGCGTGCTGCGCTTCTGGCTGGACCGCGGCGTCGGCGGTTTCCGCGTGGATGTTGCCCATGCCCTGGTCAAGAAGTCCGGGCTTCCCGATTGGGGCGGCCGTGCCGACGGCGGTTCCTCGGAGGGTTTCCCCGGGCACGAGGCTCCGATGTTCGGCCAGGCGGAAGTCCACGACATCTACCGGTCCTGGCGGCGGCTGCTGGATAGCTACGACGGCGACCGCGTGCTGTGCGCCGAGGCCACCATCGATCCGCTGGACCGCCTCTCGGACTGGGTCCGCCCGGATGAGATGCACCAGACCTTCAACTTTGCCTATCTGCACCACCCCTGGCACGCCGGGGCGCTGCGCCACGTCATCTCATCGTCGTTGGAAGCCTTCGACAAGGTGGGGGCGCCCACCACCTGGGTGCTTTCAAACCACGACGTCGTGCGCCATGCCACGCGCTTTGGTCTCGAGGACCAGCAGGAACGCCCGGGCGACGGTCTGGGGCCGGAGGACCCGCAGCCCAACCACGCCCTGGGACTCTCCCGGGCACGAGCTGCCACCTTGCTGATGCTGGCCCTGCCCGGCGGCGTCTACCTCTATCAGGGGGAGGAATTGGGTCTGCCGGACCACACCACCATGCCGCACGACTTCCGCCAGGATCCCACCTACCACCGCACCGGCGGCGCCCGCCTGGGACGTGACGGCTGCCGGATTCCCCTGCCCTGGTACTCCGCGGCTGACAGCTTCGGCTTCAGCAGCACCGGTTCGGCTTGGCTGCCCCAGCCTGCCGACTGGGCGTCGCTGGCCCGCGATGTCCAGCGCGAGGATCCGAACTCGACGCTGAACCTGTACCGCAGCGCGCTGGCCGTGCGTCGGGAATATGCCCTCGGTGCCGGTTCGCTGGCCTGGTGGCCCGACGTCGATCCGGACGCCGTCGTCGCCTTCCTGAACGGCACCGTCCTGACTGTGCTGAACATGGGCACCGAACCGATGTCCCTGCCCTCCGGGGAGGTTCTGGTGACCAGCGAAGCCGGTGCCGCGGCTGACGGTTTCCTGCTCCCCAACCACGCTGTCTGGCTCCGGCTAAGCTAAATGCGGAAAAGGCACCGGGCTTCCGGGTCCGGTGCTTCAGCTGGGCGCTGCTGCTGTCAGGGTGCGGCAGCCCCATAAGCCTTCTGAACAGTGCAGGTACTGAATCGCACATCTGCGTCATGCAGTTGCTGAATCGAGGACAAATCGTGGCAGGGATCAAAGAGGTGGCCGCGCGCGCCGGTGTCTCTTCAGCTACGGTCTCCCGTGCCTTCAGCGGCAACGGAAAGGTCTCCGAGGCCACCCGCCGCAAGGTTCAGGCCGCAGCCGACGAGCTGGGCTTTGTCATTTCCTACAACGCGTCGTCGCTGGCTTCCGGCCGCAGCCGCAACATTGGAATTGTCATGCCCACCGTCGGCCGCTGGTATTTCTCCCAGGTCCTCGAAGGCGCTGCCGCTGCACTCATCGATGCGGGCTATGACCTCACGCTTTACAACACCGGCGACAGCCCCGGACACCGCGAGAGTGTGCTGACCGAGATGCTGCGCCGCAAACGGCTCGACGCCGTCATAGCGGTGGCGCTGAAACTCACCGACGAGGAGCTGTCCCAACTGCACGCCGTCGGCAAGCCCATTGTCGCCATCGGCGGTCCCCTGCCGCAGACCCACACCATCCGCGTGGACGAGGCCAACATCTCGGCGCTCGCCACCGAGCACCTCATTGCTCTCGGTCATACCCGAATTGCCCACATTGGAGGTGGCGAAGAGCTCGAGCGCGATTTTCGGATGGGCAGCACCCGCCGGGACGGTTACGAACAGGCCATGGGCCGTGCCGGTCTGAAATGCGTGCACATCAACAGCCCCGACTTTTCCGTGGGCAGCGGAGTTCACGCCGCCAAGACTCTCCTGGCCGCTCCGGGCCGGCCCACTGGCATTTTTTGCGCCTCGGACGAGATCGCCATCGGCACCATCCTTGCGGCCAAGAGTCTGGGACTGCGTGTTCCGGAGGACCTGTCGGTGATCGGCATTGACGGGCATGAGCTCGGGGAGGTCTTTGGGCTGACCACCATCAGCCAGGATCCGCGGGGCCAGGGAGCTGCCGCCGTCGCCGCCGTCCTTTCCCTCCTCCAGCAGGAGCCGCTCGAAGCAGACTGGACTCAGCGTTTCTACCCCACCGAGTTCGTGGTCCGCTCCAGCACTTCGGTTCCCGCGGACCTGCACAGCTGATCCGCGGGCTGCGGCCTCCGCTCCGGGAATCAGCGGCTCCGCCGTCGTGCTGGCCGTTGCCCTCGTCTTCGCCAGCCAACCGTGCTTGACTGGAATGTCAGTTCGTCCGGCCGAAAGAACACCGCTCCCCCATGTCCCTTTTTCTCTGGATTCTGCAGATCGTTCTGGCCATCATGTTCATGGGAATTGGCGGGCAGCGGCTGACGCGCCCCGCCAGGCACTTGAGGAAACTGCCGTGGACAGACGGTTATCCGGTGGCCGCCATCCGCGCCCTTGGTGCAGTGGAGCTAACCGCGGGCCTGTTCCTGTTGCTTCCCGGATTTCTGGGCTGGACGCCCATCCTGACCACCGCCGCTGCCGCAGGCCTGGTGGTCCTCATGGCCTTGGCCGTAGCGATGCATCTGCGCCGGGGACAGCGCCAGGCCGCTGTCCTCCCGGCTATCCTTCTGGTGATGGCAGCCATAGTGGTGTGGGGCCGGCTGACTCAAATGCTGTGAGCTCGTTTTGATGAGCCCTAAGGTTGTGGAGTCCGGGAATGGGAAGCCTTGAATGGGCAGCCATGGAAGGTGAGCGCGGGAAGGTAACCACGGGAAGATGAGCGGAGCGGGATGGCGGACAAGGCAGAGACCGTAGCTGAGTTGTATGCCCTCATGCCCGATGCCTTCACGGAAGCCCGCAACCAGCGCGCAGCCGCTGCGACCAAAGGCGGGGACAAGGAATTGGGTAAAGCCCTACGCACCCTGCCGAAACCCTCTGCCGGTGCGTGGCTGGTCAACATGCTGACCCTGCATCGTCCGGAGCTGATCTCCGAGGTCCTCGAACTGGGCGCCGTCCTGCGGGAAGCGCAAACCGATATGGATCAGCAGCAGCTGCGCCAGCTCAGTGGTGAGCGCCAACGCCTGCTCCGGTCTGCCGCGCGGGAAGCCCGGAGTCTCGCCGAAGAATTGGGGCGTCCGGTCAGTGCCGCAGTGGGCGCGGAAGTGGAACAAACACTCTGGGCCGCGATGACCGATGCCGATGCTGCCGCCGCGGCAGCCAGCGGTCAGCTAGTTCGGGCGCTGGAAGCCAATGGCTGGGAGCCGGTGCAGCTGGAGGGCGCCGTTGCGGACCCCTCCTCGGTTCGGCAGCTGACTGCCGGGGGAACGCCGCGGCAACCATCCGCAACCGGAACCGGTACTCGCGGCTCTGGGGCCGGGGATGGGGAAGGTGCTGATGGTGGAGCCGGTAAAGGTTCTGCCGTGCAGGCGAGGAAGGAAAAAGCTGCGGCAGCCCGCGCGCTTCGCGCGGCGCGGACATCATTGGCGGATGCAGAGCGGGACGCAGCGCAGGCTGAGGACGCTCTGAAGGCGGCCCAAGATGAGGTCGATGCTGTTGATGACCGCCGCGACGAGCTGACAGACGAAATTGACGAACTGCGTGAGCGGATCCGAGATCTCGAGCGTGAAGTGGCTGCCGTCGACCGCCGTGCGGGCACCCTCGAACGGGCACGCGATAGTGCCCGCCGCACAGCGCGTGCGGCCCGACGGGCCGTGGAGAAAGCCCAGGCCAAGCTGGAGGGTTTGGGGTAGCTCCAGAGAGGCCGGGCTCCAGCCGCCAGCCCTGTACGGCTCCAGCCGCCAGCCCTGTCCTGCTGCAGCTGGCCCCCAGCTGGTTCCAGCTGGCCCCCAGCTGGTTCCAGCGGGTTCCAGCTGCGAGCCCTTCCGAATCTCGATGAATCAGTTCGCCCTAGAAGGGCGGCGGGTCGTCTCCGTAGTCGTCCGGATCATCTGGAGCGCTCGGGCCATCTGGAGCGCTTGGTCCGCCGGGAGCACTTGGAGCGCTTGGTCCGCCGGCATCATTGGCCCGTGATGGACCAATGCCCGCCGCCTTGCCTCCGCCATTCGCCTGACCGCTATTCGCGGTGATGTCCGGGCGCAATTGGCCGCCGTCATCGCCGCAGCATTCCCGGGACAGGCTCAGTTGCGGTTCCGTCCGGTAACACCTGCCGCCCGGCGAGGTCCACTCAATCACCCCGGGACGAGGCTGCCTGGCCTTCCAAAACCCTTCGGATTTGAACATGTGATGCCGCCGGCACAAATGCTCTAAATTGTCATGATCAGTCGGCCCGCCCTGCGCCCAGGGCTTGGTGTGGTCAATCTCGGAAATTACCGCATTGGTCCGGCACCCCGGGAAGCGGCAGGTCCCGTCCCGCACCCGCAGGACCCGTTTCAATCCGTCGGGAACTTTTCGTCTTTTTCCGACCCGCAGGATCTCCTCGGTGTCCGGATCGCGTTCCACCGGGGTCCATTTCATGGCCTCGCGGGCCATCCGCCGGGCCGTTACGGGACTGATGGGCCCGTATCCGTTCAGTTCGGCCGGCTGGTCATCGGCTCCGAAGAGGGTTTCGGCGTTGATCATCACCAGAATCTCCGTCCGAGCCCTGGGACCATGGCCAATCCGACAGGACCCGGACCCGGACCCGGACCCCTTCCCTGAACCCTTGCCGGAACCGGAACCCTTACTGCGCCCTTTGTCCGTCTTGCTCTTCGCACCCGAACCAGTGCCGCCGCTGTCTCCGCTCCTCCGGCCGCTGCCGCCTTTGCTGCCTTTGCCACGGCCGCCACCACCGTTTCTGTTGCTGCACTCGTCCCCGCACTCATGGTCATGGCCGCCGAGCAAGTCCGTGAGGATATCCGTGCGCAACTGATCCACCGTGCGCGTGTCCCCGGCGGCCTGCTCACCCCGGGCCGCAACACTGAGCTGAGTAAAAATCGCTTGGGCTTTCTCGGCAGGCAGCAACGCCGAGAGCCAGGACATCCCGTCCGGCTCCGGACGCACCCACACCGTCCGCTGCTCAAACGCCGTCGCCTGCCGCTGCACGATGGTTTCCGGATAGTACTTCTCCCGCAGCCGGTGAGCCTTCACCCGGAACTGGGTTTTGGTCTGGCCCGCCGCCATCCCCAGCAGCTCCGCTTCGAATCCGGGCAGCTCGCCCGGCACCACGCCCACGCACTGCTCCACCAAGGTCTCGACGTGCCCGTAACTGATCTGCCCGGCCTCCAACGCCTTCAGTGTGGCCGTGTTTTTGGTGCAGAGATCACCGGCCTGACTCATCAACGCCTTTCCGGTACCGGTGGGAACTCCCAGAATGGTTGCGGCTTCCTCCGCGGCGAGGCTGAACGCCATTTCCGCGTCCCGCAACCCGGTAACGGATAGCGTCTCGTCCTCGTAGACGGTCTGCAGCCGGGACAGGACCCGAGCCTGCTGCGCCTGCGCCCACCGGATCAAATGATCCAATCGCAACAAGGCCCCACCGACTTCAGCCTCGGTCAGGGACTCCACGTTCTGCAGGGCCAGCAACCCGGTAAACCCGTCCCGGTAACCGGTGTCGGACGGCCCCGGGGAATGGACGGAATTATCAGAGGAGGCAGGGGCCTGAGGACCACCGGATCCTTGAACTTCAGCTCCGTCACTGACAGCTGGATCAGTTCCGACAACGCCCGGCTCGGCAAGGAAAACCGACAGGCTGGAGTTTGCAGCCTGTCCATGTCCAGTGCCGGGAGTCCCGGTCGAAGATCCGTTCTGATCCATGACTTCAGACTTTCACCCGGCACTGACATTTCCGGGTTCAAGAAGCGCCAAAACCACCCCAAAACAGGCCAAAACAGGCCCTTTTTAGACTCTCAAATACCCCACTTTTGCGGGCAACTACTTGCTGCGAAGAGTGGATACCCGCTCGTGCAGGGGCAACTCATACATCCCAGACAAACCGGGCAGAACGGATGCCTCACCGACGTGCTTCCCCGACGGCGCCCACCGAACAGTGCCACCGAAGAGGTCCATCAGAACAGCATGGAGGAGTCGTCGAAGGAGGGATCGAATCAGCCCGCCCGGGGAGCCTTGAGCACCCCTCGGCACGCCTCCCCCGACGTGCGCTGCGGCGTGGCAGACATCCGGAAATACGTGCAACATATTCGCCCTAATTATCGGCGGACAACGGTGGTACGTTCGAAATTCGACAGACATAACTCCCTCTGGAGGAATCATGACTGATCATGTAGCGCCCGTCAGCGATTGCGCCGTCCACAGCTGCGATTTCAACCACGACGGCTGCACCGCTTACGCCATCACAGTCGGCGGCACCCCCGACCACGCGAGCTGCTCCACCTTTATCGACACGGCTGAAACCGGAGGCCTGCCCAAGGTTCTTGCATCGGTCGGAGCCTGCCTGCGGAGCGAGTGCCGGCATAACGACCACCTCATGTGCAATGCCCACGATGTCAAAGTCGGCCCCGGTTCCGAGCTGGCGGACTGCCTAACCTACCAGCCCCGCTAGGCACAATGTGTGATCCAAGCCTCAAAAACCCTGTAGCGTTGGAGGCGATTAACCGCCTCAAAGGAGAACAATGCCAGGCTTGGATACCGCTTTGACACCGCTTCGCTTCCTCGAACGCGCGGCGCAGGTCCACCCGACAAAGACAGCGGTAATAGACGGCAATCGCCGCCTGACCTACCGGGAGTTTGCGGAAGCAGTAACCCGCACCGCGCACGCCCTGCTGGCCTCAGGCCTCCAGCCGGGAGGCCGGGCCGCGTTCCTCGGCACGAACTCCGCCGAGCTGCTGATAGCCCACTACGCCGTGCCCCTGGCCGGAGGTGTCCTCGTTCCGCTGAACACCCGGTTGTCTCCGCCCGAGGTCGCCTATATCTGCAACCATTCCGGCGCCACTTTGCTGTTCGGGGATCCGGACCTGCTGCTCGGCCTGGGCTCGCCCGAACTGAACACGGTCGAGGAGATCTTTTCCGTCCCCCTCCAGGACGGCGCCGCCGACACGGTGGAGGGCACGACGTCGTACGCTGATTTCCTCGCCCGCGGCACCGACAGCCCGCTCCCCTGGGAAGTCGCGGACGAAAACACAGTCATCACGCTGAACTACACCTCCGGCACCACCGGGCGGCCCAAGGGCGTGATGTACACGCACCGCGGCGCGTACCTGAATTCGCTCGGCGAGCTGCATCACCAGGGGTTCGGCGCAGACACCGTTTATCTCTGGACCCTGCCGATGTTCCATTGCAACGGCTGGTGCACCACGTGGGCACTGACCGCAGCTTCCGGAACCCATGTCTGCCTGCGCGCGGTCCGCGGCCCGGAGATCTGGCGGTTGATCGACTCCTGCGGCGTGGACCACCTGGCCGGTGCCCCAACGGTCCTCAGCGCCATCGCCACGGCCGCGGAGGCTCATGAGTTGGCGCACCCGCTGACCATTGTGACTGCCGGGGCGCCGCCCAGCCCCACCATCATCACCAAGATCCACCAGCTCCGGGCCACGGTGGTGCATGTCTACGGGCTTACCGAGTCCTATGGTCCGTACGCGGTCTGCGAACCGCAGGCAGCTTGGGCGGAGCTCGACGGCGATGCCTTGGCCCGGAACATGGCTCGGCAGGGTGTGGGCATGCTGACCTCGGACCGGCTGCGCGTGGTCCGCGACGAGGTCGGGGCCTCCGGAGACCTGATTGATGTGGCGGACGACGGCGTGGAAATGGGCGAGATTGTCATGCGCGGAAATTCAGTGATGAAAGGCTATTACCGTGACGACGCCGGAACCGCCGATGCCTTCCGCGGCGGCTGGTTCCGCACAGGGGATCTCGGCGTCATGCACGCCGACGGTTATGTCCAGCTGCTGGACCGTTCCAAGGACGTGGTGGTCTCCGGCGGTGAGAACATCTCCACCATCGAAGTGGAACAGGCACTGGCCAGCCATCCCGCCGTCGCCGACGTGGCAGTGATCGGCGTTCCGGATGACCGCTGGGGCGAGCGGCCCAAGGCTTTCGTGGTCCTCGCACCGGGCCGGATGGTCACCGAGGAGGACCTCCTGTCCCATGTAAAGTCCCAGATCGCTTCCTACAAGGCACCGCGGTCAGTGGAGTTCATCATTGACCTGCCCAAGACATCCACCGGAAAAATCCGCAAGAATGAACTGCGGTCGCTGGAATGGGAGGGCCGGGAAGCACGCATCAACTGAGGACCGCCTGCTGGGGCGTCCTGCCGGCCGAGAGCGTTCGTCCACCCAGGATCCTCATCATCCGAGCCGCACGCAGAACAACAAACAAGGAGTTTTTATGGCAGCCGTCGTACTGGGCTGGAACCCTGCCACAGCGTTTGGCGCAGGGCCTGGACGTACGGACTACCGGATGGCGGCCTCCACCGTGCACCGCACCGGACTTTTTGGCACCAGGTGGCGTGTGGGGCGCGGACAGCGGCTGGATCCCGGAACAGACGTGTGGCTGTTCGCTCAGGGCCGGCACGGCCGAGGGCTGCTGGGACACGGCGTGGTTGCCTCCGCGCCCCAGCCCGGCGCGGCGCTGCCGGCCAGGCTGGGGCTCCTCGCGGGCATCGTCTTTGACCTGCTCCTGCCACCGGGGGATGCCCTGTCCGCGGACGAACTGCCGGCCAGCGTCCCGGAGCTGAACTGGAATGCCGTCCGCAGCACGGGCACCGTCGTGCCGCCCCAGGCCGAAGCACCGCTGCGTTCGACTTGGACCGCGTTCCTGCGCTCACGACCTGTTCCGCAGGAGTGGCTGGGAGCGGCGGACCCGACAATTCCCCTTCCGGGGAGCCTCCCCCAGGACAGCCTGCGCCAAGTCGCCGTCAACCGCTACGAACACGACCCCGACGCCGTGCGGCAGTGCGTCGCGTTCCACGGCACGTCGTGCTCAGCCTGCGGCTTGTCGATGGAACAGATCTACGGGCCACCCGGTGCCTCCTTCGTGCAGGTCCATCACATCGTTCCGCCGGCCTCCATCACCCCTGACTACACGCTGGATCCCGTGGCGGACCTGCTGCCGCTGTGTCCCAACTGTCATGCAATAGCTCACCGCGGGGTGCCTGATCCCTACACCCCGAACGAGCTGCGCCGGATGCTGGAGTCCGCCGCCGGACCGCGGCCCGACCGTAATCCGATTCCGGGCTCCGTCCCCACCGCCGAGGAGCTGCGCGCCCAAGCGGACGCGGATCGCCTTCGGGACAACCGGTAAAGGACTGAAGAGATGAACCACCAGCAAAAGCACACGGCGCCATGACAGAATCGTTAGCGCCATGACCATTCCAGCCAGCACCTCAAAATCCGTCCGCGTGGATGCCTGGTTGTGGGCCATCAGGGCCTACAAGACCAGGTCCGCCGCCACTGCCGCCTGCCGGGCCGGCCATGTCCGGCTCAACGGCAACCCGGCCAAGGCCGCCCAGCCGGTGCAGCCGGGAGACACCATCCGGGTACGCCAGCCGGGTTTCGAAAGAATTCTGGAAGTCCGCCAGCTGATCGCCAAGCGGGTTGGGGCTGAGGCAGCCTCCCACTGCTTTACCGATCACACGCCGCCGCGGCCCGTGAGCCCTGCCCTGGGCGTTCCCCTGCGGGACCGGGGCGCGGGGCGCCCCACCAAGAAGGACCGCCGCGAGATCGACAGGCTGCGCGGGGACCGCTAAGCCCCTTGGGCAGCTACGTCCTGCGCGGAGACCGCTAAGCCCCCTGGGCAGCTACGTCCTGCGCGGAGACCGCTAGGTCCCTTGGGCCGGATTCCGGCTCAGCTGGTCATCCACAAACCGCGGGGCCGCTGCGGCCACCCCGGCAGCGGCCATGGCCACCGAGAAGCCGATCAGGATGATAAGCGGCAGGGTCCAGCTTTCCGTCGCTGCGTGCAGGGCACCGATGGCAAACGGCCCAACGGCAGCCAGGAGGTAGCCCACCGGCTGGCAAAAACCGGAAAGTTCCGCCGTCACCCGCGGATCCCGGGAACGTCCCGTAATGAGGGCCAGCGCAGTCGGGAAGGCAAAACCGCCGGCACCGAGCAGCAGCGCCCACAGCCAGGGCACGGTGTCAGGGGCCAGCAGCAGACCGAGATAACCGGCTCCGGTGGCGGCGGCCAGCGCGGCGACATAAAAACGGAGACCCGGAGCCCGCGCCACGAGGGCGGGCATGATCAGGCCGCCGGGAATTCCCAGCGCGGCAATGATCGCCATCATGAAACCTGCCTGTGTCTGGCTGAGTCCGGCGTCCCGGTAGATCTGCGCCACCCAGCCAAACTGGACATAGGCGTTCATGGACTGCACGCCGAAATACACGCACAGCGCCACGGCAGTCCGCGACGAGGTCAGGCGCAGCCGGCCGCCGTCCGGCACCAATCCTGCAGTGCCGCCGTCAGACGCCAACCCTGAAGTGCCGCCGTCGGACGCCAACCCTTCGGTGCCGCCGTCAGTGCCGGTGCTTTCGGTCCGCGAACGCCGGCCGCGGAACGCGATCACGGTCCACGGCACCACGGCAACCAGTGCCGTCGCACCCCAGACCCGGAGACTGACCTGCCAGCCGTCCGGCCCGCTCGCCGCCAGCGGAGCCGCGATCAGCAGCGGCAGTGTTGCGCCGACGGCCAAGGTGGTGCCGTAGACGGAGTTCAGCAAAGCGGTCCGCGTTCCCCCGTGCCGCTTGATGAACGCGGGAACAAGAATGTTGCCCACGGCCATGCCGGCAAAAGCCAGAGCCGTCAGCAGCAGGAACGGCACGGCTGAATCCACGACCGAGCGCAGCAGCAGACCCGCAGCGACAATCGCCACGCCCGCGGCAATGGTTCCGTTGATTCCGGCCCGCCGGGCCAACGCAACGGCCAGGGCGCCGACGACGGCGAAGGTCAGCCCGGGCAGCGCCGTCAGGACTCCGGCCAGCGCGGACCCCATCCCCAGCGCGGACTGCAGTTCCGCCAGCACCGGCCCGACCGACGTCGCGCCGGCCCGCAGGTTCAGTGCGACCAGGACGACGACGGCGGCCGCGGCCCACAGTGCCAGGGGCGCCGCTGCTGCGCGGCGCCCGGCCCGCCGGTTTCTGC
Source organism: Arthrobacter sp. zg-Y1219 (assembly GCF_030125545.1). Lineage (NCBI taxonomy): Bacteria > Bacillati > Actinomycetota > Actinomycetes > Micrococcales > Micrococcaceae > Arthrobacter > Arthrobacter sp. zg-Y1219. Next base: position 29,848 of record NZ_JASKLY010000022.1, read on the forward strand.
TTTCACTCATCTGAGCTTTCTAGCACGCGGGACGCAGATCCCGCGTGCCAGGTCAGCTCCCGGTTACACGTGCCGTCAGGCGGAGGCCGGTGTCTGGACGCGGCTGTCCCCGGTTTCCACGAACCGCTGGTGCCAGGACAGTGCCTCGTCGAGCAGGTGCGGGGTGTGCTTGCCGAAGCTCTCCCGGCAGGCCCGGTCGAAGTAGTCCTGCAGCAGGGGCTGGAAGTCCGGGTGTGCACACTTGTCGATGATGGTCCGCGCGCGCTGCTTGGGCGAGAGCCCGCGCAGGTCCGCGAGACCGCGTTCGGTGACAACCAGCATGGTGTCGTGCTCGGTGTGGTCCACGTGGCTGACCATCGGCACGATGCCCGAGATTTTGCCGCCCTTGGCAGTGCTCGGGGACAGGAAGGCGGAGAGGAACCCGTTGCGGGCAAAGTCGCCGGAGCCGCCGATCCCGTTCATCATGGCGGTGCCAGCCACATGGGTGGAGTTCACGTTGCCGTAGAGGTCCGCCTCGATCATGCCGTTCATGGCGATGCAGCCGAGCCGGCGGATCAGTTCAGGATGGTTGGAGATCTCCTGGGTGCGCAGGATGATGCGCTTGCGGTAGAACTCGATGTTGGAGTTGAACTCTTCGATTCCGGCCGGGCTCAGCGAGAAGGAGGTGGCGGAGGCCACGCGGATCACGCCGTCGCGGATCAGGTGCAGCATCCCGTCCTGGATGACTTCGGTGTAGGCGGTCAGCCCGGTATAGCCGGAGGAGGCCAGCCCGCCGAGGACGGCGTTGGCGATGTTGCCGACGCCGGACTGCAGCGGCAGCAGCTTGTCGGTCAGCCGGCCGGCCTTGATCTCGTCGCCGAAGAAATCGATCAGGTGGGCGGCGATCTGCTGGGAGGTTTCGTCCGGGGCGGCGAAGGGCGTCATCCGGTCCGGGGCATCGGTCTCGACGACGGCGATCACCTTGTCCGGGTCCAGCCGCAGGTAGGGCTCCCCGATCCGGTCATCCGGGTTGACCAGCATGATCGGCTTGCGGTGCGGCGGCAGTGCCGTTCCGTAGTAGACGTCGTGCATGCCGTCCATCTGGGCCGACTGCTGGACGTTGACCTCCAGGATGATCTTGTCCGCCTGTTCGATCCAGGTCTTGTTGTTGCCCACGGAGGAGGACGGAATGAGGGAGCCATCTTCGTTGATGCCAACGACCTCGATCACCGCCAGGTCCACGTGGCCGTAGAAGCCGAACCAGGTGTACTGGGCCACATGCCCGAGGTGGATGTCGATGTACTCGAGTTCGCCGTCGTTAATCCGCTTCCGCAGCGTCGGATCGGACTGGTACGGCAGCCGCAGTTCCATGCCGCCGGCCTTCGCGAGCACGCCGTCGAGCTCGGGAGCGGTGGAGGCGCCGGTAAGGACCTTGATCTGGAATTCCTCGCCGCGGGCATGCGCCTCTTCCATCTGCACGGCGAGAGCCTGGGGCACGGCCTTGGGATAGCCGGCTCCGGTGAAACCGCTCATCGCCACAGTCATGCCAGGTCTAATAAGCGCCGCTGCCTGCTCGGCAGACATTCTGCGCTGAAGCAGTCCTTCGTGGTGAATCCGGTCGTGCATGGTGGCCTTTCCTTAGATGGGACCAACCAACACTATCCGCTGTGTGCCACACCTCATATTCGGCGGGTCACGCCGTAGGCCGCAGCGGCGGAGCGGACAGGTAACGCTGCAGCGGCCCGCTGCCAAACATTGCCCCTTCGGCAGGCGCAGGCGCTGACGTCGAACCCATCAAATCCACGAGCTTCTCGGTATTCTCAGCAATCAAAATTGTGGCGATAATCCACTCGCAAACAATCCGCGTTCCAAGCAGCAGGAAAAGAACAAGAACAGGACCCAGGATCAGCACAATTGCGCCGGCCACGTAATTGTTCAGCAGCCCCACTATGAGCATCATCAGCCAAGCCACCGTGAGCAGCCCGGTGCACAGACCGTAATACAGCTTAATCAGGAGCGGCGCAGAAAAAGCCTTGAATGACGGATCAAGAAAATTGAGCATGCTCCCCCGGAAACATATGGTGATTAGTGTGAACCGTTCAACCTGAAATGGTGCAGTCCGGGTCCACCCTAATCGCAATTGCGCCGCGGTAATTCTCTTTGGTGAAGTGATCCGTACGGTGTGATCGCGGTTACGGCGCCTGCCGGTCGTGCTGCTGGATCTGTTCCAAGACGCTTTCCAGCTCAGTGCTCAGCGCGGCGAGGCGGGAGGTACTGGTTTCGACGGCGAGAGCGGCCACGAGTTCCGTCTGACGGTTGCGGAGCTGGGCAAGTAAAGGCGCTGAATCGTGATTTTCCATGCCTCATCCTACAAACAGGCCCGCTAAACTGCCCAAGTCGGCCGTACAACCCAAATCCGTACAACAGGAGGAACCATGCGCAACCCCACGGATGAGGCTTTGGCAGAGTGGCGCCGCTTCCGCAGCGACCGTGACCGCGAGCTGGGGCAGGAGCACGGCTGGCTGACGCTGACATCACTGCACTGGCTGACGGCGGATCCCGCGCCGGTGGAACACGTCCCGGGGCTTTGGTCCGGCTCTGAGGCGAAAGCCGTGCTGTCGGCATCTGTGGAGGACGGACTCACCCTGGCAGCCGCGGGAACTCCGGTTGACGGCACCGTCACGGCAACGCTCGCCGACGAGGAATCGCTGCTGTGGGTCCGCTTCGGCGGCAGCGACGGCGGACAGGTTGTGGTGGAGCTGGCCCGGCGGGGCGGACGCTACGCGATTCGGACCCATGATGCGGCATCGCCGGTGTTCACCGGATTCCGCGGAGTGCCCACCTTCGAGTTCCGCCCGGATCTGGTCGTCGATGCACGCTTCGACGCTTATCCCCGTCCGGTGGACGTTCCGATCCGGACCGCTTCCCCCGCCGTGGACGGAGTGCACCGGACGGTGGGTGAACTGGCTCTCCGGCTGCCCGGGGCAGAGAAGGAATACCGGCTGCAGCTGAGCGCCGACGGTCCGGACCGGCTGGAGCTCACCTTCCACGATCCGACCAACAACCAGAGCACCGCAGGTTGGCGCAAAGTCGCTTTCGCCGCACCTCAGCCGGGAACGTCAGCGGTCACTGTGGATTTCAATCGTGCGGTGAACTATCCCAGCGCGTTCACGCCGTACGGCACCTGCCCCATGCCGGTGGGCAGCAACATCATCGGGGTACCCGTCGAAGCCGGGGAAAAACTGCCCGAGGCGCCTCCGGCTGACCGATGAGCACCCCGGCCGCCCCGTTCAACTTCCGCCGGGTTCCCCTGAGCGGCGCCCTGCTGCGGACGCGGATTATTGCCGTCCTCCGGGCCGAGGATTCGAGCCGGATGAACGCAGCGGCAGACATTCTGGTGGCCAACGGCATCCGCTGCCTGGAAGTGGCAATGACCACCGAGGGAGCCCTCGACGCCGTCGAACGCCTCGCCGGACGGCTACCGGCCGGAGTCGATGTCGGGTTGGACCGTGATGACGCCCGGTGAGGCACTGCGGGCGGCCGATGCCGGCGCACGGTTTATCGTCGCCCCGCACACCGCCACCGATGTCATCCATGCTGCCCGGAACCTGGGGCTGGCCAGCTATCCCGGCGCCCTGACCCCCAGCGAAATCCAGCTCGCTTGGCGGGCGGGGGCCAGCGCGGTCACGCTGTTTCCCGCCGGCCCCCTCGGAACGGCCTATCTTGCCGCCGTCCTGGCGCCGCTTCCGCACATTGATGTGATCCCCGCCGGTTCCCTCAGCCTCGCTGAAACGGCCGGCTGGCTTGCTGCGGGTGCCACAGCCGTCGGGCTCGGCGGATCCCTCCTGGGCGATGCGCTGTCCCCGGGCGGAGACCTGGATGCCCTGGCCGAACGGACCCGGCGGGTCTGCGCGGCCGCCGAAAGCGTTCCGCGCAGGGACGCGTCGGCAGGGCAGTGAGCGTCATCGCACGCTTCCGCGAGATCATGGAAGGAACACCAACGATGTTCTCCGATCGGAAATGAGACCCCATGACACTCAAAGAGCAGCTCCAGGCAGACGTAAAGGCCCACATGAAGGCGGGCAACCGCACCGCACTGATGACGGTGCGCAACGTGCTCGGTGAGATCGAGACCCGGGAGAAGTCAGGAAAGACGCCCGTGGAGCTCGACGACGTGCAGGTCCTTGCCCTGCTGCAGAAGGAAGCGGCCAAGCGGCGCGACACCGCCGGCATCTACCTCGACGCCGGCGAGGAGGAGCGCGCCACGGCCGAGATCACTGAGGCGGAAATCATCGAGGCGTACCTGCCCGCGCCGCTGACCGCCGCTGATGTCGAGACCATCGTGGACGACGTCATTACCGAGCTGAAAGCAGCCGGCACGGAACTGTCGATGCGCCAGATGGGTGCGGTTATGAAGCCCGTGACGGCCAAAGTGGCCGGACGCTTTGACGGCAAGGCCGTCAGCGAGATCGTCCGCAGCCGCCTCGCCTGACAGCCGCGCGCCTGACCTCCTACGCCCCCGGGGCCGCCGGCTACGTCGCGGGGGCCGCGGGCTACGTCGCGGGGGCCGCGGGGGCCACCGGGGCCGCCACAAACGCGGTGGCCGTATTGGGAGCGATCTCGGTCAGGCCGGCATCCACGATCAGCGGCCCCGCACCGGCAGCAGCGGCGAGCGCCGAAAAGTCGGCCCCGGCGGCTGGCCGGACCCTGGCCCGGCAGCCGCCGTCGCACCAGCTGATCCGCTCCTCCGTGGAAAGCGTCAGATACCAGGCGAGCAGCGCGTGGGCTGCCTGGGCGCCTGCCTTGCCCGTGGACATTTCCAAGTCCGCGTTCAGGACAATCACCGGAGCGTCCGCAGTGCCGGGGGCCGGCTCGCCGTCGGGCAGCTGGGTGCCGGAAACCTGCAGCGCCCGCAGCGCCTTGGGCATCTCCTCGTAAGTTCCCGGTTCAAAGGCGACGGCCTTTGCCTGGCCGACGACGACGATCCCCGACGGCGCGTGGGCGGCCAGCTTCTCAAAGGCCTTCGGTCCGGCCCGGCGGACCGTCTTCGTGAACCGCCCAAACACCCAGTTTTCCCACGCGTCATCACTTTCCCGCCGCGCGTACGCGCTCACGCTGGCCGCTGCTGCCGCTGCCACGGCGTCAAGATGCGCGGCGGGGTCCTCCTTATCCACGAGCAGGACTATCGGCTGGACGGTGTCACTGGGTTGCATGGTTTTAGTTTTTCACGGTCCCGGCAGGCGTTTGGTCACGGCGCTCCTGCACGCGGCACCTGCCCTTCCGCCGGACGAGCCACTTATGGTCCCATTCAGGCAGGCCCCGCTCAGGCAAGGTTTGAGCCGGCGGACAAGGTTTGAGCCGGCGGACAAGCTGCCAATTCAACGGGTGAACGAAGGAGCACGGCATGGGCCAGCTGATCTATTCCGCCATCACCTCGCTGGACGGCTACGTGGCCGACGAGACCGGCAGTTTTGACTGGAGTGTTCCGGACGAGGAAGTCCACGCCTTCGTCAACGATCTGGAACGGAACTACGGCATCCACCTCTACGGACGGAGACTGTACGAGGTGTTGGTGGCGTGGGAAACCATGCCGCTTGCCGGCGAACCTGCCGTGCTGCAGGACTATGCCCGGATCTGGCAGGCCTCGGAAAAGGTGGTCTTCTCCCGGTCGCTGAGGGAGGTGGGCAGCGCCAACACCCGGTTGGAATCCGAATTCGATCCGGCCGCCGTGCTCCGCCTCAAAGCCGCTTCGGACCGGGATCTGGCGGTGGGCGGCCCAATGCTGGCCGGGCAGGCGCTCCGGGCGGGGCTGGTGAATGAGCTGCATCAGCTGCTCTCGCCCGTCGTTGTGGGCGGCGGCAAGGCCTTCCTGCCCGCAGGGCTGCGGCTGGGCCTGAAGCTGCTCGACGAGCGGCGGTTCGGCAACGGCGTGGTATTCCTCCGCTACGCGGTCCTGAACTGACGCCTGAACCGCTCCTTAACCGAGTGCTGACCGGGCGGCCGGCTGACGGGGCGGCCGGACGGGGCTAAAGGGTGACGGCGGCCGTCATCTCGTTCACAAAGGCCTCGGTCTCGGCAGCGTTGCGGAAACCGTAGGACACCTCGCGGACCGCTTCCTCCCGGTTGGCCGGAACGGCGTGGTACTTCACGGCGTCGAAATTGCCGGGTTCGGTGACCGGCTCCACCAACGGCCGGTGATTCAGGTGCGAGAACTGGCGCAGTGTCGGGTCAATCCGCCACTCTGCGGTCTCGATCCAGAAGTGGTCCCCCATCCCTGAACTCCCGCTGGCCACCCGAATATCCTCAATGCCCGCACCCGACATCAGCCAGGCCAATGTGAACGACGTCGGCGCACCCAGCCCGGATCCGTAGGGAATATGGCCCGCAGCCACCGCCGCCGACTGCTCTGCAAGGCGGGTGGCTTCCTGAAGGCTGAGTGATCGCATGCTTCCATGATCCCAGCCGGATGCACGGAGAACCTATTTGACGGTTTGACGGTGCGGAGGACCTCTTTGACGGGAGCTGCGCCCCCACGCTCATGAGCCCTGCCTCTCCGCCGCCGGCGGCGGTACCGTGGAACCATGACCGACCGCGAAACCCACCAGCGGCACAGTTCCCCTCCCCCAGGCCCCATCCCTGCCATCCCGTCCGGCAGGAAGGCCGACCCTGTCTGGTCGACCATGCGACGGGAGCACGGCCTCTACACCATTTTGGAAACCGCGCAGCGCCTCGGCTTCGGCTACGAGCCCAATCTCCGCGCCTCCCGGCTGACCGGAAAGGGCGGGATCCTGGCCGTGCGCCGCGGCCAGGAGGCCTTCCTCTATCCGGGATTCCAGTTCGACGAGCCCGGCGGCCGCATGCTCCCGGCGGTTCAGGACGTCATCCGCTTGGGCCGCCGGATGGGCTGGACGGATGAGCAAGTGGCGCTGTGGTTTTACCTCCCGAACAAGGCGCTGCGGGGCAAGCGTCCCGTCGACTTCCGCGACGATGAGGAAAAGCTGATCGGCACCGCTGAAAAGGACATGGCGGGCGTGAGCTGATTCCCGCTCCTGCTAGGCCGGCCAGCGCCCGGTCTCGAAGAGCTCGCCCAGCACTGCCGTTGCCGGAGCGGGATCCAAGCCGCGGGCAGCCAGCCAGTCGTCGTCGCCGTAGGAGGCAGCGTACCGGTCCCCGGAATCGCACATCAGGGACACGATGCTTCCGGTCCGGCCCTCGGCTTCCATCTGGGCCGCCAACTGCCACACGCCCCAAAGGTTGGTGCCGGTGGAGGGCCCGGCAAACAGGCCGGCAAGGTCGAAGAGGTGCCGGGCCGCGGCCACCGAGGCTGCGTCGGGAACCCGGATCATGTGGTCGATGACAGCCGGCACAAAGCTGGGTTCCAGGCGCGGCCGGCCGATTCCCTCGATCCGGGAGGGGCCGCCGACGGCGGGCACCCCGGGATTCTGCCACGCCGGGTAGAACACCGAGTTTTCCGGATCCACCACTGCCAGCCGGGTGGCGTGGCGATGATAGCGGATGTAGCGGCCGAGCGTTGCACTGGTGCCGCCGGTGCCGGCGCCCACGACGATCCACTCGGGCACCGGAGACTCCTCCAGGGCGAGCTGCCCGTAGATGGACTCCGCAATGTTGTTGTTCCCGCGCCAGTCGGTGGCGCGTTCCGCATAGGTGAACTGGTCCATGTAGTGGCCGCCGGTGCTGCGCGCAATCTCCTCGGCGGCCGCATAGACCTGCGACGGATCGTCAACGAAGTGGCACGACCCGTTGTACTGCTCGATCAGGGCGATTTTCTCCGCGCTCGTGGTGCGGGGCATGACGGCGATGAACGGCAGATCCAGCAGCTGCGCGAAGTAGGCCTCCGAGACCGCGGTGGAGCCGCTGGAGGCCTCCACGATGGTCATGCCGCGGGTGATCCAGCCGTTGACCAGGCCAAAGAGGAACAGGGACCGGGCGAGCCTGTGCTTGAGGCTGCCGGTGCGGTGCGTGGATTCGTCTTTGAGGTACACCTTCACCGACCAGCCGGCCGGAACCGGAATCTCAAACAGGTGGGTGTCAGCTGAACGGTTGCCTTCGGCCTCGATCCGCCGGATCGCGTCCTCTGACCAGCGGCGGCTCGGATCTTGGGAAATAGTCACCCGGTTCAGCCTACCGCGGGCCCCTGGAGGTGGACGAGCTTGTCCGGATTCCGCATCGAGTAAACGCCGCGGACCCGTTCCCCGGCCAGGCTGATCTGGAAGACAGTGGTGACGGTTCCCTCTTCCCGGAAGGCCACTGCCGGCAGCCCGTTGAGTTCCAGGAACTCCGGCACCGCACCGGCCGCGTACTTTGAGGCCAGCCCGAGCATCAGCCGGGCCACCTTCTCCGGCCCGTGCACCGGACGCAGCGCGGCGTTGGCCTTGCCGCCGCCGTCGGACAGCAGCACCACATCCGGGGCCAGCACATCCAGCAGCGCCTGAACGGAACCGGTCAGGGTGGCTTCCAGGAAGCGCCCGACGACGGCGCGGTGCTCGGCGGCGTCCGGCGCCGTGCGCGGCACTCCCGTCCGCACGCGTTCCCGTGCCCGGTGCACCAGCTGCCGCACGGCCGGCTGGCCGGCATCCAGTGCTTCGGCGATCTCCGGATAGCCGAAGCCGAAGACCTCGTGCAGGACGAAGGCGGCCCGTTCCGGTCCGCTCAGTGTCTGCAGCACCACCAGCATGGCCGTGGAAACCTCCGCGGCGGTCAGGGCTGCGGTTTCCGGATCGGAGGTGAACCCCGGCGCTCCGGCGCCGGGTCCGGTGGGGAGCGGCTCGGGCAGCCACTCCCCCGGATACTCCTCCCGCCGCCGGGCCGCCGACCGGAGGAGGTTCATTGCCTGCCGCGCAGCGATCCGCGCCAGGTAGGCCCGCGGATTCTCCACCGGGCCCGGCACCGCGCGCCACCGCAGATAGGTTTCCTGCACCACGTCCTCGGCATCGGCGACCACACCGGTGATGTCGTAGGCGATCGTGAACACCATGCCCCGGTGGGTCAGGAAATTGGCGTCGCGGGTCAGGTCCGCGCCGCCGAGTCCATCGCTGCCGCCGCGGCCTCCCGCGTTGTGCTCGGGCCCTTGAGCCATGTGTACGCTCCGCTCCGTTTGGCTTCGCTGCGGATCCAGCGCAGCGTCATCCGGCAGATAATCTCCTTCAGGACCGCCGCCGTCCTGCCGTGCAGGTGCAGGCGGAGCGGCGTGTCATCCGCGGCGACAAACTGGACCATGCCGTCGCTGCGGCCCAGACTAACGCACTGGCCGCCGAATCCGCTGTCGTGCAGGACTGCCGGCCGGCCATCCAGCGACCGAAGGATATTGGTGGCGGCGTCTGCGCCCATCGGCATCGCCGCTGCGCAGCTCATCCGCAGGTAGGCGTAACCGCTGCCGGTGATCACCGCAGCATCTCCGGCACCGTAGATCCGGTCCGCTCCGGGCACCCGCAGGGCCGGATCCACGCGCAGCCGGCCGGCGTCGTCGACCGGCAGGCCGCTGACCGCCGCAAGGTCCGGAACACCAAAACCGGCGCTCCAAAGCACGACGGCGGCATCCAGGCTCGCGCGCACGTCGCCGATTGCCGAAACGGAGGTGCCGGTGTGCAGGTCCACTGAAGCGCGGCGCAGGCTCCGCTCCAGGCCCTGCCTGGCCGGTGCCCCCAAGTGCGGGCCCGGCACACTCGAGGCGTGCAGGCTGACCCGCAGCTGAGGGTAGCCGCGGGCGATTTCAACTGCCGTCTCGATGGCCGTAAGGCCGCCGCCCACCACCGCCACGTGTTCTCCCGGTGCCAGGGCTTCCAGTTCGGTGCGCGCCGCTGTCGCGCCTTCCAGCTGTTCAATTGCGAGCGCACCTTCCGGAACCCGCGCCGCGCCCGAGCCCACCGCGTACACCAGATAGTCATACGGCAGCTGCCCGCCGCCGGCCAGCTGCACGGTCCGGTCCGCGGCATGGATACGGACTGCGGCGTCCCGAACCTGGCGGATGGCCGGATGCAGCACCGATTCGAAGGTTACGGTGGGATCCTTGCGGGTGCCGGCGGTGTATTCGTGCAGCCTGATCCGCTCCACGAAGCGTTTTCCCGGGTTTACCAGGACGACGTCGAGCCCGGGCCTTGCCGCGGCGGCCAGCCGATTCGCCGCCAGGACTCCTGCATATCCGCCGCCTGCAACAACTGCTGTGGTGCGCATGACCTTCTCCTGTTTCCTCTCGCTGCCTCCGGCTCGATGCCGGCTTGCACATAGGACACCGGGCGAACCGGATTTGTGACAGGAATTTGCAGCAGGGGTCGTTCAACAGGGGTTGTGCAGGGGTTGTTCAGCAGGAGCTGCAGTGCAGCTAGCCGACGGTGCCGGCAATCTCCCGCAGGGCACGGATGTGCGCGTCGAAGGCCTCTTGGCCGGCCGGTGTGAGTCCCACCCACGTCAGCCGCCGGGCGTCTTTGCGGTGAGCGGACGGGGCCTTTGCCAGCCGCACGTATCCGGCGTCGGACAGCGTTTTCAGGTGCTTCGACAGGGCGGCGTCCGCTATGCCCAGAGAATCCCTGAGCACCGCGAAATCCATCTGGTTGACGGCCCGCATCAGGCCGCAGATACGCAGCCGCGTCGGGGCGTGGATGATGTTGTCGAAGCGTGCCTCAGGCATGGTGCAGGCGGTTCAGTGCTGAGCGGTAGGCAACTCCGGCCAGCCACGCCACCAGTCCAAAGGCCGCCAGGCTGGTGAAGGACACGGCCCACCCCGCACCGAGGGAGACCAGGCCGAGGGAAACCGAGAACAGCGACAGGCAGACCACCAGAATAGCGACGACGGCAAGGGCAGCTCCGCCACCCATGCTTTGGAACCTGATCCCGGTCTCGCGGTTGATGAGATGAGCGATGACCAACACGGCGACGAGGGCCAGCCAGCCGGAGGTCGGCGTTTCGTAGTTTGCGCCGGGATTGGCCGTGGCCGCCTGGGCAACCCACCACGCGCCGACACCGCCGTAAGCGGCCAGCAGCACCCGGGGAATGGAGATGCCTTCCGCCAACGCGCGGCGGTCCCCCGACAGTTCGCTCAGGCGGACAGCCGCATCGTCGGCGGTAGGGATGGTACGAAAGTCGTTTTCCATACCGGAAAGGCTACAAGTGACTTTCCATCCAGTCAACAGACTTTGGTCCCGTTGTGGATCCCCGGCGGGTGGCCCGTCCGCCGCCGCCCCCGGAGGGTGAGGATCCATTACCCGCCCTGCAGCAGGCCGGCGAGGCGACCAAGTTCCGCTGATGAGTCCAGTGCCATCTTTTCGGCACTGGCCACCAGGCCCAGAAGGTTCCTGACTCCGGCGTCGTTGGAGGCATGGTGTGTTCCCGGCAGCAGCCGGGCCTGGACCCGAACGTAGTTGGTGCCGAGCAGCTGCCGCAGGTTATCCCGCATCAACTGGCCCGGCCCGCCGAAGACCATGGCGAAATCCTGTTCAAGAGCCTGGAGATCGGGAGTGTCCTGAGTCTGCTCGGCATTCAGCAGCAGACCGACGGAGGCGCCGGAGGTGCCGGTGCCCAGCGAGACCAGCAGCACGCCGTCGTCGTCCTGCGGAAGTGAAAGGCCCAGGGTGTGGGCAACCAGCGCCGGATCGTCGGCGGCCAGCCCGCCGTCCACCAGCTCACGGGCTTGCCCGGCCGGATCAATGTAGGTCACGGGAGGGAAAAACCGCGGCAGCGAGCCGGTGGCACGGGCCGCGAGTGCCATGGGCGCATCACCCAGCTGCGACTGGTCCAATCCCCCGCCGGTGAAGTGCAGCGCCTGTGTATGGGCCAGGTCGCAGGTCGTCACCGCGACGGGACGAGTGGCTTCGGAGAGCTTGGCGTTTCCCAGCACCTCAGCCAGGAATTGCTGCAGGGGCTGGGCCGAGTAGAGGGACGAGCCGCGTGGAAAATCCGCCAGGCTTGGCTTGGAGAAGTTCCGCGGAAAGATCCCCTTCGCACTCTCAAAGTTCAGGTGCCGCAGATCCCTGGCGCTGTACGGTTCACCGTCGTCGCGGGGGCAGGTCAGGGCCAGAGCGATCATTCCGCCGACCGAGGTGCCGACAATCAGGTCAAAGAGGTCTGCGGTCCTGCGCCCGGTCCGTCTCTCCAAATGCATCAGCCAAATAATCGGAATGATGCCGCGGACGCCGCCGCCGTCGATGGAAAGTATGCGCAACATGGCGGGCTCCTCAATGGATGCGGTCTGATCCCAGCGTCCGATCAACCCTGCCCGGGCGTCCCGGTACGGTCAAGGCTGGAGGCCGGCCCGCCCGTCCCCTGCAGCAGATCGGCGGGGAGCCTTAGCGCCAGTAGTGGTTGGCAGCGGCGATCGTCGCGAATTCCGTGGCCACCACTTGGGAAGCCGCTATCAAGCCGTCCGGGCTGTTTGCATAAGCGTCACGGATGATGCTCTGCACGTGTTCATCGGGCTGAATCGCAAAGGAAGTCTGAAGCGCCAGCCGAATGGCCAACTGGCGTCCTTCCTCGGGGCTCCCGCATTTGAGGGTGTTGTTCGGAACGAGCTCCATGGTGTCTGTCCTATCAGGGGAAAGCGTCGCGGTGCCGTTTGCCTCGTCTTGCCTGGTCTTGCCTCGTCGCAGGCCTTTTGCCTCATTGTGGGCACCCCCGGCTCGCGGAAACAAGGGCGGTGGGGACAGAACGGCGCCTCCCGGCCCATCCCCGCCGCCCGGCCACACCGGAAATCTGCGGGTGTTCTGCTGTGCCCTTGGACTATGGTGCTCCTGAGACCGTGTGCCGGCTGCAAATGTTCGGCATGAACGGTTTTCCGACGAGGAGGCCACATTGGATGAATACCTGATCCTGCTGCCCGACAACGAGGACGCCTGGGAGGGGCTCAGCGACGCTGAGCGGGAGGCGGTCTATGACCTGCACCGGGAATTCGCCCGCCGATTGGAAGAGGGCGGGCACACGATGACCGGAGGGGCGGAGCTTGCCCCGTCCAGGACGGCGAAGACCGTCCGGCGGGTCGCTGGCCGGCCCGTGATCAGCGAGGGCCCGCCCACCGATTCCGCCGAGCAGCTCAGCGGTTTCTATCTGGTGGAGACCGAAGACCACGACGGACTGGCGGAGGCCTGCGGACTGCTCGCCTCCCACTCCCCCGTGGAGATCCGCCCGGTCGCCCGGCACGACGCCGAGTAGCCGGCGCGACGCCGGGCAGTCCGGGCGTGGATCTTTGCACACCCGCCGTCGGGCACAAAAAAGCGCCCGACCGCGGGGGCCGGACGCTTTCTGCGCAGTTAGACCGCGGATAACACCAGAACTAGCTCAGCTTGGAAGCAACCAGAGCGGTCAGGTCCACGAGGCGGTTGGAGTAGCCCCACTCGTTGTCGTACCAGCCCACAACCTTGACCTGGTTGCCCATGACGCGGGTCAGACCGGAGTCGAAGATGCAGGAGGACGGGTCGCCAACGATGTCGGAGGAGACAATCGGGTCCTCGGTGTACGTGAGGATGCCGGCCCAGCGCGGGTCCTGCGCAGCCTTGGCGTAGACGGCGTTGATCTGCTCGACCGTTGCTTCCTTCTCCAGCGTGACCGTCAGGTCAGTGACGGAGCCGGTGGGGACGGGAACGCGGATGGCGAAGCCGTCCAGCTTGCCCTTGAGCTCCGGCAGGACCACGCCGATGGCCTTGGCGGCACCGGTGGAGGTCGGAACCATGTTCACGCCGGCAGCACGGGCACGGCGCAGGTCGCTGTGCGGGCCGTCCTGCAGGTTCTGGTCTGCCGTGTAGGCGTGCACGGTGGTCATCAGGCCCTTTTCGATGCCGAAGGCGTCGTTCAGGACCTTGGCCAGCGGGCCCAGGCAGTTGGTGGTGCAGGAAGCGTTCGAGATGATGTCGTGCTTCTCGGCGTCGTAGTCGCCGTCGTTCACGCCCATGACCACGGTGAATGCGTCGCCCTTGGCCGGTGCGGAGATCAGGACCTTCTTGGCGCCGGCGGAGATATGCTTCCGGGCGTCCTCGGCCTTGGTGAAGAAGCCGGTGGATTCGATGACAATGTCAACGTCCAGTTCGGCCCAGGGCAGGTTGGCCGGATCGCGCTCGGCGAGGACGCGGATGGTGCGGCCGCCAACGTTGAGGTTCCCGTCTTCAACGGAGACCTTCTCGCCCAGGCGCCCGGCGACGGAGTCGTACTTGAGCAGGTGTGCCAGCTGCGCGGGGTCGCCGAGGTCGTTAACGGCAACAACCTCAAAACCTTCGCCGTGCTCAAGTGCTGCTCGCAGGAAGTTGCGGCCAATGCGACCAAAACCATTAATACCGACGCGTACCGTCATGAGGGCCTCCTCAGGCTCGATAAGATTAAATTTAGAGTCTAAATTTATTACCTCCTATAATTATGCTGTTATCGCCGCCACACGTCAAAAGGGACTACCCATGGACGCCTCCACCAGCACCCCGCAACTCCTGCGCCGCACCAACCTGCGCGCAGTGCTGGAGGTGCTCCGTGCCGTCCCCTCGGCCACCGGCACCGACCTCATTTCCGCCACCGGGCTGACCCGCGCCACCGTCATTGCCGTGTGTGATGACCTGATCGCCCGGGGCTGGGCGCGGGAACGCGAATCGCCGCGGATCGGCGGACAGAAGGGCCGGCCCGCCCGCCGCTTCGAGTTCAACTCAGGTGCCGGTCATGTCCTGGGGCTCGACGTCGGCATCGCCACGGTCCGCGTCCTGGTCGCCGACCTGTCCGGCGTCGTCGTCGGCGGCACCGAAGTCCGCTTTCCCCGCCACGGCGGAGAGCCCGAAGAACGACGGCGGGTGCTCACTGCCGCGGTCGATGAGGCGCTGGCCGACGCCGGCATCGCCCCCTCCGCCGTGCTCTGCGTGGGCATGGGCATTGCCGCGCAGGTGACCGGCGACGGCGCCGTCGCACCGGGGCAGGACGTGGCTCCGATGTTCGACCTCGGACTGCAAAAGGACTTCGGCGAAGGGCGCGGCTGGCCGCTGCTGGTGGAGAACGACGCCAAGCTCGCGGCCCTGGCCGAGCGCTGGCGTGGAGTGGGCGCCGGCGAGAAGGACCTGGCGGTGATCCTGGCCGGCGAGCGCCTGGGCAGCGGCATTATCGAGGCCGGGCGGCTGCTGCACGGCGCGTCCGGCGGCACCGGAGCGATGGGTGCCCTGGAACTGGTCGCCGGAGTCGGCAACGAGGACGGCATCGCCAAGCTGGCCCGGCTGTGGGGCAGCGCGGCGCTGAAGGACGGGCACGACGGCGGGATCCGCGCCCTGGTGGGTCCGGACACCAACCGTGCCTCCGCCCGGCTCGTGTTTGAGGCCGCCGCGGCGGGCGACCCGGTCGCGGAGGAGATCCTGGACCGGATTGCCCGGCGGATGGCCCGGGTGCTGGCACTGGTGGCGTCGTTCTTTGATCCGAAGCTGATCGTCATCGGCGGTGCCGTGGCGGCATCCGCCACGGCACTGCTGCCGGTGATGACGGAGGAACTGGCCCGCTACGTCAGCGAACCGCCGCGGCTGGCCGTCTCGGACCTGGGCAAGATGCTGGTGCCCACCGGCGCGGTGCGGCTGGCCCTGGACTACGTGGAAGCGCACATGCTCGAGCTCGTGCCGGAGCTGCGCCGGTCCTGACGCGGGCGCGACCCGGGCCCGACTCGGGCCCCTGACTCTGCCCTACCTGGCTGTCATTTCAGCTCCGTGATCCGCAGCAGGTTTCCGGCCGGGTCGCGGAAGGCGCAGTCGCGCATCCCCCAGTCCTGGTCCATGGGCTCCTGCACCACCTCGGCCCCGCCGGCCTCGACGCGTGCAAACGTGGCGTCCAGATCGGCGGTGGCCAGCATCATGCCGGCGTAAACCCCCTTGGCCATCATCTCTTCAATGGTGCGGCGCTCCTCATCGGTTACCCCGGGGTCCGCCGCGGGCGGCTGCAGGACGATGGACGTGCCGGGCTGATCCGACGGTCCGACCGTGATCCAGCGCATCCCGTCGTAGCCGACGTCGTTGCGGACCTCGAATCCGAGCACATCCCGGTAAAACGCCAGCGAAGCATCCGGGTCGGTGTGCGGAAGAAAGGCAGAGTTGATTGTGATGTCCATGTCGCTCTCCTTACGGCTGCGGCTGCGGGAGCCACCTGTCTCGATTTCTTATCGGTCTGGTCGCCTGCCGGGTGACGCAGGACGGCAGCCCGGCCAGTGTGTCGGCTGCCTGCCGCCGATACGCTGCCGGCGACAGGCCCACCAATTCGGCAAACCGCGTGCTGAAGGTGCCCAGGGATCCGCAGCCGACGACGAAGCAGACCTCCGTGACTGTGAGCTCTCCCCTGCGGAGCAGCGTCATTGCACGTTCGATCCGCCGGGTCATCAGGTAGGAATACGGCGACTCCCCGTAGGCGCTGCGGAACTGGCGGCTCAGGTGGCCGGCAGACATGAACTCCGCGCGGGCAAGCGCCTCGACATCCAGCGGCCGCGCATACTCCCGGTCCATCCGGTCGCGTACCCGCCGCAGCCGGGCCAGGTCCTCCAGCCGCTGGGAGGATGCGGCAGTCTCCCTCATGGCGGTGCTCCTCTCAGCGGTCCCCCGTCTTGCCTGTGCTTCAACGCTGCGTGTGCCTCAACGCTACCGACCGCAACAGGTCCTGCGCTTCTTGATTCCTGATCGATGGTTGCCCCAGCCTGTGCTTCCCTGCCGCCATGCTGGCACACCACGCACCTGCTGGCACCCCTGTCCGAAGCATGCGCGTCCAGGGGTTCCCCACCGGCTTCCGCCGACATAACGTACCCGCGGGTTAACTCTGGGATCAGTGGTGATTCGCGTCGAGAAGCTCCAGCCACAAATAACCTTTTGGAGTCGTGCACTCGATTATGTACTGCAGCCGAGAGCATCAACTGACGATTGGGCCGTGCTGAGTCCGCGCACCGGCGGTGGCCGGGACGAGGACACCCTCCGCACTGCAGAGGGCGCACTCTATGTTGCATACGGCTGAAACGTGCCCCTTCCCGGGCGGCGCTGCGGGAGCCGATAACCTAGCCGTCTGAGCGGCTCAATTAATTGCCTAATTGCCGATATGGACGGATGGAATGGAACCCGCAACCAAGCCTTCCTCGTCTGCCCAAGGGTTCTGGAAGATCTTCCTGAGCTCGATGTCGCGCAAGGAGAAGGTGGGCTATTCCCTGTTCGCGCTGCTCCTGCTCGGAATCTTCATCATCATGCCCGCCGGGGTGCTGGCTACGCAGGAATGGAACAAGAACAGTCCTACCCAGTGGCGGGAGTGCACTGTGACCAAGGCCGAGCCGTCCTACGTCTCCGGCAGGCGAAGCGAGTCATACAGTATTCATCTCAACACGACGGACTGCGGACACGCCATGCGCCGCCGTCTGGTCGGCTCAACCGAATACTGTGACAACTGCTTGGTCGACTTTTAGGCCGGACTGGTTTCCATGGGTTTCCGCGCCGACTACATCGCCCGGGATAACGGAACCGATTCCATCACCTCCGCCTACGCACCCGAATACTTCATCGGCGGCGCCAGCAGCGTCGATCAAACGGAGTTTGCGGTAACCCGTCCCGAGGTGAATGCCAGCGGCGCACCGGCCACCGCCAGGCTGTCAGTGAAGGCCTTCCCCATGGGCGCCCCGATCCCTTTTACATTCTGGGTGCAGCTCAATGTGGGCTACGGTGGGGCGCACATGACCTACTCCGAATAGCTGCAGGCTCGACGGAAGGACAAATGAAATGGGTGTCGCAGGCTGGACATTGACCGTGTTCCTCTTGATTCTCCTGATTGCCGCGGTGGTCTTCGGGATCGTCTACGTCGCGCGAAAGGGTGTGCCGCGGCGCGTTGTCAGGCGCACGGCACGCCGCAGGGAATGAACTGACGCTCAGAGCCCCGGTTTCGGCCGGGGCTTTGTCATGTCCGGCCGGGGCCGAACTGGTGTCTCCTGACAGCTATATCAGAGGTCGGGCCCCTTCCCGGGAATCATCCGTACGCGGAGACCCCTCAGCCCGTCATCGGTTCCCGCCGGCTTCCCCAGCCCGTCCCAGGACTACTACTACGACTCCGGAATCGACCTCAATAAACCTTGATTTCTGACTCCACGTCAACGTGTTGTAAACGTGTCGTTGTTAGGAAGCCAGACAAGAAAAAACCCCTCCTGATCGGGCGTTACGCCTGATCAGGAGGGGTTTCGTGGAGCCCCCTGCCGGATTCGAACCGGCGACCCCCTGTTTACAAGACAGGTGCTCTGGCCAGCTGAGCTAAGGGGGCGGTGCCGGACAAGCCGGCTGCGCGCCGTCGTCGTACGCCGGGTCCTGCCCAAAAAAACAAAACACGGTGACTGCGCTAGTCAAGGTTAACCCAGAGCGCCCGTTCCCGCGAAACCCAAACGGGATTTCACGGAAACGGGCGCACCGGACAAAGCCGAAACAGCCTACTTGGCGGCGTCGATTGCCGTCTGGACGGCGGTTTCGAAGTCGTTGGCGTTGGTCTCGGCGCCGTTGACGTACACGGTGGGGGTTCCGCTGATCTGGTCAACACGGGCCAGGCGGTCCGCGTACTTGACGAAGGCACGGAAGCCGTTGTTCTGGATGCATTCGGAGGCATCGCCGGCACCCACGGACTCGGCCATGTCAGCCAGTTCAGCGTTCTTGATCTCGCCGTTGTCGTAGTTGGCGAAGATGGCGTTCATGAAGTCCCAGTAGGAGGCCGGGTTGGTGTCAGCCACGCACGCGGCGGCGTTGGCGCCGCGCGAGGAGTAGTTGCTGGGCGAGCTGCGGTCCAGGAAGGCAACCGTGCGGTACTCGAAGGTGACCTCGCCCGCGTCCAGCCAGGATCCGATCTTGGACTCGTAGGCCTCTTCGAACTCGGCGCAGTGCACGCAGTTCACATCCACGTAGACCACAATCGGAACCGGCTCGCCTTCAGCGGCAGCAGCGATGCCCGGCGGAACCGGAGCGTCGTCAGCAGCCTCGGCCGGCGGTTCAGGCAACGCGGCAACGTCAACGTCGAACGGCTCGGTGGGCTCCAGCTCCGTGGTGGAGGTCAGTGTGATGCCGCCGTATTCATTGGCGTTGGCCGGGGCCGGCCCTGTCTCGGCTTCCGCACCGTTGCCACTGCGCATGGAGTTAATCACGATGAGCGCCACGACAACGATGATGGCCACCACGGCTACCACCACGCCCCAGCGGATCAGGAGCTTGTTGCGCCGCTCCTTCTTTTTCTGGGCTTCACGCAGGGCACGCGCCTGTTCACGCGCAGCAACCGTACGATCGGCCTTGCTGGGCTTGGGGTTCCGCTCAGTCATAGTTCCTCATGTCTCTCTCACGCCTGCCCGTTTGGGCACGCGGCCGGCAGGCACCAGTTTAGGCCAACGATTCATGCAGCCCTTACCTCCAACGGGCGCCGCGGACACAAAGTTTCAGGCCTTGGATAGAGTGGCATAAATACAAAAGCTAACCAAGGGGTGCATATCGTGAACGCTGCTGCCGCTGATCCCGCAGAAAAAAATGCCACGGATGGGTATGGCGATTTCGATTTCATCGTAGTGTCCAACCGCCTTCCGGTGGACCGAGTGACAACCGACGACGGCGAAAGCTGGCGCCGGTCCCCCGGCGGACTGGTTACCGCGCTGGCTCCGGTCATGGCCAAGGCCGACGGCGCCTGGGTGGGATGGCACGGAGCTCCCGACGAGGAACTCGACGAGTTCGACCATGACAACATGCACCTGCTGCCGGTGCCGCTGAGCGCTTCCGAAGTCGAGCTGTACTACGAGGGCTTCTCCAACGCCACCCTCTGGCCGCTCTATCACGACGTCATTGCGCCGCCGGAGTTCCACCGTACCTGGTGGGATTCCTACCAGACCGTGAACCGCCGCTTCGCCGACGCCGCCGCGACTATGGCCGCGCAGGGCGCCACCGTGTGGGTTCAGGATTACCAGCTGCAGCTGGTCCCGCAGATGCTGCGCAAGGACCGGCCCGACCTGAAGATCGGTTTCTTCAACCACATTCCCTTCCCGCCGCTGGAGATCTTCGCGCAGCTGCCGTGGCGCCGCAACATTATTGAAGGGCTGCTCGGAGCGGACCTGATCGGGTTCCAGCGCCCCTCCGACACCAGCAACTTCCTGCGCTGCGTCCGCCGCTTTGCCGGACACACCGTCCGCCAGCAGCAGGTCCATGTGAAAACCGAGGACGGCATCTCGTACGTCTCCCGCGCCGAGTCCTTCCCCATCTCCATCGACGTGGACCAGATCACCGAACTGGCCAAGCGGGAGGACGTCATTGAGCGTTCCAAGCAGATCCGCCGGGAACTGGGCGACCCCAAAACGGTGCTGCTGGGCGTGGACCGCCTGGACTACACCAAGGGCATCAGCCACCGGCTCAAGGCCTACGGCGAACTCCTCGAAGACGGCAGGCTCACCGTCGAAGACGCATCGCTGATCCAGGTGGCCAGCCCCAGCCGCGAGCGCGTGGAGCAGTACCGGCTGCTGCGCGAAGAGGTGGAGGGCACCGTGGGCCGGATCAACGGCACCTACGACACCATGGGCAGCACCGCCATCCGCTACCTGCACCACAGCTACCCGGTGGAGGAAATGGTGGCGCTCTACCTGGCCGCCGACGTCATGCTGGTCACCGCGCTGCGCGACGGCATGAACCTGGTGGCCAAGGAATACGTCGCCGCCCGGATCAACAACACCGGCGCACTGGTGCTCAGCGAGTTTGCCGGCGCCGCCGACCAGCTGCGCCAAGCGGTCCTGGTGAACCCGCACGACATCGACGGGCTGAAGGCCTCCTTCCTCGAGGCCATCGAGATGCCCGACCGCGAGGCCCAGCGCCGGATGCGCCTGATGCGCCGGCAGGTCCTGCAGAACGACGTCGAGCGCTGGTCCAAGAACTTCCTCAACGCCCTGCAGCAGGGAGAAGTGGAGAACGCACAGTGAGCAACCTTCCGGACGGCCTTTACGAAGCGCTGCAGCAGCTGGCGGCAACCGACACGCTGCTCGTCGCGTTGGATTTCGACGGCGTGCTGGCACCGCTGGTGGAACACGCCGACGACGCGCGGCCGCTGCCCGGATCCGCCGCGGCGGTACGGGCCCTCGGCGCCCTGCCGCACACCTTCACGGCCATGATCTCCGGCCGGGCGCTGGACAGTCTGCGCCGGGCCGCCAGTCCTGCTCCGGAGACCCTGCTGATTGGCAGCCACGGCGCGGAGGCCTGGACCGGGCCCAACGCCGAACCGCTGCTGTTGACTCCGGACCAGGCCGAGCTGCTCGGCCGGGCCCGGGAGGCCGTGGAAGAGGTGGTGAACTCCCATCCCGGCACGTGGCTGGAAGCCAAGCCCGCCGGCGTCGTGCTGCACACCCGCAGCGCACCCGACAACATCGCCTCGGCCGCCACCGACGCCGCCCGGGACAGTCTCCTGGCCCTCGACGGCGTCCAGGTGACCGACGGCAAGCGGGTCCTGGAGGCCTCGGTTGTGCACACCAACAAGGGCGAGGGCATCCGTGCGCTGCGGACCCTGACCGGCGCGACGGCGGTGCTCTTTGCCGGCGACGACGTCACCGACGAAAACGGCTTCGCGGCGCTGCTGCCCGGCGATCTGGGCCTGAAAATCGGTCCCGGAGACACGCGCGCTTCCTTCCGGGTGGACTCGCCCCATGCGTTCACCACAGTGCTCGAAACACTGCTGGAAATCCGGAGTTCCGGCGCCTGAGCGAGCCGGTCACAGGGGTATGGCATACTGACCCTGTGACCGCGGCCACAACCGCTGCCACCTGTCTGCAACTTAATAGCACTTCACTACGGATCGTCGGGCACGTACCTGCCCGTGAAGGAGAAACATCATGGCAACGGTAACGTTTGACCAGGCCACACGCCTGTACCCGGGCACTGACCGCCCGGCAGTTGATAATCTCAGCCTGGAAATCGCCGACGGCGAATTCCTGGTTCTCGTGGGCCCCTCCGGCTGCGGAAAATCCACCTCCCTGCGCATGCTCGCCGGACTCGAAGACGTGAACTCCGGCCGCATCCTCATCGGAGACCGGGACGTCACCGACGTGCCGCCGAAAGACCGTGACATTGCCATGGTTTTCCAGAACTACGCCCTTTACCCGCACATGTCAGTGGCCGACAACATGGGCTTTGCCCTGAAGATCGCCGGCATCGGCAAGGAAGAGCGGATGGAACGCGTCCGCGAGGCAGCAAAGCTGCTGGACCTCGAGGACTATCTGGACCGCAAGCCGAAGGCCCTCTCCGGCGGCCAGCGCCAGCGCGTCGCCATGGGCCGGGCCATCGTGCGGAACCCTCAGGTGTTCCTGATGGATGAGCCCCTCTCCAACCTGGACGCCAAGCTGCGCGTGCAGACCCGCACCCAAATCGCGTCGCTGACACGCCGCCTTGGCGTCACCACCGTCTACGTCACCCACGACCAGGTCGAGGCCATGACCATGGGCGACCGCGTGGCAGTGCTCAAGGACGGCATCCTGCAGCAGGTGGATACCCCGCGC
Source organism: Arthrobacter sp. zg-Y1219 (assembly GCF_030125545.1). NCBI lineage: Bacteria > Bacillati > Actinomycetota > Actinomycetes > Micrococcales > Micrococcaceae > Arthrobacter > Arthrobacter sp. zg-Y1219. The sequence goes on from NZ_JASKLY010000022.1 coordinate 52,289, forward strand.
AACCTCTATGACCACCCGAACAATGTCTTCGTGGCCGGCTTCATCGGCTCCCCCGCCATGAACCTGCTGGAGCTGCCGGTGGTGGACGGCGGCGTCGCATTCGGCGGCGCGGTCTATCCGGTGGCGAGTTCCGTCCTCGGTGCCGCCGCCGGCAACACGGTCACGGTTGGCGTGCGTCCCGAGGACCTGGAGATCGTGGATTCCTCCGGTTCGGGCCTGAAGGTGGAGGTCGACGTCGTTGAGGAACTCGGCGCCGACGCCTACGTTTACGGGCACACCACTCTGGACGGCACGGATCGGGACATGGTGGTCCGCGTCGACGGACGCCGCCCCCCGCTGAAGGGCGACACCCTGTATGTCCGCCCGCAGCCGGGCCATGTGCACCTGTTCGACACCGCCAACGGTGAGCGCCTGGCCGACCAGGCCTGATCCCGCCGGTTGACCTGCGGTGCCCCTCCACCTGAACTAGACTCGTGGATGGGGCCACCGCACTGCTGTTTAACTTCCAACAGCTCGATAAAGGGCACGTGCTTATGACCGAACCTGCAGGCGCAAACTGGCGCGACGAGCCAACTGACTATAACCAGCCGGGCAAACTGCCGCGCCCGCATGCCTCCACACCGGAAGCAGCCCTCGGCTCCCTGAACATTACCGCCGCTTCCATGGACCCGGCCCTGCTGGATCTGCCCTGGCACCTGCCGCTGGAGGACTGGCCCAAGGACAACTTGGCCGCACTTCCCCGGGGAATTTCCCGCCACGTCGTCCGTTTTGCCCGGATGGGCGACTCGCTCATCGCGATCAAGGAAACCAGCGAACACGTGGCCCGGCAGGAATACCACATGCTGAGGAAGCTGCGCCGGCTCAACGTTCCCTCGGTCGCCCCGGTGGCCGTCATTACCGGGCGCTATGACATACACGGCGAGGAGCTGCAGCCGGTCCTCGTGACCAAACACCTTCGCTTTTCACTGCCCTACCGCGCCGTCTTTTCGCAGACCCTGCGCGAGGTCACCCTCACCCGACTGATCGATGCCCAGGCCCTGCTGCTGGTGCGCCTGCACCTGGCGGGGTTCTATTGGGGCGATGTGTCGCTGTCGAACACCCTGTTCCGCCGCGACGCCGGCGCCTTTGCCGCCTATCTGGTGGACGCGGAAACCGGCGAACTCTATCCGGAGCTTTCCCGGGGCCAGCGCGAGTACGATCTGGAGATTGCCCGGGTCAACATCGCCGGTGAGCTGATGGACCTTGCCGAGGGCGGCCTGATAGAGGAGACCGTGGATCCGCTGGCCACCAGCGAACGGATCATGGACAGCTACCGGAACCTGTGGGCTGAGCTGACGGAAAAGGAATCCTTCGAACTCGGCCAACGCTGGCGCGTCAACGCCCGCATCCGCCGGCTGAACGACCTGGGGTTCGACGTCGACGAACTCACCATCAAGAGCACAGCCGACGGCACCCACGTCCAGCTGCAGCCCAAGGTGGTCGACGCCGGCCACCACCAGCGCCGCCTGCTGGGCCTGACCGGCCTCGATGCGCAGGAGAACCAGGCCCGCCGCCTGCTGAACGACATGGACTCCTACCGCGCCGACAACAATCCGGATCTCGATGAGGAGCTCAGTGCGCATCTCTGGGTGACCCAGGTGTTCGAGCCGATCGTTAAATCAGTGCCGCGCGAGCTGGGCAGCAAGCTGGAACAGGCCGAAGTGGTGCACGAGGTGCTCGAGCACCGCTGGTACATGTCGGAAAAGCAAAACCGAAACGTTCCCATGGCCGAAGCCGTGCAGTCGTACATGGACACCGTGCTCCGGCACCGCCGGGACGAGGCGGCAATCCTGCTGACCGCAGACACCCGGACCATGAACATCCTCGAATCCGGCGGCACGCCCGACCAGGAATGACAGTGCTAATGACCCGGAATTGGGCCCCAGCGGTCTAGCGCCACCGGTTCAGCGCGCGGTTCAGCGCGCGCAGCCGGTCGGGCGCAGCTGGTCCCACTATTGTGCCCAATGTCACGAACCGTTCGGGAAAAGCCTCCGGCGGCAGTTCGTTAACGAAGATGAGCAACGATCATCCGAGACAGGAGGACGCGACCGGCCTATGTCCACACCAGCTGTTTCCCGCACACCGGGATCCGCCCTTAGAACCATCCCCGTCCATATGCCCCCGCCCGGGCGCGAATGGTGGCGGTCTTCGGTTATTTACCAGATCTATCCCCGGTCGTTCCGAGATCTGCGCGGCGACGGAGTCGGTGATCTGCCGGGCATTACCAAAGAGATTCCGGCCCTGGCGGAGATGGCGATTGACGCCGTCTGGCTGTCGCCGTTTTACCGGTCTCCGCAGAAGGACGCCGGCTACGACGTGGCGGACTACTGTTCTGTGGACCCGATTTTCGGCACCCTGGACGACTTTGACGCGTTGGTAGCCCGGGCCGCCGAATATGGAATCCGGGTCATCGTGGATCTGGTCCCGAATCACTGCTCCGACCAGCATCACCTCTTCCAGGCGGCACTGGCGGCAGATCCCGGGTCGCCGGAACGCGACATGTTTATTTTCCGCGACGGCCGCGGCCCCCAGGGCGAGCTCCCGCCGAACAACTGGCAGTCACACTTCGGCGGCCCGGCTTGGACCCGGACCACCAACCCGGACGGCACCCCGGGACAGTGGTACCTGCATCTTTTTGATTCCTCCCAGCCCGACTTCAACTGGGACAATCCGGCAGTGCGGACCGAATTCGAACGGATTCTGCGCTTCTGGCTCGACCGCGGCGTGGGGGGCTTCCGGGTGGACGTGGCGCACGCGCTGATCAAGAAGTCAGGTCTGCCGGACTGGGGCGGCGCTGCGGACGGCGCATCGTCCGAGGGTTTTCCTGGCTCGGCGGCTCCCATGTTCGGCCAGGCAGGCATCCACGATATTTTCCGGTCCTGGCGGAAGCTCCTGGACGAGTACGACGGCGACCGCGTGCTCTGCGCCGAAGCCAACGTTGATCCGGTGGAACGGATCACCGACTGGGTCCGCTCCGATGAAATGCAGCAGGCCTTCAACTTCGCGTACCTGAACCACCCGTGGGATCCGGCGGCGCTGCGCGGCATCATCGAGTCCTCCCTCCGGGCCTTCGACAAGGTCGATGCTCCGACCACGTGGGTGCTGTCCAACCACGACGTCGTCCGGCATGTGTCGCGGTTCGGGCTGGAGTCCAACAAGCTGCGCAGCGGGGACGGCATCGGGCCACGGGACAGCCAGCCGGACTATCTGCTCGGCGCCGACCGGGCACGTGCCGCCACCATGCTGATGCTGGGCCTGCCCGGCGGCGTGTATCTCTATCAGGGCGAAGAGCTCGGGCTGCCCGACCACACCCTGATGCCCGATGAGTTCCGGCAGGATCCCACCTACCACCGCACCGCCGGGGTGCGGGTGGGCCGTGACGGCAGCCGCGTCCCGCTGCCGTGGAGGGTCAGCGAACCCTCCTTCGGCTTCAGCTCCACCGGGAGCTCCTGGTTGCCGCAGCCGGCGTATTGGGGCCGCTATTCCCGGGATGTCGAGCAGCGGGATCCGTTCTCGTCGCTGAACATGTACCGCACGGCCCTTTCCCGGCGTCGGGAGCTGGGACTTGGTCATGGATCGCTGGAGTGGTGGCCGGAGCACGACGCCGAGGGCCTGGTGGCCTTCGTGAACAACAATGTCCTGGTGGCAATGAACATGGGCGACGCTCCGGTGCAGCTTCCTGAGCTTCCCGTCCTGGCCACCAGCTCGCCGTCGGCCTTGGAAGGCACCCGGCTGCGGCCCAACCGCACCGTGTGGCTGCGGCTCGATTAGCTGGCTTTGCCCGGGTTGAGGATTCCGGCAGCGGGTCTGGGGTCAGGCGAGGATGCTACCGGGCGCCCATGAAACGTGCGTAGCGGTCAAGGATCTGCGGCCAGGCGGTGGAGAATCCGCCATGGGTTTCCACGGCTTCAGCAACTCCGCCCAGGCCGGAATGCGTGAGGCTGACGCGAGTAGCGTCGTCGCTGACCGGAGTAAAGGTGATGCGGACTGCAGTGGGACTCTGCGGGCTGTGGCCGGCTACCCAATCCAAAACGAGCTCGGCATCCTGCACCCTGCTGTTGACGGCTGCCCACACTGCTGTTTGCCCCTCCGGCCCCGTCTCGGTCAGGGAGGCGGCCTCAAACTCCGGATGCGTGCCTTCCCCGAATTCCGTGTACTCCTCCGGCCACCAGAGGTGCAGGTATTCCGTAAAGCCGTTGAATGCTTCGTGAAGCTCACGGGGCACCTCGCGCTCGATAACGATGTCCTGCACAGCAGCCGACTCCTTGGCAGGTTCGGGCTGTTCGGCGTGGGAAAAGAGGGAGGAGTTCATCGTTCCAGCCTAGCCGGATCGTGTCGGAGCGCGAACGTGCTCAATCTCTCGCGAGATGGCAGTAAGTGCTCTTCCCGGGGCCGGGACGTGCAGTTTCTGCCATCCCGGCGCAAATGAGCCAGGGCCCGGGAGGTGCCGGCTGGTCTGGAACACACGGGTTAAACAAGTAAGGCCCCGCCAATGGCGGGGCCTTACTCTCTGAACAACCGGTGTCTTTCAACCGTAAATATTGTCCGGCGGTGACCTACTCTCCCACATCCTCCCGGATGCAGTACCATCGGCGCTGTGGGTCTTAGCTTCCGGGTTCGGAATGGGACCGGGCGTTTCCCCCACGCTATGACCGCCGTAACCCTTCCACCCGCACCACCCATAAACAAACCTGGGTGAGGGGAAATCAATGGTCACAACACAACACACCATCAAAAACAATGTGTTGCAATAGCGAAGTTATAACTGTAATTATACGGCACACCAAACCCTGAAGGGTGTGGTGGTGCCGGTTCCACGGGTGACAAACCTCACGGGTTTGTTATCCGGGAACCACATAGTGGACGCAAGCAGCATGATCAACACAACCCTTTATACTTTGGAGAACCGTTTGAAGTCGTGTTCTCCCAGA